>JAGQPX010000192.1 GCA_020426505.1 Planctomycetaceae bacterium | reverse complement strand
ACACTTAAACAACCGCCGCACTAAACGGATGCATGATCACTCGTCGCTGTCTGGACCTTCGAGGGCCGTGAGTTCGAGTTGTTCGATCTGCGGCAGGCTCGCGCCGATGATGGCTCCGAGATCGCCGTAAAGACTGGACGTGCTGAACACAGCTCGTTCGAGTTGTTTCTCACGTTTGGCCCACATGCGTTGCATGGAGCGTTTCTCTTTCTCCAGATCGTCCTTGAGGGTGACGAACGATTCGACGATGCCTTCCACGCGATGACGGAAGTCGGGACCAGAGAGATAACCGTAGAGGACCGTCATCTTGTCCTGCCGACCTTGAAGCGAACGTTTGGCCATGGCGACCTCGACCAGCCCGGCACGCAGAGCGCTCGCCAGTCCGGCGACGCAACTGCGATTCGTGACCCACACCCCCTCGATGCAGCCGAACGTCGTGAGATCGGGCGGCATCTCGGTCGTGGCGATGGCAGCAATTTGTGCCTTGGAGGCCCGTTGGTCGTCACGCAGCTTCGGGAGCCAGTCGCCATTCCAGCGTTTGGTTCGTTTCGACTCCCAGAGGATGACGCCGCACGTCTCACCGTTGTTGTCACGCACATGCTGAGTCACATCGCCGCCGTGGATGCCTTTGGGGACAGGCACAATCTCATCGAAAGGAAACTCCCGACGGAGCAGGTCCTCAAGGCCAAGTTCCATTACCTCGCCCTGCAACTGCTGCGACGACTGCTCAGACTGCCGTTTGAGTTCCGCGATCTGCTTGCGAAGGTCGCCGATGACTTTCTCGCGCTCGGCAAGATTGAGTTCGGTCTCCTCAGCTGCCTCGCGCTTGGCGTCGGCTCGGATTTTCTGCCGCTCCTCATCCAACTTGCGGGCGACCGTCAGTTCGAGTTGCTCAGTCTGTTCTTCGAGTTCCCGCTTCTGTTTGCGGAGATCAAGCTCGGCCTGCTGCGTCTGTTGCAGCTTCTGTTTCAGGTCGCCCAATTGTGCCTGGGCATCCTTGAGTTCGGTCCCGACCGACTCCTGTGCCTTGGCGAGTGCCTCCGCAGCGATGCGTTTGCGTTCCTCGGCCAGTCGCGTGCTGACCTGCTCGTCAATCGCCTCGCGTGACTGTTCGAGTTCCTGTTGTGCCTTGAGGAGCTCTTTCCGCGATTCCGTCAGTGCTGCCTCTCGCTGGGCGAACTCGCTATCACGCTTGCGTGTCTCGGCATCAAACTGCTGCTTGAGTTGAGCCCGCAGCTGCGCGGAGATCGCCTCCGTAACCTCGATATCGACCTGACAATTCGGACAAATAATCGTGTCGGACATAAACCCGCCTTGGCAAAAGGTGCGTATTCACTTGTTCACCACTCTACCGTCCGCGACGTTCGATCTCCAGTCTGCGAGATGAGATTTCCCGGTTGCCGTCGTCGCCACACGGCGGAACGATCGACGTACAATTTCCACACAAAGTCCGGCTTCTGGCGAAGGCCGGCTACATTGATGACTCGGTGATTCACACAGTCTGTCCACTTCTCTAGAATCTTGCGCCATCAGCTAACCGCCATCAGCCAAAGGCCACACAATGCAGTTCGAGACACGAGCCGTGCATACGGGTGTCAACAAGGACACGGCTTACAATAGTTGCATCACGCCCATCTACCCGTCGTCGACCTTCTATTGGGACGACCTCAACACGAACAAAGGGTTCGACTACACCCGCAGCGGCAACCCGACGCGATCGGCGATGGAGGAGAACATCGCCTCGCTCGAAGGGGGCATCGACTGCAAGGCGACCTGCACCGGCATGGCGGCCATCACCGCCTGCATGCACCTGTTCAAGCCGGGTGACCACATCATCGCGGGTCACGACATCTACGGCGGCACGTACCGTCTGTTTGCAGACGTGTTCACATCGATGGGGATCAAGTTCTCGTTCGTCAACATGGGGGACCCGGCGAATGTCAGGGAGGCCCTCACGGTCGAGACGAAGGGCATCTGGATCGAGACGCCGAGCAACCCGTTGCTCAATCTGGTCGACATCGCTGCCATCACAGCGATCGCGAAGGAGACCGGCTGCACGACGATCGCGGACAACACGTTCCTCTCGCCCTATCTGCAACGCCCGTTCGAGCATGGTGTCGACGTCGTCATTCACTCGACAACGAAGTACCTCAACGGTCATTCGGACGTCGTCGGCGGATGTATCGTCACACGGGACGAGGAGAACAAGGAGCGAATCGCCTATATCGTCAATGCCCTCGGTCTCGGTTGTTCACCCTTCGATGCCTGGCTCGTCTTGCGAGGCGTCAAGACGCTCGGTCCGCGGATGGAGGCCCATCAACGCGGGGCGATGGCTGTCGCCCGCATGCTGCACGAGCACCCCGCGGTCGAGACCGTGTACTACCCCGGCCTCGAATCGCACCCCGGTCACGAACTGGCCAAACGTCAGCAGGACGGTTTCGGAGCCATGCTCAGCTTCGACGTCGCTGGCGGTCGACCGGCTGCTGAGAAGGTCTTCGAGAAAGTCACACTCTACGCGCTGGCTGAGTCGCTGGGGGGGGTTGAGTCGTTGATCGAGTACCCGGAAACGATGAGCCACGCCTCGATGACCGAAGCGGCCCGCCGCGAAGCAGGCATCACCGAGAAGACGATCCGCGTCTCCATCGGCATCGAACACCCGGACGACCTCGTCGCTGATATGCAACAGGCACTGGCTAAGTGAGGACTGATTAAGTAGATCAGTAGCGATCTCATCGGAATCTGACACGTTCAATGCTCGACAAGTATCGATACGAATCTTTTCGCAGTGATCAGTTTTGCGATCCGAGCGATCCTTCTCCGTGTCCGGACAAGTCGATCGTTGTCCCAACAGACTGGACACAAGACTCGCTTTTCCAGATCGGTACCAGGCTCAAAGCCACAGAAGAGGAAACCGGACATTACGCTGGAGGTCCAGTGACCCACTCCGGTGCAGTCTGTCCTCATTGCCAGAATGGATTGAGTCACATTCTGGACTTCGATCTGTCTCGCGAGGATGTCCCGATCGTCGTTCGAAGAACATTCTCCCACTTGAATCGACTGCCGATCTATTACTGCGCTCTTTGCCCGCCTGGAACGCAATATCGCGTGCTCTCCGATGATGTCATTGAACCGCTGCTGAGCACTCATCCGGGATACGACTATCGAAATGACATCAGTGAGGAAACACCGTTTCGACACGTTGGAGGACTTATCGAGACCCCACGCTCGTCAATTTCCCTCGATCCAATTCCTGAAGGCATCGCACGCGCAACGCTTGATGCATGGAACAATCGTTGCCTCATTCGTCCAAAACCGGAAACCGATCAGATGAAATCGGCGTTCGAGTGGTGGGGTGTTAAGGGAGTGCTTGACCTCCCCAAATCTCAATTCGCAGGTGTTCCCGTCTTTCCTCAAGGGTATTGGTCAACGTGCTGCAATAATCCACAGTGTCCGTTGGCATATCATGAAACACTGGTCAAACTCGAATCTGGTGAGGACGAAGAACGATCCCGACGGCAGTCTTTCGTCTATGCCACGTACGAGGTAGTTCCGGCGTTGCAGGAGACATGGAGGGCGATTCGTGCCGAAATCTGTTGGTGCTGTCTCGCAATTTCAGTAGGGTACGAGTGCTGCTGAACACTCGGAGACGATCCGCGTCTCCATCGGCATCGAAGACCTCGTCGCCGACATGCAACAGGCGCTTGCGTAACAGAGCCGCGCCCGTGAGGAAGCGGCCGCTCTATGAGGTTGATCGGTTCATTCACCATTCCATCCGTGTGAGCGGCCGCTTCCTGACGGGCGCGGCTCTGATGTGGCCCATGCAATTCGCAGTTGCAGGGGAATCGCCTCTGTCCTACGATTTCCCCTTCTCAAATCACCAATTAACACTCAAGGCAACTCTCCGATGGCTGAGCAGAAGGCAACGAACGTTCACTGGCACGATCACCGCGTTTCGAGCGAAGACCGCGAGAAGCTCAAAGGGCAGAAGGGGGCCGTACTCTGGTTCACCGGCCTCTCCGGCAGCGGCAAGAGCACGATCGCCAACACGGTTGACCACAAGCTGCACGAGATGGGCAAGCACACCTATCTCCTCGATGGCGACAACATCCGCATGGGGCTGAACAAGAACCTAGGCTTCTCCGCTGAAGACCGAGCTGAGAACATCCGTCGTATCGGCGAGGTTGCCAAGCTGTTCTCTGATGCCGGCCTCATCACATTGACCGCTTTCATCTCCCCTTACCGAGCCGACCGCGATGCAGTCCGTGCCTTGCTGCCGGACGGTGAGTTTGTCGAGATCCTCGCCGACGCCTCCCTCGAAACGTGCGAAGGTCGTGACCCCAAAGGCCTTTACAAGAAGGCACGAGCCGGCGAGATCAAAGGCTTCACCGGCATCGACGACCCGTACGAAGCCCCTGAGAACGCCGAGATCACCCTCGACTCGGACAACAAAGGCATCGACGAACTCGCTGACGAAGTCATCGCCTATCTGGAGTCGAACGGCTTTCTGTCGATGTAGTAGGGGCGTCAGTCATGTGCTGACGTCAGCACCCGACGGGGTGTGTCCATCAACTGCACTTGTGGCATCTCCGGGGTCGTTGAGAACGCAAACTCACCGACGCTCTCTGAGAGATCGTCCTCAGGTGTGAGTGTTTCGGTGAATGTGTTCCACTCCTGAGACTCGTTGTCGGTCAGTGCGGCTTCCCAGAGGACATATTCCGCGAGTTCTTCGCCGTCGACGATCACTCGACCAAAGTGCGCCTGCTGAAAGTCTACGTCCGGCTCACACCAGACGGCAAAGCACTGTGTGGGGAGCACGCCGAGCTTGGCATCCTCGCGCGGAGGGATGGAGCCCTTCCATTCGAGACGCTTTTCTTCGTCGACCCATTTGCCGTTCGTCCAGAGAGGTTCCTGCGGAAGTGAGAATCTCACGGTGATGTCATCGTTCCCGAAGATTCGAAGTCGAAAGACGGAATGGAACAGAGAGGCGAACTGCTCATCGGAGATAACTTCCCGGATCGAACTCTCAAACGTCGGCCGACTCTTCATTGCGGGAAACACCTGTTCGATGTCGTCCACATTGATGGCGAGATACCTCGCTGAGAATCGCCTCACGATGGCGAGACCGGATGCATCGTTGTCCAGCTGATCCAGCCGCATCAAATCGGGAACATCATCAAGCTCGACATAGTTACGCTCCAGAGCGTACTGCATGACGCGTGACAGCATGTCGTCGAAGAGATTCTCCTGCGTCAGATTCGATGATGCCACTTGAATGCCCCAGACGAAGAGCCCAAGATTCCGCAGGTCCTGCTTCCCGTTCGACTCAAGGTAGTCGTGGATCCGAGCAGCGATCTGTGGGTCTTTGCACTCCCGGCCGACCCACTCGTGAGCATGATCGACGAGTTCGTTCGAGGCTCGTGTGATCTCATCGACCTGTGAAGCGAGGTCGTCGGAGCCACGGAATCGTTCCAGATAGACATGGAGTGTTCCGAGACTCGACCGGTAGACGTGGACCATGCCCGACCCGCCGATATCATTGGGCAACTGCGACGTAAAGGTCCCGCCAGCGATCAGCAGGCGATTGTTGTCCCGTTCGACGGGCGTTCCGTATGCCTCGGAAAGGAGGAGTTCTTCGATCGTCGCCTGTTTCGCCGCATCATCAACACCCTGCGGCTGGCGTTCATCACTGACGACGATCTTGCGTTCGACCTTCCCGTGACGTGTGGACATTTCGACGTCGTAGGATGTCTTCGGGCAACCGGTCGAATTCGCCAAGATTGCCAGCGACAGGACGAACCACAGGCCGAGGCGCGGGCCGTCGGGGTGTTGTTTCAGCACACTCATTGTGACCTCAATCGGATCAGGAGACTGAGTGACGTTGCGGATTCACTACATGATCGATCCCCACGAATGGTCGATTATTCCCGTGACATTGACACTTATTGGAATCTCCACAGGAGACGGGTCTTCTTCAATCGCCATTTGCGAGCTAGGATATACTGAGGGAGGGATCGCTTTGGACTCGTTTGGAATTCGATGCATCCGTCATTGTTGAGATACGGGCGCCGCAGATGGCAGTCATTTCGAAGGACCTTAGACAAATCATCGTGGAGGCAAATTCTGATGAACACCGAATCGCAACAACCTGAGAGTCTGTTGACGTCGTCCGTGGAGCGACTCAGACATGAACTTGACCGTTGGTTGGACGTTGCCTGGACGCAGGGAGAGCGGGCGATGGACCAACTCGGCATGAAGGGGGTTGAACGGGACTGGTGCCCGCCGATTGATGTCATCGAGACGGGTGAGTCAGTGCTGGTCGAGGTCGAACTGCCCGGAATTGATCCGGGTTCAGTCGACGTCACGCTCGCCGGCAACATGCTCACGGTGACGGCCCCGATTCGGGCGACGAATCAGGAAGGCCAGATCCGTCGTCGCGAACGGCCGCGCGGTCGCTTCAAGCGATCGATCCCGCTGCCCGCCTCCGTCAATCCGGACGAGGTGTCAGCTGAGACTCGACACGGCCTTCTCACAATCACAGTCGCCAAGGTCGAGAAAGAGAAGGTGCGACATGTCGTCGTCAAGGGTGCCTCGTCGGAGCCGGCACTCGACCCGCAACTCACGACTTACGAGTGACGCCATCGTTCGAGAAACGTGAAGCCCCGTCGTCGTCGTGTTGCGATCGAACGGTTTGTTTCCGTCGGTTGAGCAAATACTTCACGAACGAACCCATTCCGCGAAAGCGGAATTCGGGATCGACGTACCACTCAACGACGCCGAAGGCAAAAAATTAGAACCGGCAACTGCACCAGACGCAGATCGCCAGCAGTGCTGCCACTCTCAACGACCGGCTCTCCCACAGCAACAACCCGGCCGAGATGATGGCCCCGACCGCGAAAAGCCACCCTTTCAGCCAAATGATCCGGGGGTTCGTCAGGTCTCGCATTTGGTGTTCTCCGAGAAAGTCTGGCGACACCCACCCACTCACTCTCTTACGCCCGCGCCCTCGTTGTTGTTGGACCAGGGGGCGACGAACTTGCTTGTCCCGAGGGCGGTGGGTGATAGGATGACTGCATGACGACACGATTGCGATCTCTGCCTCCCTCCGTTCTGCGTCGTTGCACGATAATCTCTGTTCTTGTCGTAGCGATACAGGCCAAGTCATTTGGCGGCTTGATTCCAGAGCACGATTTTCAAGGAAGTGCCTTTGGGACGAGTTACTCCGTCAAGTTCGTCGGAGGGGACCAGTCGACCGTGAATGATCTTAACATTCAGGTCAACAATCTGGTCGAAGAAATCGACCAGCAGATGTCGTTGTGGCGAGACGATTCGGAGTTGTCACGGTTCAATGCCAATACGAGCGATGACTGGTTCCCGGTCTCGGAAGACACCGCTCGTGTTGTCGAATCGGCAATTACGATCAGCCAGCAGACTGACGGTGCGTTCGATCCGACGGTGGCTCCGCTGGTGAGGTTGTGGAGTTTCGGACCAGAGCAGAAGCCACTCAACGTGCCGACTGAGGAGCAGATCTCAGAGACTCGTCAGCACGTAGGGGTCGACAAAATCGAAGTCCGCAGCTCGCCTCCAGCCCTGCGGAAGAGCGACCCAGCAGTTCGACTGGATCTCAACGCCATCGCCAAGGGAGACGCGGTCGATCGTGTGGCTGCTTTGCTCCATCGACAGATGATCACTGAGTACATGGTCGAGATTGGTGGGGAAGTCAGAACGTTGGGGACTCACAATGACGGTCGTCCGTGGAGTATTGGCATCGAACGACCTGTTACCGGAATACGTGAAGTGCAGGCCGTTGTTGATCTCCGAGACTTGTCGCTCGCCACTTCTGGCGACTATCGCAACTACGTCGAGACTGACGGCAAGCGTTATTCACATACGATCGATCCGAGAACCGGGCGCCCGACTGAACATTCGCTTGCGTCGGTTTCTGTCATCGCTGATGACTGTATGACGGCTGATGCCTGGGCAACGGCGCTGATTGTGCTGGGGCCGGTCGAGGGGCGTCGCATGGCGGAGGATCGCGGGCTTGCGGCCATGTTTGTGGTGCACAAGGGGGATGGGTTCAGCACTTTCCAGACGGCTGCCTTCCCCCCGACTCGCGCTGCACAAATCAACACACCTGCTTCGAACACAGTCAGTACGATGCTCATCGCGGCTGGGGTGTTTGGCCTAGCGATTCTGGGGATGGCGATCGGCGTCATTCTCTCGAATCGACGGTTACAGGGCTCGTGTGGTGGACTCAACGGGCTGAAGGATGAGCAGGGAAATCCGCTCTGCGAAGCCTGCACACGTCCCGTAGCGGAATGTGAGCAGTTCCGAGAGCAGATGGCCGCTGCCCCGCCCTCGGAATCGTCATAATCGACACAGCAAATCGCTTGGGCTGCCTCATCAGATGTCGCAAGTGAATTCCCATGCGCACGATTGAGGCATTTTGCAGTTCTTTTTCGTGAATGATTGCTGAAGCCACGCCTTCTCCTCTTGATGAGCCGCAAGAGGTGCCTATATTGAAGGCATTGGTCAGCGTGCTGTGCCCGCCAGTGCTGCTGTGTGACGAGTCACTGGGAAGGACGTTGTGGACACTGCGATTTTGGATGAGGCTCCGGTCCTCAATGGGATGATTGGCGACTCGACCCCCATGCGGGATGTCTACCAGTTGACGCGTCGGGCTGCGGACAGTCAGGCGACCGTGCTGCTGCTCGGCGAGACGGGGACAGGCAAAGAACTGTTTGCCAAGGCGATTCACGAACTGAGCAGCCGGGCGACCGGTCCGTTCATTCGGGTGAACTGCGGTGCTCTGAGCGAGAGCCTTCTGGAGAGCGAACTGTTCGGGCACGTCAAAGGTGCGTTCACCAGTGCGATCGACAATCGCACGGGTCGGTTCGAGGCGGCTCACGGCGGGACGATCTTTCTCGATGAAATCAACTCCGTCAGCTACACGCTTCAGGTCAAATTGCTGCGAGTGCTTCAGGAGCAGGAGTTTGAACGGGTTGGTGACACGAAGACGATTCACGTCGACTGCCGCATTGTCGCTGCAACCAACCGTGACCTTGCTGAATTGGTCGATGAGGAAAAGTTCCGTGAAGACCTGTATTACCGATTGAATGTGGTGCCCATCTATCTGCCACCTCTGCGCGACCGGGGGGATGACATTCCCGCATTGGTCGACTTTTTTCTGCATAAATATGCGGAAGAGAACGAGCGGGCGGTGCCTCGCATTGACGCGAAGGCGCTCCGAATGCTGCAAATGTACTCCTGGCCGGGCAACGTCCGCGAACTGGAGAACTACATCGAACGGGCTATTGTGCTGGCAACGGGCGATGTCATCACGGAGGACTTGTTGCCTCCGCATGTGCTGGGCAAGGCTCCGGTGCGATGGGGACGTTCGGTACCCAAAGACCTGCCGTCCATCTGTAAGGACCTCGTGACCCACGGCCTCGCCGAGAATCACGGCCGTGAGAATGTCCACGCAGAGGTCATGGCGCTCGTCGAGAAGGAGTTGATTCTGCAGGTTCTTCGGCAGTGTCATGGGGTGCAGACGAAGACGGCGACCCAACTCGGTATCAACCGCAATACGCTCCACAAGAAGATCGACGAATACGGACTGCAGGACGAGTCGAGATAGGCCGGAGTGTCCCCGTAAACGCCCGAATCGATGAGGAACCCGGAGTGACAAGCGTGTATAATCGGGCGGATTCTCATTCGTGTATTCTCCATGCTCAGTAACGTCACTCTTCTCTGTTTTTTTGCCAGCTACCTGTGTGCTCTGGTCATCGAGATCACACGGCTGTGGGTGAAGAGTAGTGTTGCGCGGTGGGTCGCGGTGGTATTCGCCTTTGCAGGTTTTGTGGCTCACACGGCGTATTTGTTCGAGCGGTCGCGAGCGGCAGACTTGCCTCCTCTGCTGACTTCGACGCACGATTGGATGCTGGTCCTCGCATGGCTTGCAGTACTGATCTATCTCTACGTGAGCACGATCGACAGCAGCCGGGGGTTCGGAGTGTTCCTGTTGCCGATTGTGGTGGGGCTGGTTGGCGTCTCACGCTTCGTCAGTCAGACAAGTTCCGGTCTCAGTGTGACGCGCGGCTGGGGGATGCTTCACGCGGCGATGTGGGTGTTGGGGGCTGCGGGCGTTGTGGTCGGACTGGTCTTCAGCGTGATGTACCTCGTCCAGCATCGGCGTCTCCGTGAGAAGAAGCTGCTGGAAGATGGACTGGAACTTCCCAGCCTCGAACGACTCGGTCGACTCAACTGGTGGTCGGTCATCATCTCCGTGCCCCTGCTGTCGTTGGGGATGGTGACGGGCGTGGGCTTGTCACTCGCCAGTGATCCTGCGG
This sequence comes from Planctomycetaceae bacterium, assembly GCA_020426505.1. GTDB lineage: Bacteria > Planctomycetota > Planctomycetia > Planctomycetales > Planctomycetaceae > JAHBXU01. The sequence goes on along the minus strand of JAGQPX010000192.1, from coordinate 1,613 downwards.
TGCAGTCGGTTCGTCTGACGGAGCCGAGCATCGTCGTCAGCGTGATCACCTGGCTGGTCATGATGGCACTGTTCGCCTGGTTGTTAACGGCCCGTCGCACTCCCGGTCGCCTCGTCGCCTGGCGCACCGTCTGGGCCTGCGGCTTCCTGCTGCTCACGCTGATTATTCTTCAAGTCTTCTCCAGTGGAGGCGTGCACGGAGTCGCTGACAGCCAGCCATCAGCCATCAGCCATCAGCCACTTGTCTCTCAACCCTCAACCCTCAACGCTCAACTCTCGACGTGAACGTCCAAGTCGTCTACTGCAATCATCAGACAGCCGATCTGTCGGTCCGGGAGAAGCTCGCCTTCTCTTCGGAGGACGATCTGCTGCGCGCGTATGATGAGTTGCGGCAGCGATTCCCCTCGTCTGAGCATGTGGTCGTGTCGACTTGCAACCGGGTCGAAATCTACACGGCACAGGAGGATGCGAGCGACGCTCCGACGTCGGAACAACTCGCGACGTTTTTCTCCGAGTTTCATCAGGTCCCGGTCGAGGCGTTTCTGGGAGACCTGCTCGAACAGACGGGGGCGGAAGCGGTCAGGCATCTGTTTAAAGTTGCCTGCAGCGTCGACAGCATGGTGCTCGGCGAGAACCAGATCGTTTCGCAGGTGAAGTCTGCATATGAGGTCGCCACGAAAGGAAATGCCAACGGTCCGCTGACGAACGCCCTGTTTCAGCGAGCTCTCAATGTCTCTCGACGTGTGCGGACGGAAACGCGACTGTCGGAAGGCCGCATTTCAATCGCCAGCGTGGCCGTCGGCGAGTTTGGCCGCAGCATTTTCGACCGGTTCGATGACAAAACGATCCTCGTCATTGGAGCGGGTGAGATGGCTGAGGAGACGCTCCGGTATCTCCAAAATGAGGGGGTTGGAGAGATCGTGGTGGTCAATCGCACACACGATCGGGCGGTGCAGGTGGCATCGGCGTTTCGCGGACGTGCATCATCGTGGGACGAACTGGATGACTGGCTCAGCCGCGCAGATGTCATCGTCAGCACGACCGGAGCGCATGATCCGATCGTCGACGCCAATCGTTTCCGGCAGGCTCGACAGAAAAGTTCGGGCAAGCCGGTCTTCATTCTCGATCTGGGCGCCCCGCGTGACTTTGCCTCCGATGTGGCGGACGTTGACGAAGGGGTATTCCTGTACGACATCGACGACCTCGAACGGACGTGCGAGCGGAATCGTGCCACGCGTACAACTGAGATTGCCAAGGCGCGGGACATCATCGAGGAAGAGACGTCCCGCTTCATGCACGACATCTACCACAAGGCAACCGGCCCAATTGTGCAACGGCTGCGCGAACGCTGGCACGATGTCAGTCGGCAGGAGTTGGACGTGCTCTATCGCAAGTTGCCACAGCTCTCAGAAGGCGATCAGCAGGCGATCGATCGAACGGTCGAACGCATCGTCAACAAGCTGTTACATCCGCCGTTGGAAACCCTCCGCGACGAAGCCCGCGACGGCACGCCGCACGGATTGCTTGATGCGATCATGCGGCTGTTTCATTTGCATTGAAATCAACAACCACTCACGGAACACCACAGCTTAGTGCGGCGCGCGTTTATCTCTA
>JAGQPX010000023.1 GCA_020426505.1 Planctomycetaceae bacterium | reverse complement strand
AATTCAGCTCGGATGAGCCACTAGCCGCGCCCGTCAGGAAGCGGAACTCGGAGTTGAGGACGTCCTGCATTTCCGCTTCCTGACGGGTGCGGCTGGTAGGCTTTCTCACAGTTCTGGGATCGGATCATCCGCCATGATGTCTTCGCCTTCCCAGTTGGGTTGGCCGTTGTCGTAGAGCAGGATGCGGTGGGCGCTGCCGGGGACGGCGTGTGTGTTGATGCTCGGGAGATGTCCGCGTAGTTCTTCGATGACGTCTCCGTAGGCCGAGTTGGTCGCGAGGTTGTCCCATTCGTGAGGGTCGGCGACCATGTCGTAGAGTTCTTCGGAGCCGTCGGCGTACTGGATGTATCGCCACTGGCTCGTGCGGATGCCGTGGTTGTGCTGGTTGTGAGTGGTGATGGCGGGCCAATCGCGGGGCGTGTTGGCACGGGTGAGTTGGGGGACGAGTGAGTGCCCTTCGAGTTCGCCCTTCGTTGGCAGTCCGCAGAGGTCGACGAGGGTGGGGTAGATGTCGAGGAGCTCTGCCGGCTCATGACACCGGGCTCCTTTCGAGACGCCCGGTCCTGCAAAGATGAGCGGCACGCGGGTGCCTCGGTCCCAGAGGGTGTTCTTGCCGGTGATCAGCTTCTCGCCCAGATGCCAGCCGTGATCGGACCAGAGGACGATGATCGTGTTGTCAGCGTGCTCACTTGCATCCAGCGCATCGAGAATCCGGCCCACCTGCGAGTCGACGAAGCTGGTGCAGGCGAGGTACGAGCGAACGAGGTTCGTCCATTGGTCGGCCTCTTCCAGAAACTTGAGTCGCGGCTCGGGCAGCTTCCAATGCAGGTACCACGAGAAGCGGGGCGTGTCGTCCCGATCATCACGACGGACCGGCGGCAACAGGAGCGAGTCTTCGGGGTACAGGTCGAACCACTGCTGCGTCGCGTAACAGGGGACGTGCGGCAGAAAGAACCCGGCGGCCAGAAAGAACGGCTGCGGCATGTCCCCCTCCAACTTGTCGACCGCCCAACTCGCGACCTGCCAGTCCCCTTTGTCCTGGTCCTCATGCGGGAAGGTGCCCCAGTCGACAAGTGGATGCGGGTTCGGCGTCTTGACCAGTTTCGCCTTGGGCTTCGCACCGATGCCTGATGGAGGCCCGTACTCGTCGAACTCGGTCTGCTCACTGCGACGGTCGATGTTCCCGTGGAAGATCTTGCCAGCACTCAGCGTGCGATAGCCGTGCTGCGAGAAGTACTGCGGCAACGTCACGAGGTCGCGTAGCTCGTCCACCTTGCGGAACCAGGGTGCCAGTCCGTAAACGCCGGTCGTCGAGGGTCGCATCCCGGTGAGCAGACTCGTCCGTGACGGATTGCACAAGGGCGACTGACAATGAGCATTCGTGAACAACGTTCCGCGAGCGGCCAGTCGGTCAATGTGCGGCGTCTGCACCTGCGGATGCCCGTTCAAACAACCGATCCAGTCGTTCTGATCATCGATGGCAATGAACAGCACGTTGGGCCGCGCGTCATCAGCATGAACAAGCGTTGCAGTCAGCAGCGGGATGAGAACGAGGAGTGGTCGGATACATTGCATGTGTGTCGCTCCAGAGAGGTTGAGCATTCAGCCTACGCGAACGGTCATCACGTGAAAACCGTCTCCCAAGCTGGTGTCAGTCAGGTATCATGCCCTCATGCATCCCAAACGTTATTCACCGATGCTCAAGACGACGTTCGTCGACGAAGATGTCGAGCAACGGAACGCCGGGTTGTTGGTCGCAGCGGTCATCGCGTTCGTCATCTCCGGGTGGTACTCGTTCAACGAACTGAAGTACGCCCTGCGGAGCACCACAGTCACGGCGACAGTCACACGACAGTACGAGTTCACCGTGCCGACGAGACATGGGCAGTCGGGACCCCGGCTGGGGATTGAGTACGAGTTCACCAACGCGGCTGGAGACACGCAGCACGACAAGGATTGGGTGCCGCTCCCTTCCGAGCTTGAAGGTCAACCGAGTGTTGAGGTCCAGTACCTGCCCAGTACCGACGGCGACTCACGATTGGCCGCGAATCGGTCGGTGATCGGCCCGGTGTTCTTTGGCGGATGTCTGTTGTTTCTGGCGTTCAGCCTCGCACAACTCATCCGCGAAGCGAACGCTCCCATTCGACGGAGCAGAAGATGAGAGTGCCCTCATTTCAGTTCGAGGAGGTCGAAGTGGCACATTTCCCTACGAATTCAAATACCCCCGCGTGGTGTTGATGCCAATGCTCCGAGGCAGAAGGGAGCACTTATCCCGGGTCAATTGGCAATTGACGCCACTTCGATCTCGCGAGAGAATGAGCCTCGGTGACGATGTCAGCTTCGTGGCCACTTTCCGGACACTGACTTCTCCAGGGAGATGAGACGATGCGATATGTGATAGCGGGTTTGGCGGCTTGTTTGTTTGCTGGTGCTGTTCAAGCCGGTGATGTGACGGTCAAAGGGGTTCACCTCTGTTGTGGCAAATGCGTGAAAGGGGCGACCGCAGCCTTGGAGGGTGCTGAGGGCGTGTCCGGCCTGACGATCGACAAGGATGCCGGCTCCATCGTGTTTCAGGCGGAGTCTTCGGAAGTGGCACAGAATGCAATCGCAGAATTGGCTAAGGCTGGCTTTGCAGGACGGGCGACTCTGGGCGAGGAGCGGATCAAGCTGCCGAAGATTAATGTCAAGAAGGGGACCACCTCGAACGAGTTCGCCATCAAGGATGTGCATCTCTGCTGTGGCGGATGCGTCAACGGCGTGAAGGAAGCACTGGAGGACGTTGAAGGCATCAGCGAAGTCGCCGGCGACATGGAGAAGAGCGTGGTCACGATCAAGGGTGATGGCGTCGATGTGCGGAAGGCCGTGCAGGCGTTGCGGAAGGCCGGCTTCAACGGCACACCCGATCTGGGAAGTTGACCGGAGACTCTCAAGGGATCGTTTCAATACCTGCTAGTCAGGTGGCCGGGTCCGACCAACGGGAAGGCCCGGTCCGGTGATTGCAAGGCCATCCGTTATGCTTCTGACCCTGCCACCCTCCCCGTCAAGCGGTTTTGAAACCGGTTCATTGGACAGTCGCTGACAAACGATTTCTTGCGGACTGTTCGCGGTTTCGATTAATGCACAGAGCGGCCGGGCGAAATGCTCGTGCCGCTCTTTAATTGCGCGTCTCAACGACTACGATGTTACGATTTTCCGTTTTGCAGAGATCGCTCGAACTGATCGAGGGACGCGTTGAGCTCGTTGAGTTGTGCAGGAGGGAGAGTGTGTTGGCCGTATCGTACCCGGTAGAACGCGGTCGTCAGCGACTCGGGCAGACGCAGTTCGCCATTCGACGAGCCGTTTGATGACAGTTTTTGACTGAGGCCCAGGGCGAACTCACGAGGTGTTTGCGAGTCGGTTCGCTGATGCCCTTGCTTGGCGAGGATGGCGAGGAACCGCTCGTAAAAGGCGATCGTCGGAGAGGTGCGTTGTTTGCGGTTTTGTCGGGACGTCATTCTGCGCCGAAGCGGTCCTCTCACCCCCTTGATGAGCCATGAGGACCCAGCGAACAGGATTACCAGACCTGTCAGCGCGGCTGCGGCACGCAGGATGATTGATTGGGCCGACTGACTCGATGAACCCCCCCCCCCGCTGCCTGGAGTGAACGCTGACGCAAGGGACTCCAGCGAATCGACGATGCCCTTCGTCGGTTCCTCCAACGGCTTGAGGAACAGGTTCTGTTGTTCATCGCCGCTCATTGTCATGCCGAGCGTCCACAGGTTCCGCATGTTCGCCGCCATGTCGGACCAGAAGTGGGATGCGTCACTGATGTCGTTCACCGCCTGGTCGCGTGCAGCGGGAGTCGGGTCGAGTGTTTGCCAGTTGCCGTTGACGAACGCTTCGACCCACGCATGGGCATGCAATTGACGGACCTCATATTTCCCGGTTTTCGGGTTGAGCTTGCCTCCCTTGAAGCCGTTGACGTAGCGAGCCGGGATACCGATCGAACGCAGCATGAGTGTGAGGGATGAAGCGTAATACTCGCAGTGACCCACTTTGCGGTTCATCAGAAAGTCGACGACCGGGTCAATCGTGGGATCGTGGATCGACAAGTCGGATGAATATCCATACTCGCCCGAATCTCGCAGGAGAGTGACGAGCCGTTCGACGGCATCCGTCGGCGAAAGCCGATCGCCCGACTCCGTCCGTGTGACCTGATCGGCGAGTTGTCGGAGTGGCTCCAGTCCCGCCGGGATCGAGGTCATGGCTTGCAGATAACGCCACTGCTCTCCGGGGTCGATTCTCCACAGCTGTCCCCGTTCGCTGAGGAGCGAATAAACCCGATATTCGAAAGGCTTCGATCTGTTCGGCGGGTCGGTGCTGTTCTGGACGCGGCGAAAAGTGTCGGTCAACCGATCGTGTTCCGTCGTATACGGGCTGCGATCAGCAGCCGGCCGACAGTTCAGGACGCTCCCACAGGTGAAGAGTGTGTCGGTCCCGAGAGGGCGGAGGAGAATGGTCTGCTCCACCAGCGGTCGTCGGGATCGCGAAGGATGAACCCGGTGCGGATTCAACGATCGAACGTAGTCATCGGCCGACCAGCGACCATTCTCGTAGGTGCCCAGCACGATTCCACGAAAGAGAGGAGCGTCATCTCCCAGCCGTGCAGCATACTCTTCAACGTCGATGGGTTCACCGGTTGTGAAGTCAGTGAATGAGACTTCAAGCACAAGGCCGTGATTCTCGAGGCTCTCTCCCATGTCGCCCACGCTGACTTCCTCCGAGTAGCCGGTCGACTGTCGGGCGAGCGCCTCGGTTCGAGCATCCAGGAAACTGTTGCCTCCCAGCCAGACGCGAGGAGTCAACAGGAAAAACAGAAGCCCCACGAAGATCGAGACGACACCATAAACGACGACACCGAAAACAAAACGCGGTGAGATCATCCCCGATGTGTTTTCTGCCGAGACCGCATTCTGCCCGGCACTCGTCTCACCAGAGTATGCCGGTTGCTTCGTCGCAGGAGGGGTGGACGTCGACGCCGAGTGCGTTGCACGCTGGACAGCACGGTCCAACGAAAAGATCGACAGGGTCCATAGCGCCAGCAGAACATACGCGATCAGCGAGATCCCCAGCCAGAGGTTGTTGGTGAGGACCGCACTCGTGGCGACTTGTAGAATGCTCAAGGCGCAGAGCCACCAAAACTGTGGCGTGTCTTTTTTCTGCAGCAGAAGAATCCAGGAGAGATAGAACAACAGGTGTCCGAATCCCAGCAGACGTCCTTCGATGGATTCGCCAAAGAACTCAGAGCCGGCAGCAACAAACGCCAACAGACCGAGGCCGTTGGCTACCCAGGGATGCAATGAGAATGCTTGCCGGTAGTCCGTCCACAACAGGCCACACAGAGCAATCGGAATGGTCGCTGCTGCCAGCGGTCCGCCTTCGGCAGCGGCGAAGATTCCTCCCGCCAAAGCCGCAAGGCAGGCAACGCTCGCTTGCAACAGCGATCTCACCGGCCATGCCTGCGTCAGGGGACTTGTTTCCGTCTGCATCCGATCACCTTGTGACAGTATCGTGACGTTCCGCGGAAAACAACACGGCGAGTTCGTTGGGGTCCGCCACAATGACCTGCGGCGGCTCCATCCATGCTTGACTCGAAAGGTCCGCATCTCCCAGTTGTTCCCAAGCCATTCCGTCCACGCGACTGGAAATCGAAGAGATGAGGATTGTGCGGCTGTGTGGAGTCTGTTCACGTCGGGCAAAGTCACGCAGGACAGACAACTCAGCCTGGGGGTTGCTCTGCATCATGGCGAACATGTCGAGGAGTTGTTCCCAGCCGCCGTTCTCCGCCGCGCCATGCCACTCCTGAAGCCGGGATGAATTGGCAGCAAATGAGAGGTTCGTGCTTCTTCCGTTCAATAACCGTTCACTGGCAATCGTCGCCGCAAAACTGATGGCGAATTCGAACCGCGCTCGTTCGGCTTCCGAGGCATTCGCGGGAAGGTACAGATCCAACAGCAAAATCAACTCACGGTCGCGATTCTCACGATACTCGCGCACCATCAGTTCATTGCGTCGAGCGGAGGTCCGCCAGTGGATATCGCGCGGGTCGTCACCCTGTCGATATTCCCGGATGCGGTGGAATTCGTCGTGCATTGTTCCGATACGAGGGCGAGCACCTCTCGCTAGTTGTGTCGCGCTGATCATTCTCCCCTGCCAGTCGGATGTCAGCCGACCGATGCGGGGATAAACCAAGATCTCATCGTGGACTCCGAGGACCACTCCTCGCTCGACAAGCCCCATCGGGAAGCGAGAGTTCACCTGAATCGATTCAAATGAATACCGGCCTCGCTGGCTCAGTCGCAGTTGATACTGTCCCCGTTTGCTGCTGCGTCGTGCCACGCGGGAGAAGAGTACCTCAGGCCGGAGAGACTCGAGGCCGTTGCTCACTTCATCGCGGACGCTGATGACCCATGCTGCCAGAAGCCGTTTGGGGTTGGTCAGCGTCAGCGTGACCCAGAACGGTTCGCCCGCCATCACGCGCGGCGGCATATTGCGGCTCACCGACAACCGCTTCAGCATCATGAACATGATGGACCCATTCATGATGAAAGGGCCGGCCATCAGGGAGAACACCAGCATCAGCGTGTTGGAACGGCCGACGACCGAGCCGGCAAGCAGCACAAACATGATCACACAGTAGATGACTCCCTCGATGGGCATCATGAACCGATTGCTGCGAGTACGCTGGGGCGTGCGGGAGATGCGCGACCAGCGGTCAGCGAGGATCTCTTTGAGTCCCCATACTGACAGGCCGAGGGCAGCGAGGATCAACAGCCCGCGCGCCCACATGCCGACCCGCTCTGCCAGCAGCCCGGTCCTTAATTCGGCAGAGAAGAGCAACATCCCGAAACCAATCGCGGCGACTCCCGACAGCGGAGCAGCATATACAGATCGATTTGGGGTAGGGTGATTCATACCGGGGGAGACTTCGCTCCAACGCTCAGCCTGCGGGCGACGACCATCGCCAAGGATACCCTCATTGTCACGAATGTCCGACAACGACACAACTGATGGACGCGCGTCAATGAAGCACCATCAGGCCGAGTTCCTCACGTCGTTGATTCACGAGGCTGAGGGCACGTGGCTCTTGTCGCAGAAACTTCACCAGTTGAGAGATTGTACACCCAAGCGAGTCAGCGGCCTGTGAGGCGTCCCATGCGTAGGCGTTCAGGGTATCCAGCACTTCTGCCAGTAGCGGCGGGAAATCGTCATGCTGGGGATTGATGACGACGCGCCTATTGACGCATCGCTGACGCCACAACGGCGATGGCTCCTTGTCACGGTTTGATCTGGAGGACAATGCAAGATTCACCCGCAGGCGAAACACCGCTCGGTTGAGATTGGCTGACTGGCTCCGACGTTCGCTCGCCATCGCTGTCACGCCAGTGGGTCGGTGCGTCAGGCGAACCGCCGTTTCCACCTTATTGCGATGTTGTCCTCCCGGACCCGATCGCCGCAAACGCTCCACCTCGCATTGAGTCAACAGCTCAGCGACGGGGAGTTCAGCAGGGTGCAATGATGGTGAGGACACGGGAGGATCAGGCCACGCGTGATAGGAAGGCTGGAGATGTGTCCGGAGTGAATCGGCAGTCCATCTACGCGTGTCGACCGTTCGAAAGTCGACACTGCGGCCGCGAAGTTCCGCCTCCTGACGGACGTGACGAGTCGGATTGCTCACGATACCGAATGGAATGTTCATGATATCGAGGTCTCTTCGGTGCGTCGACATGCCTCAGTTCGATCGCAATCCGTCAATCCCTACGACGGATCGAGGCCAAACGTGAACATTGATCCGACATAATCCGAACTTTCGCGCCGATTGATGCCGGGGCGAAACAACCGAACGATGCCGCAGGACATCATTGGGAAAAACTTTCAATTCCCGTTTGACTCCCAGGAAGTGCGACATAGGTTTCCGTGTCACAAGGACGCTGACAACTGAAACAACGAGGCAAAACAAAGGGATGCCGCAAACAACTCTGGGGGTTACGAATCATTGATTGCGGGGTGTTCTCGCTAGGGTGGTTCGGCTACATAATGAAAGAATGAGGGTTTTCTGATGAAGAATCTCGCCAACGCCGTCAAAGACTTCATGGTTTCTGAAGATGGTCCGACCGCTGTTGAGTACGCCGTGATGCTCGCTCTGATCGTCGTGGTCTGCCTGACCGCCATCCAGGCGATCGGTACGAACGCCAACAAGCACTTCGAGACCGTCAACGCTTCGCTCAGCTAATGGCGACTGTTCGCCCCTGGCGAACGCGTAAGTCAAGCCGCCTCGTGGGAAGCCGATTCCCGCGAGGCGGTTATCGTTCTTTGAGTCACCGCGACTTCGTATGCATCAGAACCAGTGTGACTGCTCGTCATCCGGTTCCTCGTCCGCGTCGAGAATGGCCAGATGCTCCTTCGCGAAGAACCGATCCATGAGCCAACGGATCGGGATCAGTAATGCGATAAAGACAGGGAACAGAATGCGGACCGGCTCGGAGGGGATCACGTTGATCACGCAGAGCACGGCCAGGCAGACGAACTGCACGAGCGTGAACGTATGGATCACGCGAATCGGCACGCGGCGGATGTAGTGCGTCGCCGGATACAGGGACGAGTCCATCACCCACAGGCTCAGCCGTTCCATAAACTGCATCCCTTGCAGCGACACAACGCCCATGTAGAGGAAGATGCCGTAAAGGGTGGCCATCGGCAGGTACTTCAGCAATGGCAGCACAAACGGTGTGCCGGCGATCAACAGGTGAATCGCCAATGCAGTGACCCGGTTCTCCGTCACATGGATGATGCGGTCCTTCGAGGAGCCTCCGCGGCCAACGACTTCTTCGACGTCTGCCAATGCCCGCATGTGGGCCAGTGATCGCACCGTTGCTGCACATAACCACGGGAAGCCGAAGAACGAACAGGCACCGATCAGCAGTCCGACGACGCCCAGATCGAGGTGATATGACTCTCCCTTGGTCAGCTTGTTTTCCGGGTTGTTCACCAGCCGGGCTGTGATATTCTGAGAGAGGTAAACCAGTACAGTCGCCAACGCGGCCGGACCGGCAGCAGCGAACTTGATCCATGTCGGCACTGACCCGAGATCGACCAACCAGGGGCGGCCCGTCGTTGTGTCGAATCCGCTGCCGACGACGAGCGTCTTCAGCGATACCTCATCCCGGAGCCAAAAGGCCACGATTGCCATGCAGAGCAACGCGATCGAGGGGCCGAAGTCGGCCAGAAACTCGCGCATCCACGGAAGCAGGAAATGGCTCTTCCGAAAACGCGACAATGACATCGCGATGTAGAATGTTCCCAGTGCCAGGAGTAACGTCAGGAACGCCGTGTCATGCGATGCCTGTTCATCAGCAAAGCTTGTGCTAAACGTGTTGACGATCGCTTTGACGGCTTCATGAATGAAAATGGCCGACATCAGCGCCGAGAAGACTTCATCGGTGAAACGGGTGAAGTGCCGCATGAGATTGCTGGCGTTGGTGATAGCAAGCAACACCGTGAAACCGCCTGTCCAGAGTCCGACCCAGCCGTAGACTCCCAGAAACTGATTCTGCAATTCGAAGTCACCGCACAGTCGATACAGGATGACGGTGAAGATCAACAACGGTCCGATGCCGCCGAGGATGATCAACGGCTGACCCGCCAGCAGCGAGTAGACGACCCCGCACGCCGCCGTCGCGACCAACATCTCGACCGCGCCGATTTGTCCGTCGGTCCCCAATCCCATGATGCCGCCGAACGTCACCGCCGGAGCGAGGCAGGCAAAGAATAGAAACAGCACCGATGCCAGACATTTGCGGTCGAATCCGTCAGTGAAGTCGCTGAGGTAGTGAGGCAACCGCCGCTTTAGGTCGCGGGTGATTCCGTCGAACGGTTTGCCTGTCGCCTTGAGTCCCTCGGAAATCTCACGCGGCTTGACCGAGACTGCTGACTGCATCCGCAGCAGGTGCTGATCGAGCGCACTGATGAGTGCCTGCTGAGTCGATGCCCGGCTGGCTTCAAAATGAAACTCCCGATCGGACATCAACCGAGCGATGGTGGCGAGCAAGTCAAGATGCTCGCCCGCTCGATCGGTCGGTCCCAGAAGGAGAAAGATGAACCGGGTCGCAATGCCGTCCGGGGCACCAAAGTTCGCTGCCCGCTTGAGGCGAACGAACACCATGATCGGTGCGTCAATCGCATCGTCATAGAAGTGAGGCAGCGCACACGCATTTCCGATGGCGGTCGGAACGACCTTCTCGCGGGCCAGCAGACCCGTAACCACCGTCTCTCGTTGAGCCTCAGACAGTCGTCCCGTCTGCACGAGGAATTCAGCCGATTCACGGATGACACCTTCGATGTTGCTCGCCTGCAGATTCAGCAGACAGCTTCCCTCAGTCAGCGACTTGCGAAGAAACTCCACGGGAATGGCCTCGGCTCGCGAGAGAAGGTGTCATCCCACCACAACAGTTGAACGACATCCGGCCTAGTGTAATCGCCGTCGTCTCGCTGAAAAGGCAGTCTGATGTTTCAACGCGATCCGTCACTTCTCATCATCCGGCGGCGGAGCGAAACCGCGACGCAGCGTGTTCTCGCTGACGGCGATCGGGATGAGAAACTGCAACAGATAATCGTGGCCGCCTGCTTTGCTGCCGATGCCCGACATCTTGTATCCCCCGAATGGGTGACGCTGCACGAGGGCGCCGGTAATCGGACGATTGAGATACAGATTCCCCACCCGGAATTCAGAGCGTGCTCGGGCGAGATTCTTCGGGCTGCGGCTGTACATCCCGCCGGTGAGGGCATAGTCAGTTGTGTTCGCGATTTCAAACGCCTCGTCGAGATCACGGGCCCGCATGACGGTAACGACCGGACCGAAGATTTCATTCTGTGCCAATCGGCTCTCAGGATCGACATCAGCAAACACATGGGGGCCGATGAAGTATCCTTCTTCACTTAACTTTCCGGCATTGATCTCGACGACGGGTGTGCACTCGTCTTGTCCGATGGCGATGAAATCATTGATCCGCTCGAATGCTTCCTCATCGATCACCGGACCGACTGTCGTGCCTGGTTCTTCCGCTGGGCCGAACTTGAGGCTCTGTGTTGCTCTTTTCAGGCGTTCGAGGAAAGCGTCATACGCAGGTTTGAGGACAATCACACGAGAGCATGCCGAGCATTTCTGGCCGGCAAATCCGAACGCACTTCCGACGACCCCCTGGACGGCTTCGTCAAGGTCCGCGTCTTCGTCGACAATGATGGCGTTCTTGCCTCCCATCTCGGCGATGACCTTCTTGACGTGCGTCTGTGCAGGGGGGGCGTCCGCCGCCTGCTGGTTGATTGCCAACCCGACCTCACGCGAACCGGTGAACGCGATCAAATCGACATCCGGACTCTGCACCAATGCGGGTCCGATTTCCTCACCGAATCCGGGCAGATAACTGACCACACCGTCGGGCACACCCGCGTCGCGGATCATCTCGAACAACTTGGCAGCGATGATTGATGATTGCTCAGCCGGTTTCATAATGACTGTGTTGCCAGTCACAAGCGCGGCGACCGTCATGCCGGTCAGGATCGCGAGCGGGAAGTTCCACGGGGCTATAACGACCGCCACGCCGCGCGGCTGATAGAAATACGTGTTTTCCTCACCTGGATAGTCACATTGGACCGGCACATCGAGCAGCCGCATTTGCTGTGCATAATACGTGCAAAAGTCGATCGCTTCAGCGACATCACCGTCTGCCTCGGTCCACGGCTTAGCGCACTCGTAAACCATCCACGCGGCCAACTCGAAGCGGCGGTTTCGCATCTCGGCCGCGATAATCTCCAAATACTCGGCCCGATGTGTCGTCTCGATCTTCCGCCATTGCTCGAATGCACGTCGAGCAACTTCGATCGCATGCTCCGCTTGATCGACAGTCGCTGCTGTGACCGTCCCGACTGTTTGCGATTTGTGAGACGGGTTCAGAGAAACGATCGACTTCCGTGAACTCACGGCCTTGCCGTCAATGACCGCCGGGTATTCCTGCCCGAGTTGCTTCTCGACATCCTTCAGGGCAGCTTGAAATGCATCACGGTTCTCAGCCCGGCTGAAATCTGTGTGCGGCTCGTTGTGATACGCCTCGGCCTTGCGGATCGTCGGTGTCTGCTCGTCTGTCTCGCTCATAATGCTCCGTCATTCGGTTTCGGGTGATCCTAGAGAGTGTCGGCCCGCGATTGTAGCCATCACGTTCCGCTGTGATGAGCGTTACACAGTGTCGATTGTCCGTCTTTCACGAACAGTTCGACAGCAGTGCTGTCGGCTTGGGACGCGGTCACATCAGTGCTCGGAGCATGCCTGTGGCTTTGTGGAGGGTCTCTTCGTATTCGGCAATCGGGTCGGACGGGGCGACGATTCCGCCTCCGACCGGGCAGTGCACCCAACCGTGTCGCTGGACGAAAGTGCGAATCAGGATGCTGCTGTCTGCGGAGCCGTCGTATCCGCAGTAGACAAGTGACCCGCAGTAGGGGCCGCGTGCGACTTGCTCGAGCTCGGTGATGATCTCCATCGCCCGCACCTTGGGAGCCCCCGTAATCGACCCGCCGGGAAAGACGGCTGTCATCAAATCCCAGAAGTCGTGACCTTGCTCCAGTTCTCCACGCACTTCTGAGACGAGATGTTGCACGGTTTCATAGGTTTCGACCTCGCACAACTGCGGGACCGAGATTGACCCCGGACAACAGACTTTCGACAGATCGTTTCGCAGCAGGTCGACGATCATGACGTTCTCTGCCTGATCCTTCTCGCTTTCTCGCAGTTCGTCACGAGTCAGCAGATCAGCTTCCGGAGACGAACGACGCTGTCGGGTCCCCTTGATCGGTCGGGTTTCGACAATTCCGTCATCGACTCGCACGAAGCGTTCGGGAGATGAGCTGATCACGGCCCAGTCGTCATGGGTGAAGTACCCTGCAAAAGGAGCCGGGTTTCGTCGTCGCAGTCTGCCGTACAACTCCAGAGGTGTGCCCAGAGCCGGAGACATCAGTCTCTGCGACAGGTTGGCCTGATAAATGTCGCCGGCGCGGATGTATTCGATGACTCGCTCGACCGCCAGCAGGTACTCTTCACGGCTGAAGTTGCTAAGCACCCCGTCGACACTGGGAACGGGATGTATTGGGGATGAGATGCGGACGTTCGACATGGCTGCCGGTCGCAGCGGGTCAACCTCTTCAACACGCAGTGCATCGAGAACGGAGTCAATGCGGCGGTCAGCCGCCTTCGCGCGATCGGACTCCGACGTGCCGCCATCCCAGCCATGAGCGATGATCCATGCGCGCTGTTCGAGGTGATCCCAGGCTAGGACCCAGTCGTAGTCGCCGATCAACATCACCGGAAGCTCGAACTCGTCATGTTCAGCCCGAGGTAGTCGCTCCCAACATCGTCCCAGTTCGTACGACAGTAGACCGACCGCTCCTCCCTGAAAGGGAGGTAACCCGTCCACTCGTTGTGCGCTTCGCCCATTGAGGTGGGTTCGCAGGGCCTCGAATGGTTGATCACCGAGGCGCGGGACCGCCAGTTTGAAGGTTCTCTCGGGATCGGCGGTGAGGAACGAGTAGCGACCAATCCCGTCCCGGAGCAGGGCACTCTCAAGCAGCACGACGTCGGGCCAGTCGGCGATCGCAGTTAGTGCGGCGAAGGCGTCCGGGACGTCATGGAGTTCATGAACAATCGGAAGCGACATCAGTGTCAGGGTAGGGGCTCAAGGGGGGGAGGCATCGTCGGAGCAGTGTCAGGTCCGTCGTCGGTCGTGAGGGCTTGTCTCCGGCACAGTGAGAAACCCCCAATCGAGCGACTGATCCTGATTATACCGTTTTCCAAGCGTGAGTGCTGTCACAGCTTTCGACAGTTCGTAGCCAAGATAGAATGTGTGTGACGTTTCGAGGTCATCACAAGTCGAAATCAACTGGTCATACAACTCGAAGGCATCTGTTCCCCGCCAGTATCCGTCCCGATTCATGACGTGAATCTCACCCCGCTCGACGAAGATACGGAAGTTCGGATCGCTGAGACTCCCCGCGATTTCCAGAAGTGCCGACGCACCATACTCGTGCAGTCGCGAGTCACGAAGCATCACAAGTGACGAATCGACATGCTTGGGGAGCACCTGGTTCGTGATGGAGTGATGCACGAGCCGTCGGGCAAGATCGAATTCCTGGACGGCCGATCGAGTCCAGTTGATGACTTCGGTCGTGAGCACGCTCGTGATCCGCAGTTCCTGACAGATGCCCGCCAGCAGCATATTGATGCCCGCGGAGTCGACCTCGGTCAGTTCGGTGAGATTCCCGATCCCCATCATCACCGGGACGTCAGGCCAGCGGCGGCGTGTCTCGAAGTAGCGGGCCAGCGACGCTGCGAATCCAAAGCCGATTGGCTCAATGATCGGGTCGACCCGAAAGCGACATTCGAATGCGCTCAATGTGTCGATCAACGGTTCCAGGGTCGCAAGGTCGAGGGGATCGTCCGGGATGACGACCAACTCTGCTTCGAGATGTTTGGCCCAGTCGATGTTACTGCTGTTGCAACTCAGCACGAGTTCGGCTCCCGCAGTGACCGCTGCTTCGACCTCTGTCCGGTCGAACGAGTCGATCGAGACCCGGAGCCCTTCTTCGATCATCAAGCGAGTGACCTCTCCCACGCGGGACCATGATTCTCCCGGCACGGTCCCGAAGTCGATCACATCAGCCCCACTGTCGGAATAGTGCCGTGCCAGCGACAGGATCTCAGCATCACTCGACCTTGGAGCGTGATTGATCTCAGCGAGAATCTCGATGTCGTATTGCGAGAGGTCCGCTGAGTTTCCCTCGTGTCCGAAAGTTGCAGGCAAATCTCGGATGTCCTTCGGCCCCAACTCGAACCGGGTGCCAAACTGAGTCGACAACACGTCCAAGTCCCCCTGGCACCACCCCGGCAGCACTACCCGATCGTATGTTTCATTAAGGGTCAGTTTTCGGCGAACCCAATCGACGTGCATCAGTGCTGCGACGGAGATGCCGAGCACCTGCACGTCAGCATCAAACTCGGCCGCGACACTCACTTCCTCGACGACCCGCCTCACGAGCGGCTCCGCAAGCCGTCCGGTGACGAACAGGATTCGAGGGCGAGAGGCTGACATGTGAGTCCTCGATCCACATCAGTATTGAGTCGAACGTTTCCACTCTCGACGTTCGACACTCGACCTTCAACCCTCAATGAATCCACTTCTTCGGGAAGCCATCCAGTGCCGACTCATCGTCCGGTTGCCAGCGGGCAACTTCGTCGATCTTCGCTGCAAGTGCTGTGTCCTTGTGGGTGATTGCACGGGCGCTGTGTGTTTGAAGTTTGACGATCACCTGTGCATAGCCAAGTTCGAGGTCCGGATGATGATTGGCAGCTTCAGCGAGGAAGGCGATCGCATTGGCGAGCAGCATCGTGTGTGCCCAGCCGGGCGTGCCGTACTTGCGGCGGAGCCAACCTTCTCGAAGTTCCCATCCCGGAAGGCCGTTTAAGGCTTCGTCGATCTCTTGTTGTGTGAGTGCATTATCAGCCATGTTGATCTCCTGTGGCGGGTCAGCGAACGGCCCCCCCATTGGCATTGATGATCTGTCCAGTGATGTAGGCCGCATCGTCACTCACCAGAAACCTTGCGAGTTTAGCGATGTCTTCGGGCTCGCCCCATCGAGCGAGGGGGGTCTCTCGCAGGACTCGCTGCTGCCACTCGTCGCTGGCGTGCTCTCCCCAGGCGGTCCGAATCCAGCCGGGGGCGATGGCGTTCACTCGCACCTCGGGTGCGAGGCTGAGGGCGAGCGAGCGGGTGAACCCCATGATCGCATTCTTGCTCGTTGCGAATAATTCGCCGCTGTCCCCCTCCATCCCGTGGGCCGCCTGATCCCATCCGACGTTGAGGATCACGCCGCGTCCTGCTCCGCGCATACGGCGTCCGATGTCCCGACTGAGCAAGACGGTCCCTTTGACATCAACCTCGATGAGCCGCTGGAGTTTCTCCTCGTAATGAAGCCCAGCGGCATCGCCCGTCAACAGGTCGACACCCGCATTGTTGACCCAGATGGTGGGAAGGCCCCAATCGTGGTTCCAGCACTCGTTCGCAAAGCGGATTCGTTCCCGATCGACGCCCAGATCCGCCGCGATCACATCGGCGCGATTGCCCAATCGGCAGATTTCCGAAGCGACTTGCTCAGCAGCTACCCTGGACGATCGAAAGTGCACGATCACATGGGCACCGGCTCGTCCCAATTCGAGGGCGATCGCCCGCCCGATGCCGGACGATGCACCGGTGACGACCGCGTTTTGCCCTTCGAGATTGGCGAATGATGCCATTGGTCGGCTTGTTGAGTCAGAAGAATCCGGAATCTGTCACAAGAACTCGGAAACTGTGTCGTAACGATGTCTATTGAATGCTGTGTGAATTCTTGAACAAGGCGGTCAGGACGTACGGTCGTTTACACCAAACGGTTGATTCATCGGAACCTGTTGATGCGTTGTGGGTTATGTGACGAATTGTGATTGACGCTTCGGATTCAGCGTTGCATAATGCCGCACATTGTCGCCTCCCTATCTCAGACAATCAGGTCAGAAGTTTCCTTCAAGTTCGATGATCCTGCTTTCTGTTCGAGATCATCAATTCATCTGCTGAGACATCTTATTCCTGTGATCCCCAACCTCCCGAATCCGTTTGTGGATTTGGAGGAGAAATCTGATTGACACCATGAGTGATGACCTGCCTCCTGTAAATCTCATCGAGGAGTTTGCCAGTAAGTGTAAACTGTTGGGGGATTCGACGCGGCTGAGAATCCTGCTGATCCTGGACAATCAGGGAGATGTCCACGTTGCCGGGCTGTGTGAGCAGCTTGAACTCAATCAACCTGCCGTCAGTCATCACCTGTCACTCTTGCGAGACGCGGGCGTCGTCAAGTTGCGAAAAGATGGTAAGCACAACTACTACTCCTACGTACGCAAGCCGTTCATAGATGTGATCAAACGTGCAGTCCGGACCATGTCTCATGGCGACAATGTCCTCCGGCATGACGGACTTGTGGTGCGAGTCATTGATGCGAAGAAGTGAGGATGCACGGCTCCCCGCGATTCTCACGAGTTGTCAGTTCTCGTTGTTTGCATGTACCTGATGCTCTGAGACGTGCATCCTTCTTTTCGACCAGTAGTCATCCGATCGAAACTCGAAACCTGTCGGCTCGTAGCTTCCAACGAGCGAGACATTCTTCCCTTCGAGAGGGATTTCGTCATCCATCTCAAGCAGCCAGTACGCGGCATTGACCAACAGACGTCTGAGGCCATCGTTGACGAGGTCGGTTGATGCCCCCATGGTCGTCGTGAAGGACCGGCCCGATTCGCCCCCGGGAACTTGATAAGACTTGGTCCACGCGATCGGCATCATCGGATCGTTCTTTTCGCCGCTCACGGGTTGTGAGTCCTTCGGGCTCATCCCGTAGAACGCATCGTCAGGGTTGAAGTCACCGTCGCGCGCGACGACTTGTCCCAGGACGAGCGGTTGACTGTCTCCCGGTAGTGGCAACCTGACGCCGTAAACGTCGGTGGGACCCCAAATCTCTCCGTCGCTGATCCCCCGCAGGATCGGATGGTCCGTTGCGTCTTCAACCAGAATCCCGCGAGTGCTTTCGTGTTTGTGATGACCGTGATGGCTGATCCACTTCTCGCCGAGGACGAGACGGCCGAAACCATCTGCCCATGCTGAGTTTTCCCCCTGGTAGCCGTTTCCGTAGTGTGCCCAGGGCTTGTCTCCGCTCACGTTGAAGGCGTGGGTTGAAGTCCGCATGCCGATCACGGGTTTTCCCGCCCGCAGGTACTCATCGACATGTTGCATCTGATCGCTCGGCAGGTCGCGGAATCGGGTAAAGATCACCATCAGGTCAGCGGTGTCGAGTGCCTCAAGACCCGGGATGTTGCTGCCATGATTGGGGTTGATGTCACCCGTCTTGGGATCGATGGCGAATAGTACGGTGCAACGAAAGCCGTGGTGTTCGGCGAGGATCTTGCCCAGCTGAGGCAATGCCTCTTCGGACCGATACTCCTCGTCACCCGAGATTAACACGATGTGTTTCCCCTGACCCGGTCCTTGCGTCCCCTCATACACGACCCAGGGATGATCAGCCGCCTTCACCGACAGTGAGATCCCGGACGTGAAAGGGATTGAGATCAACGTAAAGACGAAAATACGGAGAAGGTTCGTCATTTGAACTCATTGTGGAATCTGGAGGAGCCAATCGGTGAGGCCAGCAACAACTGACGGTTACGGACTCAGGGTACCTGCTGCCAGCGAAGGCGCAAAGGCACGGGGTGGCGAGGAGAAACCGGCATTCAGAAGAAAAGGCGGGCGGAGGGAATTCCCCGTAAGGCTCAATCATCCTGCGGGCCAGTAGGACGAGAGCTTCACCCGGCGACAGCCGGCCGCCCGTCTGTCTTCAACTTCTGTGAGGGACGGCTACTGACAACGATATCTGTCAGGAGATATTTGAGAACGGATATCGAGTGCTCGTCCTCAATTAACTCTTGCAGCAGGATTCGGTTTGTCAACTATGCGAAATCGTCGTTCTGCCCAGTTTCTCAGGAGTGAGATTGGTCGATACCCGCTATCACGACAGTGATCGGGCACATGGCGAATCAACTGGCGTGGAAGCGAAGCGACGTCGACCTAGGTCCATGTCAGGTCTGGATACACAACAACTGATCGGATCGGTCAGAGATCCCGGTTCGCTGAAACGTCGTGCAGTTCGTTGACGCGAGAAGAGTGGGGCCGTAACGTTTATCGTTTGAGAATCGACATCCGCTGACTTTAAGGGGTTTTGCCCCCAGATATTCCGGCCCGTGGGCGAGTGTTCACGCAGGCGATTGCGGGTCGCTTTCGTTGGAATCTTTCCCTCACGATATTCCCGGCCGTCGTCACGATGTTTCAACCTCTGGGTCAAGCTGTCAGCCGTGCGTGGCCCTTGATCCTTTTGGGATGGGTGATCGCGATTCTGGCAGCAGTCTTCGTTGCTCCGGACTGGTCGAGCGTGACTCAGGACGGCGAGTTCGTCTTCCTCCCGGAAGACGCGTCCAGCCGGGCGGCAGAAGATCTCTATCGCCGGGCGTTCCCCAGTAGTCTTGAGGGAGATATCAAGAGTGGCTCGTCCATTCAGCAAAACCCACTCGGGAGCACGGTTGTCATCATCGTGCGCCGAACCGATCGTCCCGGCGGGCTCACGGCCGATGACCATCGCTTTCTCGAAGAAGTCCTGAGGCCGGAACTCGAGGAAATCGCGGTGGAGACGGGACACGGTTACTTCTCATACGACGGGATTCTGGAAACTGATCCGGAAACGGAAGACGTTCCTGTCACCCGCGGCGTCTGGACCTCTTCGAGCCAGAAGATCGGCCGGTTGCTCGCCAGCGAGGATGGGCAGGCGACGTTGCTTCTGATGGAACTCAAGACCGAGTTCCTGGACCGCAGTAACTCGCTGTTGATTCACCGGGTTGAAGAATTGGTCGAAAGTGTGACCCACCGTGATAAATGGGGCGAGTTCAACATCGCCGGCCTCGATCTGGCCATCAGCGGTTCGGCAACAGTCGGTCGAGACATGCTGGTCGCTGAACACGAGAGTGCAGCGAAAACGGAGTGGTTCACCAAAGCGCTGGTGATTCTTCTGTTGTTGCTGATCTACCGGGCTCCTTTGCTCGCGGTCATCCCGCTGATCACAGTCGGTCTGGCTGTCGAGATGACGATCCACTTGCTCCGGATCATGGCCCAACTGGGTTGGGTCGGACTCTTCAACGGCATCGAGGTCTACGTCACCGTCGTCGTCTACGGTGCCGGGGTGGACTACTGTCTGTTTCTGATCGCACGTTATAAGGAGGAGTTGGAACAGGGAATCACCATCCCCGATGCAATTGCGACCGCCGTTCAAAGGGTGGGCGTCGCCTTGGCGACGAGTGCCGGGACGAGCATCTGTGGCATCGGCATGATGAGCTTCGCCGACTTCGGCAAATTCCAGCAGGCCGGCATCGCCATCTCGTTCGGGCTGTTTGTCGTCCTTTGTGCATCGGTCACATTTACGCCGTCACTTCTGATCCTGTGTGGACGATGGGCATTCTGGCCAGACATCCGCAGCGAAACGATCACTCCGGAGGCCGATTGGACGCGAGGGTTCAGTCTGCTGTCTCATTTGCAGGAGCAGCAATGGCTCGAAGACCTCTGGAAACGGATTGCAGACTCGCTGCTCGCTCGACCGGCGACGGTGTTCATCGCTGTGGTCCTGCTCTGCCTCCCGTTCGCCGGCATTGCCGTCAAGTACCACGACCATCTGAGCTATGGGCTTCTTTCCGATTTGCCTCAGGATGATGCCAGCGTGGCGGGGGCAAAGGCAATCCAACGTCACTTCGCGGCCGGTACGGCAGGGCCGACCACGATTCTGCTTCATTATCCGGAACTGAATATCCCAGACGGTGCAGCCGGTTCCGGGGAGGGGGAGAATTTCGCCGAAGCTTTGACCACGGCGCTGTCATCGCAACTGGACGAACTGGAGATCGCGGACATTCGGAGTCAGAAAGACCCGTTGGGGATGAACGCGGAGAAGCCTCGCCTCGGACAGGGGGCTGCCGTCTTTCGTAGCCAGGCCCAACGAACCTATCTCAGCAGCGAAGGGGAACTCTCGGGCGACGTGATGCGGTTCGATCTGCTCTTCAAGATTGACCCCTTCTCCCGCGACAGCATCGACTTGATCTCTCAAGCCGAGCAGGCCATTCGGGATGCGCTACCACAGGCGTACGCCAAACTGCTCGCCGAACGGAAAGTCGATGATCTCGCATTCGGTCCGATCGATGGCGAGGAAGACGAGGCACTCGATTCAGATGAGGCTTCCGCTGAGAAGGAGTTTGTCCCCCCCGATGTGGAACAGATTGCAAGTTCACCCGAGATCGTCGCTCATGCAGAGGAGATGGCTGCTCAGACCGAAGTTCTGAGCGTCGGACCGACCGCCGGCATTCGAGATCTGAAGACGGTCACCGACAGCGACCAGGTGAGGATCTACATTCTGGTGGTCTTCTCCGTCTATCTCGTGTTGGTCGCGTTGCTTCGTAAGCCGGCCATCTGCATGTATCTGATTGTCAGTGTTGTGTTCAGTTATCTTGTGACCCTGGGCGTCACATTTGCAGTCTTCTGGATGCGTGACCCGGCCAATTTCGCGGGGCTCGACTGGAAGGTGCCCATCTTCCTGTTCACGATCCTGATCGCGATGGGCGAGGACTACAACATCCTCCTGATGGCACGCGTCGAGGAGGAGCAGCGGACGAAGCCTCCTGTCGACGGAGTCATCGCAGCCCTCATCAAGACGGGGAGCATCATCTCCAGTTGTGGCGTGATCATGGCCGGCACGTTCTCTTCCCTCATGGCGGGGACACTCCTCGGCATGATCGAACTCGGCTTCGCACTCGCTTTCGGTGTGCTGCTTGACACGTTCGTCGTTCGCCCATTGCTGGTCCCAGCCTATCTGGTCATGCTGCACAGCGGTCGCTTCGGCAAACTCGGCCCCTGGCTCGGAGCGATCACTGATGAACGAGTCCTGATCGCAGACGACGATCCCGCTACACAGACTCAACCCGGATCAGAAACTATGTCGTGACAATCCGCGGTTGGACTACTGAAGCGACCACCATCCGATTCCAATTGCCAGTCCCACCAGCATCGCAGCGACTCCAGCTTTCTTTTCCCAACGTCCGCCTTCAACCAGATGTTGGACTTGGCCCATTTCCGGCTTTGGGTCGTGCATTGCCAAGGGGAACACAAGCCCAATGAGTCCATACATCAGGATCATCGGTCCAAATGCCATTGCCAGAAATTTGGGACTCATCTGTTTGTGGGTGTAGATGACGACCAGGCTACACAGAGTCAACACAGCTGCGAGAAGTCGCCGACGAATCGAGCTTCCCAGACTCATCTTTTCACACCCTTTCAACCCGGATCACAATCTGTGTCGTGAAGGAGTCACCCGGATCGAGCGTTCGCCAGCCGGCGTCGATGCCTTGTGGCTGGAGGTTGATGGCATCCGTCACGCAGGTGTACGGCTCCATGCAGACGGCATCCGTCCAGGGGGGCGTGAAGACCACGAGTTCTCGGAAGTCCTTCGGAAACGACTGCACCATCCGCAGCCCGGCTTGTGGGTCGGTGACGATGGTGTCGATCATGTCGGCGTCCGACCGCAGGTCGGTCAACACGTCATCCAGCTTGCGGCCCGCGAGTGACACGCCTTCGCGGAGGTCTGCGTTTTCGCTGACGTTTCGGCGTTCGCCCGTCGGCATACACTCGTCGAGGACCCACTCCTGATGGGCAGGGGTCTGTACGAGACAACTCTCAACTCGACTCCCTTCGCCCAACGGAAGCTTGAAGTACGAGTGAGTCCCGAACCCCCACGGCAGCGGCTTGTCATCCGGGTTCTGCACCGTGACGTCCATCGTCAGCGACGCTCCTGCGATCGTGTAAGTCACTTCCAGAATGAAATCACACGGCCACAACTCGAGACGGTCGGGCGCATCGACGCTTAACTGAAACTGCCCCTTCACGAAGCTGTCACCCTGCTCAACGACTCGCCACGCCCGGTCGAGCACAAACCCATGCAACATATGCGGGTGCCCCTCCGTCAATGGCAACTGATACTCCCGACCATCCCACGAGTACCGCCCGTCACGAATCCGATTCGGAAACGGAAACAGAATTGGAATCCCATCATGACTCGGTGAGGTGGAACCATCAACAAAACAAAAGTCTGTTGCGAGAACATCGACTATCCTTCCATCAACATCCGCTCGGAATTCAAAGCAATTGAAACCTCGCCCCGGACAAACCGAAGCGAAGGATTCACTGTGAGAATCATTAATCGTCACGGAAGGCATTAACATTTTCATTGCTTCCAAGGAGATGGATTGTCGCTGAGCGGAGCCTCGCACATCGCACGACGATACTCAAGCCTTGACGATCGTGTGAAGGCCGCGGACACGCTTGCGGCTTAGCGCAGTCCAGAAGTCGTCCGGTGCTCAAAGGTCTCGCAACGCCGCAAGCGGGTCGGACACCAGGTGACGCCGTCACGCGGCGGCGTTTTCGGTGCGGAAGTTGCCGTCCTCGGAGACGTCCTCGAATTGGACCGTCAACCGCTTTGAGACACCCGCTTGTTCCATTGTGACACCGTACAGGCGATCTGCGGCTGTCATCGTCCGTTTGCGGTGAGTGATGATTACGAACTGAGTTGATTCGCGGAACTCCTTGACGACGTTCACGTAGCGGTCAACGTTCGCCTCATCGAGTGCCGCGTCGACTTCGTCCAGGATGCAGTAAGGACTCGGTTTGCTCTTGAACATGGCGAACAGCAGGCCGACCGCCGTCATGGTCTTTTCGCCGCCGCTGAGCAGCGAGATGCTGCGGAGTTCCTTGCCGGGCGGACGTGCCACGATGTCGATTCCGCATTCGAGCACGTCGTCGGGGTCCTCCAGAATGATGTCCCCTTCGCCGCCACCGAAGAGTTTGCGGTACAACTCCTGAAAGTGGCCGCGGATGGTTTCGAATGTCTCCAGAAACAGACGTCGGCTTTCCGTGTTGATGCGGCGGATGATGTCTTCCAGCACCGCCTTTGCTTGCACGAGGTCATCCAGTTGGGCCGCCATTTCGGTGTAGCGGGACTCGATGTCGTCCAACTCGTCCAGACTCTCCGTGTTGATCGAACCGAGATTCTTGATCTTGCGGCGAAGCTTCTCGACCCGTTCCTCGACCTCAGCACGCATGGCTTCCTGGTCGTCGACCGCATCGGCTTCCATCAGTTCGTCTTCAACCGTCTCCTCCTCATCCAGTTCCTCGACGTCGAACTCTGTCAGTGTCTCGTCGTCTGGATCCTCTGATAACGGTGATGCATTCTCTTCGTGCAGGCCAACACATGTGACGCCCTGTGCGACGAGTTCGGTCAATTCGAGCTGGAACTCTTCCCGGATCTTCTCTGCCAGTGATGCCATCTGGTGTCGCAGATCGCGGGTCTGCATCTCGATGGAGTGATGGGCGTCGTTCTGCTGTCGATGCTGTTCGCGGAGCTTGTCCTGCTGCTGCTGCCAGCGTTTTCGAGAGGACTTGCATTCTGCGAGCTCGAACCTTTGCGCCTGACTCGCCCGCGAGTGCACTTCGTCCGCGAGGAACAGCTCGGCAAGCGACGAGCGATCGGCGAGGATATTGCGATTCATCTCCTGTTGCTTGCGGAGGGCGGCGACGAGTTGGGCGTCGGCCTGACGTGTCTGCTGTTGTCGCAGCCGTTGGTCGTCGAGCAACCGCATGTTGGCCGCCTGCAACGACGAGAGTCGTTCCTCGTGCTTGGCGAGTTGCAGTTGCTCGGTATTCGTCTCATCGTGCAGGTGCTGAATCTGCTCCTGCACCGAACGGGTGATCTCCTCGGCTTCGATGATGTTGCAATCGAGTTGTTCCCGTTTCGCCTGATGTTCGGTGAGTTCGTGCTTGAGCGTTTC
Source organism: Planctomycetaceae bacterium (assembly GCA_020426505.1). Lineage (GTDB taxonomy): Bacteria > Planctomycetota > Planctomycetia > Planctomycetales > Planctomycetaceae > JAHBXU01. The sequence continues at coordinate 6,379 of JAGQPX010000023.1, read as the reverse complement.
GAGTTGTGACACGAGCGACTCCGCCTGTGATGTCAGACGTGCCTGCTCAGCCCGGCCCGTGTCGATCTCGGCCTGCAGTCGTCCGCACTCTGCGGCTTGCGAGGCATGTTCCGACTTCCGGACGGCCAGTTGCTCCATGTGGTCGTTGAGGTTGCTTTGCAGCACCTGCAGTTCGCCATCGGACTCCATCAGCGAGGCGTCCAATTCGGCCAGACGTTTCTCTTCGGCGGTGATGGTCGCGGTGAGTGTTTGCAGTTCTGCTCGCAAATGCCGCAGTTCGGTCTTGCGGGAGATGACGGCTGTCTCATTGGGAGCAGTGCCCACGTACAGTGTCCCGTCTGCATCGAGAAGCTCCCCCTGCAAGGTGACAAACCGGCAACCGGCTCCCTCTTTCGCTGCAAGGGTGAACGCCGCATCGAGCGTCTCGACGATCCACGTATCTGCGAGCAATCGCTCGGCCAGTCCCGGGACTTCGGAGTGCGTTACGAGTTGGTCCGCCCGCCGAATGATACCAGCACATTCACTCAGGTCGGCTAAACTCCTGCCGCGTCGTGATGGCCCCTTGAATTCAAGAAACCCGGCCCGTCCGTTCAGTTCGGCGATCGAACTGTTGAGATATTCAACCAATGGCGCCAGCTGATCGATGACAAGCAATTGGACCCGTGAGCCGAGAGCCACTTCGAGCAACGGGGCGTCATCGAGTTCCGTGTCAAGCAGTTGTCCGACATTGCCGCGAATCAGCTTCCAGGGATGTTTGCGCGACTCAGCCGCCCGGCGGAGGATGTCTCGCACACCGATGTTGAGCCCTTCCTGACGTTCTTCGAGGTCTTCGAGCAGATGCCGGCGTGCGAGCTTGGCACTCCGTTCCTCTCGCCACTCGGCGATCCGTCGTTCAATGGCATCGTGGTCGCCCCGCAGACGACGTCGCTCACGCTGAGCGGTCTCCAGTCGCTGATGAGCCTCGGTGACGACCTGTTGAGCCTGCTGCAATATCACTTTGCGTTCGGCCAATTCCTCACGCGCATCGGTGAGGGCGTCAGCGAGTGACGACAGGCGATCGGCCAGTTCCCGGTCCTGCAACGCGAGGGCGTCCTGTCGTGATTCGATCGCATCGACCTCACGCAGGTGTTTGTCGTAGGCCGATTTCAGCTGGTCTCGTTCGGTGCGTTGCCGTTCAATCCCTTCCACGGCCTCATGGAGTGCGGCCCGCATCTCATCGATTCGCTGCTCACGATCTTCGAGTGCTTGCTGTTGCTCAGTGAATTCGATTTGGAACTGATCCAGACGTTGCGTGCTGTCGTTGAGTTCGTCGGAGACTGCCTGCACCTGTAATCGCAGCACATGCCGCTGTCGACGGAGGCGTTCAATCTCGACGGCCAGTTCACTTTCCTGAGCGGACAGATGTCGGATGGTCGACTCATGACGGGCCATCTGCTCACGCCCGGTGCCTCGACGGCGTTCCATCTGTTGGACCGCGTCGTCCAACTCGGAGACGGTCGTGTCGATCTCACTGAGTTGTTGGTTGAGTTGTGCAAGCTGTGTGTCCGTCTCTGCGAGCTGACCTGTCAGGTCTTCCGACTGTTGCGTGTATGCGTCCAGCTGAACGGTCGACTGCCGGTAATCATCAGCGGCCAGTCCGGTCCAGAGTTCTCGCAACTCGTTCGTGAACTCCCGGTACTTTGCGGCTTTGGAGGCCTGAGAGCGGGTCGCATTCACTCGGGATTCGAGTTCATCGACGATGTCCCGCAGGCGGAGGAGATTCTGGTCGACCCGTTCAAGACGTCGCTGTGCCTCGACCTTGCGAGCTTTGTAGCGGCTGATCCCCGCTGCCTCTTCGAACACGACACGTCGAGCAGTGGGGTTCGCCTGGAGAATCTGGTCCACGCGGCCCTGTTCAATGATGCTGTAGGCTGCCGTGCCCGCTCCGGTCCCCATGAACATCTCACGGATGTCCTTGAGCCGGACGGCGGAGCGATTGAGCAGGTATTCTGAGTCTCCGCTGGCATACAGTCGACGACCGATCTGCACCTCCGCCGCGTCCATCGGCAGCAGGCCGAGGGAGTTGTCGAAGGTCAGCGTCGCTTCGGCGAAGGCACTCCCCTTGCGACCGGCGGAGCCGTTGAAGATGACGTCCGACATCTCCTTGCCGCGAAGACTCTTGGCGGACTGATCCCCCAGAATCCATTTGAGGGCATCGACCACGTTGCTTTTGCCGGAGCCGTTCGGCCCGACGACGCACGTAATGCCCTCAGCGAAGTCGAACGTCGTTCGATCGGCGAAGCTCTTGAAGCCGAACAGTTCGAGGGACTTGAGCATAAGGGGACACGGCAACCGGGGCGGGCAACATCACGGTGATGAACGTCAAAAGGCGATGGCGGCACCGGAGTGCACCGCCATCGCCGAGTTGGAGGCGATCTCACTCGTCATACGCGGACACCGCAGAGAGGAATGATTTCTTGAGCGAACGTCCGTCACTCTCGGCCGAATCTCCGGTTTCCGCCGATGCAGGGATCAGCGATGCAGACGCTTCTTCGGAAAGGGAATCCTCTTCAGGGTTGTCATCTTCGTCTGTCTCCGCATCGTTCAACTCACCCTGATCAGGCAGTTCTGCATCTCCCGTTTGCGGGAAAATGTTGGGTGTCATGTTCTGATGGCCGACACGAGCTGAGTTGCGACTGGCGAGTTGGTCGGCGGCCGGTCGAGAGTAACGACGACCGGCTTGTGGCAGGGCATCAATAGCAATCGTGCCAGGCAGGTTGTGCTGATCTTCCGCCTGCACGAGCATCTGAACGATGTCCGGATACGTGCCGCCCAGATCGACCACGGTGCGAATGACCTCAGCGATTTCGGGCGAGACCTCGACACGTCGATCCTCTTTGCCTGGCTCATAACGGCTGACAACGACATGGTCCTGTCCGACCTGCGAAGTGACCCAGATGTGCTTGCCGGCATTGATGGCCAGCGGCGAGGCGAACTTCTGGTCGTCGCCGAACAATACCAGTTCGGTCTTCTGTCGTCGTGTGAGGTGAATCAACGGGGCGGCCTGTGTGGGCAGGACGTGCATGATGAACTGATCGTTCATGTCCTCGCCACGAATGGCCGGATCGTTCGGATTGAGTGTTGTGAGAGTGCGGAAAGCACCATAACGTGTCTCCGTACTCGGATGGTCAAGCAATGCGATCAGCGGCGAATACGCTTCTCCACCATCCAATGCGGCCATCGCAGCGAAGGCGAACACACGAAACGCTCGCTCTTTGTCAGCGGCCTCTGCAAGGACCGGAACACCGTCATCAACGCCCATGTAGGCCAAGGCAACGGCTGAGTGAAAGCGGGCTTCGAGTGTCGGAGCGGTGAGTCCTTCCTTCAACACGCTGCTGGCGTCCCGTCCGATGGCTTCGAGTTGCAGAGCCGCCCGCGCCGCCGTCGGCCCCTGCATCAATTCGTCTCTCAGCCGTTGAATGCGGAGTTGTCGTTCGACTTTCGTTTCGTTGAATGCGATGTTTCCGACGACCTCAAGGTAACGAGCATCGTTCTCCTTGTAGCGCGGATGGACTTCGAGGTCGATCCGCGAGTCGGCTTCAAACTTGGCCAGCGGTCGGCGGATTCCGTACTCATCATAGTCATGGAATCGTTCGCCGATCCGTTTCGTGATCCGGTTCGCCATGCGGACGCTGCGGTAGTCGTTTCTCAAATGGATCGTGAGAGGTTTGGATTCCCGCAGACAGACACCGCCGGCGGGGATGACTCCTCGCATCAGCGAGCTTGAGTTTGCCTCTTCGTCTCTGGCGTGTGCGGCAACGAGGATCGGTCCTTCGGCGTACGCGAGTCGCTTGCCCGACATCACGCCCCGACCTTCGACGATGGCCTGTTCGACAAGATCACACCTCATCAGCCATCCACCGGCCAGACTGGTCGCTTCCGAGCCATCCGGCAAACGAACTTCGACGTCGATGTGTTCGCCCTTGTCGACAAGCGCGGGCAGGAAGGCCCGAACCACGACCATCGCCGTGTATGGCGAGCGGAGAATCTGGTTGGGGTTGTCGATCTGCCGCCGCCGCATCTCATCGAGGAGAGCTTTGCGATGTTGTGTGCTGGGCGAATCACCGCCAGTCGCGTCGAGCTTAGTGACGAGCCCCACGCCTTCGAGGATTGTCATCTTGTTTCCACTGATCGCTGTGTACTCCTTCACGAGCGACCGACGACCTGCCTGCTGCTCTTCTCGTAGAACACGGGACAGCGAATCTTCTGCCTTCTCCTCATCCGGGTTCTGAGAGCGGAAGATGTTCATCTCCTGGCAGCCGACCAGGCCGGCGAAGATCAGGCAGCACATCAGTGAGCGAAGTGAAGTAGAGTGGCTGAACATGGGCATCGACATCCTTGACGAAGCGATCAACGGCTGGCCCACACCTCGACCCAAGGCATCGCACGCGACAGCACCACTCAGGGTGGTCGCCGCTCGTGAAGACTTGGGTCGAATGAGGGAATGGTCTGAGGATCATCCTGAATTGTGAGAGGCGCGGAGAATATGACCCCTGTTCAAGGAGGGTCAAGGTGGGACAGCCTTCCGCAGACGAATCCGCCCATTGGGCGGCTCATTCAGCCGAAATATGCCCACGACGACTGGCAGGTAATGCCGAAATTTGAGATTGCCCGGCGGCAGAGGGCCCAGTGCCGAATTCACGGCATGCGGCAGCAGTGAGGGCTGCACGGCGGAGCATCAGACGGCGGACAGGCAGAGGCAATCGGGAGTCCGCTCGTTCCCATGCGTCCGGCAGAGACGCTCATGAGCTTTTCGACCGCTGACTCGGCACACTGGGGACAGGCCGGCCTCTCATCACGCCCGACGAGTTGCTCGAACTGGTGGTCACATATCCGGCAACGGAACTCGAACAGCGGCATCAAAAAGTCTCCCTGAACAAGACAACGCCAGTATCGAGCAGTGAATCCGACGATGCAACTCAGAAACCTCGACCATGCTTTCGCTGATCATTCTCCAGTTGCTTTTCCAGACGTTGCACGTCATCACCGGCTGTCCGTTGATCAAACGGCTTGTCCACGTTCGTCGATGTCGATGGAGGGAGTCGCACGGGTGGTCCTTCCGTCAACATGACCGATGGGACGGCGATTCCCGTTCCCTTCGGGATGGGACCGGTTGCCTGTGGCTGTGGCTGCCTGTTGACGACCAGCAGGAGAACACAGCAGGCAGCGGTCATCGCAAGCATGGGCATCCATCCCGACAAGCCATTCGGATTCTGTCGGGTTGAGGGACGATTCTTCGTGTGACTGATTCGGGAGGCCAACTCGGGCCACAGACTGTCTCCGGAGACGTACGTCGCGGGTGGATCGGCCTTTTCGAGAACACCGAGGGTGCCCTTCATCCGCCGGTAATGGTTGCGACAGTCCGGGCAAGCCGTCATGTGTCGACGAACGGCTTCCTTCTCGGACGCATCATCCAGATCGTGGCCGGCCCACAGGGCGATATCGTGTTGTGCCTGTTTGCAGTTCATGGTGTCATCAAAAACGGAGGGTCACCAAATATCAAATAAATCAGGTGAACAAAGGGGCAGGAGGGTCATGAGTCGGATGGCGTCTCACCGTTTGGGGTGAGAACGGGAATTTGCTGCTGTCGACGTTCCCAGAGTTCCTGAAAACGGTTACGGGCCTCGGCCAGTCGCCATCGAATCGTGGCCTCCTTGCGATCGAGTATTGCTGCGATCTCGGACGAGGAAAAGTTCTCCAAATCTCGCAGGACAAGCACCGTGCGGTACTTCTCCGGCATCTCTTCGATGACGGCTCGCACTTCCTGATGCAAGTCGATCGTATCTCTTGGGTCCGAAACGCCTGGGTCTGGCCAACGGTCCTGTCGGCTGTCGCTGAACAGGGACATCAACCCCCGTCGTTTCTTCTTCCGTAAGTGATCAAGTGTCAGGTTCACCCCGATGCGGAACAGCCAGGGGCCGAATCGCCGCGAGGTATCAAATTGTTCCAATCGCTCATAGACCCGCAAAAACGTCTCCTGAGCCAGGTCTTCAGCGAGGTCCTCATCCCGCACAAATCGGCGGATGACTCGCATCAGACGACGCTCGTACCGCTGGACTAACTCACCGAAGGCAGCCTGATTGCCACGTCGGCACTCGTCTACCAGCCGCGCGTCGCTCAATGGCGATTTCGACTCAAAGTCTGTCTCTGTATGGAATTGCTGTTGTTGATTTGCCGGCATCGGCTCCTCGTTTTCGCAGAGTCCGAAATGGAGTCCCCCACTGCTGACCTTATTTACGTTGCATCCTAACAGTTCGTTGGACGGACTTCCCAATTTTGTGCCACCGGGAGACATTCGGCAAGGACAGAATCACACACCGTATAGCCGCACATTTGAAAT
>JAGQPX010000191.1 GCA_020426505.1 Planctomycetaceae bacterium | reverse complement strand
CGAGACGCGGTAGACGCCCGGTGTCAGACTGTCGAAAGTCCAGCTGGCGACCTTTGGACCGCCGAAGATCGAAGCGTTCCGGTTATCGCCACCCGCACCCGCGTTGCCGGTCCCCCAAGATCCACTCTCAATCGCAAAGCCCGGATCGCCGTCGTCGACAATGACCGGCGGCGGAGGCAACTCGCCAATGCGCTCGATCCGCACCGCGTCCGCAATCACGTAGCCGTTTGCATCGTTGGACAGCTCGACCTTCAGCGTGTTCCCCGTGATGCGGAACAGATCATTGCCGAGGTCCTCCCACTGCCTCCCCAGGTCATTCACGCCGGGAACTCCGCTCGGCGAGAGTTGCTGATTCACATCGACCGTCGCCAGCGGCATCATGCCATCAAAGACGGTGAACGGGGCATCGGTCGCTCGCACCGCGTGAGGGAACCACGTTGCCGATACGCGATAAACGCCCGGCGTCAACCCGTCAAACGTCCAACTCGCCACTTTGTCGCCGTTCCAGATCGAGGCGTTGCGGTTGTCACCGTTGGCTCCCGCCACACCATTGCCCCACGACCCGCTCTCAATCGCAAAGCCCGTATCGCCATCGTCGATGATCACTGGAGCCATTGCTGGGGCGACTTCCTGAATGGCAATGCCGGAGACGCCGAAGAAGCCGCCCGGGTTGGGACTGCTGTCGACACGGACTTTGATGTTGCCGCTGCCGTCGGCCGTCATCACGACTGCGTAGTCTGCAAGTTGCATCGTGGAATCGCCGGTCGTGCCGTTCACGAGCAACTGGTTGACGGAGTGCGGTTGGTTGAAGTCGAACGAACTGGCACCGGTGATTGTGACTTTTTGATTTCCGTTGAGATCATTTCCAGCGAAGACGTAGATCTCGTAGTCCTGTCCGGCGGTCAGGTCTGAGAAGTTGAATTCGATGTTGCCCAGGTCGGAATAGGCCCGGTCAATGCCAGCGAGCGAGGTCGTATGAATGGGCAATTGCGAGGCGGGAGGGTTGAAGTCGACATTCGTGCCAGGCGATGAGTCGTGGTCGATGAACACATCAATGCCGGTCGGTCCGGACTCGCCCATGAGGTTGTTGAGCGTCGAGTCAGACGTGCTGCTGTACTGCGTCCAGCCCGTGATCAGCGTGCCGCCCCCCATGTCGATGCCGACGAGATTTGTCAGCAGCGCCCGTTGTTCGAGGACCTCGCTCGTCAGTGCGGCCTGAACCTGCTTCGACCGGGACCGGCGTCGGCTGCGCCCTCGCAACAAACTCCCGAACAGTTGGGAAAGCGGACTCTGAAACCTGCGACGATCGGAGCTAAACGCCTGGCTCAACATGGGAAAACCTCAAAGGGAGAAATCGGGTTATCCGTGCAATGACAAAAGACTCCGCCCACCCGACGTCGATTCCGACCAATCGCGTCAATTTGGAGTAACTGGAGAGAGGACACCGATCGTGACCATCTCGGAGACACATTGCAAGGAAGTGGGCAGTTTTACGCGAGAAGCATACATCGGACTCATTCGATGCGTCTGAAGTGACAGCCGCGGGTGGCCCAGCCGGAACGGCTGGGTGCCTTTGGCACAAGATGCTTCTCATTCAGCATCCAACGACTGCGAGATCGATCGGCAGCGAAGTGTGATGCATCATGTCGCTTTCGCGCCCCAGCGAAACGGCTGGGCTACCCGACTCGTGTTCCTTGAATCGTCCCCCGGATCGTGTCAGTCCGTGGGAGGCGCGGCGGCGGCTGTCGTCGCGTCGTTCTTCTCGTGGAATAGCAGGGCGAACAAGACCATGATGACTCCGGCGGCGATGCAGGGGGCGGCCCAGAATTGTTGCCATTGTTCGAGTTTGGCGGCTCCTTCGCCGGTGATCATGGCGTTTGAGAGGCGGCCGGAGATCTGAGCACCGATCAGCATGCCGACGCCTTGGGTGACGAGGACGAGCAGGCCTTGAGCCTGTCCGCGGATTTTGGGGCCGGCCGCTTTGTCGACGTAGATTTGGCCGGTCACAAAGAAGAAGTCGTAGCAGATGCCGTGCAGGGCGATGCCGATCAGGATCATCCAAGTGACCGACGTCGGAGCGGCGGCCGCGAACAGACCATAGCGCGCGACCCATGCGGCCATGCCGATGAGCAGCATCCACTTCACTCCCAGCTTGCGGAAGCAAAGGGGCATGATCAACATGAAAAAGATCTCCGACATCTGCCCGAGCGACATGGTCGCGGCGATGTTCTCGAATCCTGAGTCGTCGACGAACACGCCAGCGAAGGCGTAGTACGCTGCGAGCGGGATGCAGATCAGGAACGAACTGATCATGAAGACGGCGAAAGACAGTCGCCCCATCAGCACGAAAGCTTCCGCTCCGAGAATGCTGCCGATTGAGACTTGTGTCCCCTTTGCGGGTGGCGGTGTGTGAGGCAGTGTAAAGCTGTAGAAGCCGAGCAGGATGCCTGATCCGCCTGCGACGTAGAACTGCATGGCTTCCTTGTCTGCACTCAGCACGAAACTGATGACCAGATTCGCGACGATCCAGCCGATCGTCCCGAACACGCGGATGACGGGAAACTCTTTTTCCTGGTCGACGATGTTGTGGAAGGCGAGCGTGTTTGTCAGTCCGAGCGTCGGCATGTAACAGAGCATGTGCAGCATCAGGATGCCGATGAATGGCCATGAGTCTTCACTCCCTTTGCCGACCATCGTGGGTGCGATGAGTAACGCGACACCGCCAAGAATGTGCAGCACTCCAAGGACACGCTCGGTCGAGAAGAAGCGGTCCGCGATCAGCCCGAGGAACAATGGCGAGATGATGGCTGCGAGCGGGCCGACTGTGTAGGCGTTCCCGACTGCTGCGTTCGACATCCCCTTCTCCACCATGAAGGCTCCCACGGTCACATACCACGCGCCCCACACGAAGAACTGGAGAAACATCATCACGGCGAGACGAATGGCGGTGGGCGACATAGGGCGGCTCTTGATGCAGATCGAATGAGGATAGCGAGAAGTTTGCACGATCTTCACCAGACCGGTCCCGTGTCGCAAGCGCGCCGGCAGACTTTCCTGCGTGATCGCGTTCATTCGCGGTGAGACTACGGCACGGTCCCGTCAGTTCATGCCGACGAGAGATCGCGTTGACCGTCGGGCTGAGAGCAGTGGACATGGGCCGTGATCCGACCGGGTGCCTTGGATAGCACCGCTTTACCCACAGTGTCCATTTTATTTACAATTTGCATATTGACAGATGCTGTACAAGCTGTACAATCCGCTTAACTGTCATAAACGGCCCGCCACACACGCCCTTTTTCGTGCGGAGATGTGCTCAGTTGGTCCTGCGAGGGGCACGGCCTGTCAAGCCGGCTGAACTCGCCATTCCCGGACCGCTGATCTCTAGGGAAGTCTCGATCCCGCCGCCAGACCCGATTCCTGGTTTCTCGTGGGAGTAGAGTGATGATCCGTTTACTGCAAAAGTTGTGGGCTGATGAAGCTGGCTACGTCCTCTCCGCTGAGGCTGTGACCGTCGGCACCGTCGGTGTGCTAGGTGCCACCGTCGGAGTTGGAGCCATGTCTGAGGCTGTCAACAAGGAGCTAACCGAGACGGCCTACGCCATTCGCAGTCTCGACCAGAGCTACTGCATTCCCGCCCAGCAGGGATGCGGCTCGTGGACAGCAGGCTCCTGCTACGTCCAACAGGACGTCGAAGAGGCACGAGCCGATCTGGGCCTCTATATCCAGGACCTCGAAAACGGGACGAGCGACCTGCCGCCCCGTGAGAAAGCATTACCCACGCCAGCCGACTCGGACGGCACTCTGGATGATCAACCGGATCGTAAAGCCCTGAAAGAACGTGCCAAGAAAACTCGCGAAGAGCAGAGACGCATGCGTCAACGCAAGCGCGAGCAGCAACGCCTGAAGCAACAGCAAGACAATCAGGCTGACGAAGCCACGACGTGATCGGGTCAGGCTTCTCACACCCCGGCTGCTCTCGGCAGACGGGGTGTTTCCGCGCGCCTCCGGATAGATTCCTCTCGACGACTTCGCAGGTCTGCACCTACGATTCGCGCTCACTCATGGATGAATGAGCCGGAGTCATGGAAACGACGTTGCACCGTCAACTCAAGAGCGTCTACTGCGACGACACCGATCAACACGAAGTCGTCGTGGACGGATATCGCATTGATGCCATCGCTGGCGGGCAACTGATCGAGATTCAGCAGGCGGGTCTCGCAGCCATTCGCACCAAGATCAGGACACTGGTCAAGTCGCACGATGTCACGGTTGTGAAGCCGCTCGTGGCTCGCAAAGTGCTCGTGAAGCGGGCCCACAAGGGCGGCAAAGTGCAGTCGCGACGCACGAGTCCGAAGCACGCAACGTTCTTCGATCTGTTTGACGAACTCGTGAACTTCGTCAGCGTGTTCCCGCATCGGCGTCTGTCGCTGCACGTGCTTCTGACTGAACAGGAGGAACACCGGGTTGTCACCGGCAAACGTCGCCGCCGAGACAAAGGGTACCGCGTGGAAGACCGGCGACTGGTCGGCATCGTCGACCGCATGGAACTCAAATCGCGTTCCGACTTACAGGCGCTCTTACCGAAAAACCTCCCGCAACCATTCTCGACAGCAGACATCGCCAAACATGCCGGCGTCCCCCGCTGGCTCGCGCAAAAGGCCGCATACTGTCTCCGCAAGACGGAGACCGCAAAACTCGTCGGCAAAAACGGAAACACCTTGCTCTACGAATGGAAGCAACCGTCGAAACGCGCTGCGTAGGACTGATCAATCGTGAAGTTCGCGGCCTCGTGTTTCGGGGGCAAACAGCAGCACCACGAGTCCCAGCAGATACAAGAGGCTCAGCAGAATACACGCCTGTGAGAGCGAGTAACCCCAATCATTCTTCATCCAACCGGACAGGTAGAGAATGGGTGCTGCGGCGATGCGTCCACCGTTGAAGCAAAAACCCGTGCCGGTGCCTCGAAGGCGAGTTGGGAACAATTCCGGGAAGTAGATCGCATAACCCGCATGCATGCCCAAAGTGAGGAAGCCAAACAGCGGCAACAGCCCGTAGAGCACTGTCTGTGAAAACGTGAAGCTGAACAACACGAGAGCACTCACCAGCCCCCCAAGATGAAACGCGAGGAACGCCGGTTTGCGACCGATGCGTTGTGACAGTGGCCCGAAGCAGAGCAGTCCGATGCCGCCGCCGGTCGTCACCAGAAACATGCCCAGCATCTCCCAACGAGTCAGAGCCGCCTTGCGAGCATCGTCACTGAGGTCCGGTTGATCAGCGGCAAATCGCACCTCTGCTGCGTTTCGCATGGTCGCCTTGCCGTGGATATGCACGCCCCAAAACGTCGCCAGCCCAACAGACGCGAGCGAGAAGCCGACGAGTGTGCTGCGTATCCATTGCGAGGAGAACAACTCGCTGATGCGTCCGACCTGTTGCGTCGAGTCCTCTGCTGCCCGCGACTGGGCCGCCTGCCATTCTTCCGGCTCCTTGAGGCTCACACGAATCCAGATGATGAGCAGTGCCGGCAAGGCTCCCAAGGCGAAGCCGATCCGCCATTTGACGGACGCCGCCTGCACGGGATCAGTGATCCCCCAGTCGTGAGCCCACTGCGTGAGTGCGTTGCCGACCTCAGCATTGCCGATGAAGAATGTCACCGCCGCGACGGCGAGGTATGTCCCGAACACACTCGACGCATGGAATATCCCGCCAACATGAGCGCGAGCGCGGGCCGGAAAGACCTCGAACACCATCGCACTCGCGACTGCCCATTCACCACCGACACCCATCGCCACGAGGAACCTCAACCCCGCCAAGTGCCACCATTGTGCCGAGAAGGCAGAGAGACAGGTGAACAGTGAGTAGAACACGATCGTGAGCGTCATCGTCCGTTTGCGACCGATGCGGTCACTCAACATGCCGAAGAAGATTCCCCCCACCGCTCCACCCACCAGAAAGCAGGCGAAGGCAATGTCGTTGTAGAACTCCTTACGACCCGTCTTGTCCGCTTCACCCAGAACCTCACCGCCCCGCTCCTGCATCTCGATGAACGTCGGCATCGCCTCGTTCGAGCTGGCAACGAAGATCTGCCCCTCAAAGATATCGAACACCCAGCCCAGCGACGCAATCACGAGGACCATCCATTGGTACCGTGAGATCCCGGCGTACCACGCACGGTTGTCGTTGGTCACAGATGGCGAAGGGGTGTCAGTCATCATGAGCCTCGTGAACAGAATCGAAAGCTGTGGTTTCCCTGTCTAACACGCCAATAGCCGCGAGGCAACGCCGAGCACCACCAGAGATGATCGTATCCGCATCAGACGAAATCATCGGAGCGGGCGTTCAGACTTGGCCCATCGCCAGGAATGAACGTTCGCACATGCGCTCGGCGTTGCCTCGCGGCTAAGAGGTTAATATTGTGGCCCTAGAACAATCATTCAACCGCCAAAATCATGAACCGCCTTCGTCTCGCCGTCGCGACCAGTCGATTTTCGTCCTCGTTGCGTGAGGTCGTGCGGATGGCGGCTGAGACGGGTGCGAGCGGCCTGCAGTTCGATGCGAGGCAACAGCTCAAGCCGACGGATCTGTCTGAAACGGGGCGACGCCAGTTGCTGCACACACTTGGCGAGCGTGACCTCTCTGTCGCATCGCTGACGATGCCGCTGCGTCGAGCACTGTATGATGAGGAGTATCTCGACATCCGCATTGAGGCGATCAAGCAGGCGATGCAGTTTGCCTGGGACCTGAAGGCACGAGTGCTGACGTGCCGTATCGGTCGCATTCCTGACGACGATGCACGCGAGCGATCCCGGCTCCAGGAGGTGCTCGAAGTGATCGCCGCCCACGGAAACCATGTCGGGGTGACGTTCTCGATCACGCCCTCTGGTGACCCGCCGGAAGCCTTGCGATCGCTGATCGAGTCGGTCGACACCGGTCCGCTGGGCATCGACCTTGATCCGGCGGAACGAGTCATGTCGCGACAGAACCCAATGACAACCTTGCGAGAACTGCACGCCCGTGTCACTCATGTGACGGTGCGTGATGCGGTTCGAGACTTTGACGGTAACGGACGCGAAGCCGCCGTCGGTCGAGGCGAATGCGACTGGCCGGAGTTGCTCGCGGTCATCGACGAGATGAACTACACCGGGTGGCTCACCGCCGATCGCACAGCGGGGGATGACCCGTTCGGAGACGTGAGCCGTGCGGTCCAGTTCGTGCGAAACGTGGTCCATCAATGACCGAACCGTACACCGTCTCCGAATTGACTCGGCAGTTGAAGGACTGTCTAGAGGGGAACTTTCCGCTGGTCGCCGTGCGAGGAGAAGTGTCGAGTTGCACGCATGCAGCATCGGGGCATGTGTATTTCACTCTCAAGGATGAGCAGGCTCAGCTGCGAGTCGTAATATGGAAGCGGACCGCCTCCCGGTTCAAGTTCGATGTCAACGACGGCATGGAAGTCGTCGCGGTAGGAGCCATCGAACTGTATGCACCCCGCGGCACCTATCAACTGGTCGTCGAAGAACTCGTCCCGCAGGGAGTCGGACCGCTCGAACTGGCGTTTCGTCAGTTGCATGAGAAGTTGCAAAAGGAAGGACTTTTCGATCCGTCCCGCAAGCGCCCCCTGCCTCGGTTTCCGCGTCGCATCGCCATCATCACAAGTCCCACGGGCGCGGCTATTCGTGACATTCTGCAAGTGATGAGCCGCCGTTGGCCATCACTGAACGTGGTGCTATTGCCGGTAGCCGTGCAGGGAGACGGAGCCGCTCCGCAGATTGCTGAGGCTCTTCAGCAGGTGTCCAAGCTTGATGACGTAGACGTCGTGATCACGGGACGCGGTGGTGGAAGTCTTGAAGACCTGTGGGCCTTCAACGAAGAGATCGTGGCTCGGGCGATCGCTGCCTGTCCCCTTCCGGTCGTGAGTGCCGTCGGACACGAGATCGATGTCACGATCGCTGATCTCGTCGCCGATCGTCGGGCGCTCACGCCGAGTGAAGCAGCCGAACTCGTGGTGCCGGACATGGTCGAGCTGGAGTCGCAGTTACAACACGTCAGCAAGCGGCTCGTCGGCTCGCTGAGGGAACAGGCCACGTCCTCACGGCGTCAGCTGGAGTTGCTCTCATCGCGACGTGTGCTGCAACAACCGTTCGACCGCTTGCGGCAACAGTCACAGCGACTGGACGACTGGCACGAGCAACTCACCCGTGCGATCCGCTCGCGGACCCGGCAGGCACAGTCACAAGTGGCGAGCATGGCTGGTTCGCTGAATGCGCTGAGTCCGCTGAACGTGCTGGAACGGGGATACAGCATCACCCAACTGGTGGAGACGGAACAGGTCGTGAGGCGGGCCGAGGATGTGAGCGTCGGCGATCAGTTGCTCACACGCGTGCATCAGGGCCAGATTGTCTCTCGCATCGAGTCCGTGGAACAGAAGGAAACGAAGGCAGCAAAGGGTTGAAGATTGATGGCGAAGAAGAAATCAACAAAGGGTGACAAGCAGCCTGAGTCATTTGAGGCGGCGTTGGGCGAGTTGGCGGAGATCGTCGGTGACCTGGAGGATGGGTCGATCGGACTGGAGGAATCGCTCGCACGTTTCGAGGATGGGATGCGACTGTTGCGGCACTGTCATGATGTGCTGGGCAAGGCAGAGGCCCGTATCGAGCAACTCACCGGCTTCGATGCTGACGGCAACCCGGTCACCAAACCGCTCGACGGAGCCGCGACGATCGATCAGCAGAAAAACTCCGCCGGCCGAAGGCAACGCTCTCCACGCAAGGCGTCCAAATCGGAGGACGATGACGACGCTGGCCCAACCCTCTTCTGAAGAGAGACCATCTTGATGACGCTCATTCGCTTCACAGTATTGTTCCTGTTCATAGGATCACTCGCCTCCCTTCCGTCAGCGGCTCGTGCAGACGGACCGAGTCGTGAGGAGGCGGTGGCTGCCATGCACCGGGCCGTGCGGTTCTTTCGCGCTGAATGCTCGACGCACGGGGGATATGTGTATCGGGTGAGCGATGACCTCACGAAGCGAGAGGGCGAGAATCGTGTCGACGAAACAATGGCGTGGGTTGAGCCGCCCGGAACGCCTGCGGTCGGGATGGCCTATCTCGATGCGCATCGACTCACGGCTGATCCAGTTCTGCTCGAAGCGGCGATCGAGACAGCCGGGGCTCTTGTCCGCGGACAATTGTTCTCCGGCGGATGGATGGGGTTCATCGAGTTCGATCCACAGAAACGCAAGCAGTACGCTTATCGCGTCGACGGAAAAGAGGTCGATGACCGCAAGAACTGGACGACATACGATGACGACAAGTCGCAGTCAGCGATGCGGTTTCTGATGCAACTCGACAAGACGTTGGAGTTCGAGAACGAGACAATCCATGAGGCGGCCCTTTATGCGTTGGACGCAGCAGTCAAAGCACAGTATCCCAACGGCGCATGGCCGCAGCAGTTTCGTGAGTTCCACAAGGCCAAGGAGTTTCCGGTTCTGTCGGCGAGCTTTCCGGTGGAGTGGCCTCGCGAGTTTCCGGATTTCCGCTACACATCGCACTACACGCTCAACGACGACACGATCAGTGATCTCATCACGACGATGCTCGATGCCAAGGACGTCTACGGCGATGAACGCTATCTCGATGCTGCCAGGCGAGGCGGCGACTTTCTGATCCTCGCACAGTTGCCCGAGCCTCAACCTGGCTGGGCCCAGCAGTACGATCGCGAGATGCATCCGGTCTGGGCGCGGAAGTTTGAGCCGCCCGCTGTGACGGGTGGCGAATCTCAGGGAGCCATGCGGACCTTGATGCAGCTCTTTCGACGCACGGGAGAGGCGAAATACCTGGAGCCGATTCCGCAAGCGATTGCCTACTATCGCAAGAGCCTGTTGCCTGATGGACGACTCGCGAGGTTCTACGAAATCGGGACGAATCGACCGCTGTACTTCACGAAGGACTATCAACTGACCTATGACGACAGCGACATGCCCACGCATTACGGCTTCACGACGAGTTCCAGACTCGATCAGATCGAGCAGGAGTACGAACGACTTCGCAACACCTCAGTGTCCGATCTTCATGCCAGTGACGAACCGTCGCCGTCACGCATGACCTCGAAACTTCAGCAACGGGCGGCGAAGATTATCGCATCTCTCGATGAACGCGGAGCATGGGTGCAGGAGGGACGCATGCGGAACTTCGGCGAGGACGACCACACGCGGCGGGTCATCGAGTCAGCGACGTTCGCGGAGAACCTGCGGACTTTGGCAACATACGTTGCGTCGATGGAGGCCGAATGAGGTGACGGGCGCTCACCGGTTCCGCTAAGCCGCAAGCGGTGAGCGTCACCTCAAGAGATGGTTGTTGGCCATTGTGATGCCGCTGAGCATGGCGCCGATGATGCCGAGGAAACCCTGGTCGGTGCCACAGAGGTAGAGGTTGTCAATACCGGTCGTGCCGTCAAGGACTTTTCGGGGGGCACCGTAGACGGCCCCTTTGAGGTGTCCGGTGAACTTCTTGATCGTGCGGGGTGTGAAGATGTCCGTCTCGATGATGTGGTCGCGGAAGTCGGGGATGTGCTGTACGGCCGATTCGACCATACGGCGTCCCCACTCTTCCTTGGCCGGGTAATACTCGTCATCCGGTAGCGACATCCAGTAGTCTGGATCGGCCAGCGATGTGATGCGGATGTAGCCCTCGTCGAGTTGATCGCCGTCGGGATAACGAAAGTTATTCGGTGAGCAGATGATTCCACTCCGCAGGTCGAGCGGTTCGGTCGGCGGCTCGTAGTGAAATTGCTCCGCATCGTTGTAGAACACGATGGTCTCATCGTGCCCCAACTCGCGAGGCTGACAGTCGAGCACGAAGATCGCCTCATTGAAGCTGATCTCGCCGGAAGGGGGAATGAAGAATTGAGAGTTGAGAACACGATCTTCTCCATTCTCCATTCTCCATTCTCCATTCAAAATCCCGAGCGTCTCGACATGACCGGCCGACGACAACACGTGCTCCGCCTCGATCTCTGTGCCGTCGTCGAGAATCACGCCGGTCGTGCGGCCGTCCTCGACCATGATTTCTCGTACGCCTTGACGCAGTTTGAGTTCTCCGCCGAGTTCCTTGTAGTGTCGGGTCAGCTTCTTGAGGATCTGTCGAACCCCCTTGAACGGACGTGCGAATCCCTGCTCGAAGATGCTCTTGAACATGATGCAGAACTGGCTGAAGTCCATGTCGTGCGGCGTGGCGGAGCCGTAGAACATCAGCGGACAGAACAGCATGTCAATCAACACCGTATCGTCGAGGAAATCGCTCAGAACGCTGCGGGCTGAGGCCGGTTCATTCGAAAGACTAGTCTCGTCGTACTTATGGATGTGCGAAACGAGCGAGCGAAAACGGTCCGCCTGCTTGGGGAACTCACGGCAGACATCGTCGAAGAACGCCGCGAAGTCGTTCTTGAACTCGATGCGATGGCCGGGGAAGACGACTGACGAGCCGTTCTGTGGTGAGAGGTCGAAATCGTCCCATCGCAGGCGGAGTTGCTTGAGCAGTTTGGCGAGTGGACCTTTGCGGGTGCCCGGCTCAGCGTAGTTCGTGACCGCGTGCAGGCCCACATCATAATTACGGCCTCGGAGGCGGTAGAACGAGTTGAGGCCGCCGATCGTCGTGTGCCGTTCGAGAATGCAGACCGGCTTCTCGAAATACGCCAAGCGAATGCCCGCTGCGAGCCCAGACATCCCGGCGCCAATGATGACGGTGTGGTATCGCATGGTTACTCAATAACAAAGCACTGAGTACTCGGTACGGAGTACACAGTGCTCGGAGATTCTCGCTGGAGATGGTCTTCGTCTACACACCCGCCGGCACGTCAGCCAGTTTCGGCGTGAGGTAGTCAACGGTTGAGTCCATCGTGATCAGGTGTTCGTACTCGTCCTCGGGAATCTGCACGCGGTATTGCTTGCGGAGTTCCATGACAATGTCCAGGAAGTCCATGCTGTCGAGTTCCATTTGATCACGGAACGCGACGCTGTCGTCGAGATCGCTCAGGTCTTCATCGGGAGCAATACGTTCCAGGATGTCCAGGACGACCTGGCGGATATCAGGCGGGGCCATTCACACGTCTCCATCAACATTTGGGGACCGGTTCCTTAGCACCAGTCGCAGTCATACGGGGGTGCGATCCACAGACTCGCAGACCGACACACATCAGCGACAGCACCACAGCCCGAACCAACTCAGTTGTAGAGACCGCCGTGCTCCGCGGGGAATTTGCGGACGATCAACACGGAATTGATCCCCAACATCCCGAACGAGTTGTTCAGAATGCACTCAGCCCTGTCCAGGGATCGTGGCTTGTTCGCCACGATTTGAGGCAGGGCACAGCAGGGATCCGGCTGATCGAGATTGATTGTAGCGTGAGCGATTCTGTCGTCAAACGCAGGCACATTCCCCAGCAGTTCCAACGCGCCAGCCGCTCCCATCGCGTGCCCGATGAAGCTCTTAGTATTATTGATGGCCACACCGGGATGTTCACTGAACACGGATGCGAGCGCCCGCGACTCTTCGATGTCCCCCTGCTCGGTCGCCGTCGCATGACTGCTGACGATGTCGATGTCCTGCGGTTGCAGGTCGGCCCGCGAGAGTGCCAGACGAATGCACTCCGCCTGCCGTGAGGCATTCGGGAGGACAAAGTCAGAGGCATCAGAATTCATCGCATAGCCAATGATTTCGCCGTAGATCTTCGCCCCACGTGCGATCGCGTCCGGCAGTCGTTCGAGCGTACAGATGCCGCCACCCTCAGCGACCACGATGCCGCAGCGGTCCTTGTCGAAGGGACGGCAAGCTTTCGTCGGGTCCTCATGTTGAGCAAGAGCCCCCTGACTGGCGAAACTGGCGAAGATGCCGAAAGTGTGAATGCTTTCTGACACACCGCCAGCAATCGCAATGTCGACCTCGTTCAACCTGAGCATCTGCACAGCTTGGATGAACCCGGCATTGCCGGCCGCACATGCGGCTCCCAACGTGAGGTGCGGTCCGGTGATCTTCAGATTCAGCGTCACCTCGCCGGCCGCATTGTTCGCAACTGTGCGTGGGTTATGGTGATGCGACCAGCAGGTCGTGTCGTAATCGAACTGAGAGATCTCATAAATCTCGTTCTCGGTCTCGACGTTGCCGTGCTCTGTGATGCCCAGATAGACGCCCACCCGGTCACGGCGGACATTCTCCCAGTCCAACCCTGAATCATTGACCGCTTCGTTGGCACAGTAGATCGAGATAGACCCGGCCCGAGTGCCGCGTCGGCGATCTTTCTTCTTTTGATAGCGGAATTCGTCGAAATCGCACACGCCTGCCAAAACCGGACCCATGTAGCGTGTTTCGTAGTCGACGACACCCGACCGCCCAGCGAGCAAACTCTCACGGTACTCCGTGAGATTGTTGCCGTTGGGGGCAGTGAGGCCCACGCCGGTGATCACAATCCGGTGCGGGTCGAGAAGTACGTCCGACATCTGTTGGTCCCTGTCGTGGATTCCGATGTGCCAGCGTAATCAGTGTGAAAAACGAGGGCAAGCGGCGGAGAAGTGGCAGCGTGACAATGTGGCAGAGTTAGTTCATTTCGCCCCTGTGCCACCCGCCTACTCTGCCACTGCGACGGGACCGCTCTTGCAGCAAACACCGCAATTCCCGTAGATTTCGGTTCCCTCTCGAATGGAATTTCTACGAGGTACACACGGATGTGGTGTCCCAGTTGTCAGACCGATGTTGCCGGCGAGGTCGCTGTCGACGGACAAAGCGTGCAATGCACGTCTTGTGGAACCGAAGTCAGCAGTACGCGCTCGCTCAGTCTCCATCCCAAGACACAAAGCGCACGGGAACTGCTCGAACGCTGGTCGGCTGAAAAGCTGCTCGAACCGGACGCGTCCCACGCTTCCCCCTCGCACCACACGGAACACGTAGAGTTTCAATCTGCTTCCACTCCGTCAAAGCAGGCTGAGCTGCCATCGAGAGACGAGGCGGTGACGCGTCGACAGTCGACGGAATCGGACTCCGATTCTCACCGAGCCGGAGGAGGCCCCCCCCAAGAGAGTACGCGGTCTGAACAGTCGAGCCGACGCAAGTTCCGACTGGATGGCGAACATCCGACTCGAATTGGAAGTGCGGCTCCAGTTCCCGCTCCTCACCCGAGAAGGCACGTCGAGCCTGCTCCACGAAGGCGGTCGAAGTCGACTCGGATCGACAATGCGCATGAACAGGCTTCCGCGCCGCACTTCAACATCGCTTCAGCTTTTGAAGGCAAGTCGAAGCCGGGTCAGGGTGAATCGCTGTGGGGACAGGTCCTCGCCTATAGTGGCGTCGGCTTGTTGACCGTGGGGACCGTCATGGTCCTGTGGGGCTACTTCGGTGGGCCGGAGAGTTACACTCCGACCGGTTGGTTGCTCGCTAGTGCCGGTCAAATGTTGTTGTTCCTTGGCGTGGTGACACTCGTCTCCGGCGGGATGGAACAGACAACGCACGAGGTGTCTCGCCGCATTGAATTCCTTGGCGACCAACTCATCCGCATCGAAAAGCACACGCAGGAACAACTGCTACGAGGCCCGCACTATGCCTCACGCGATGAGTCCGAGTCCCACGAGCGACAATCCGCCGAGTCGTCGCGAGATCGACGTCTCGACCACTGAGTCGTTTATCTCATGAAGGCAACGTAGTAGAACGCCAGTCCCGTGACTGACGTCAGCACGAGATCAATCGTCGAGGCCCAGCCGAGCTTGCGGTGCAGTGGACTGTGAGCACATGGCGCTGGGGGGGTGGGCATCCGCCGGAGGGCGAGCGCAATCGTCGTTGCCCACAGCACGGGGGTCGACACGGCGAAGATCAGGTGCACGTACAGAACTGTCCGCGCCTGTGTGAATGCTTCGCCCGTCAGACGCGGATTCTCCGGGTCCTTGTTGACGACGTTTTCCCAACCGCCGTGCACCCATTGCATGTCGAATTCGAACGCTCCCACTGCGAGCAACAGCACAATCGCCAGCCCCAGTTGCAGTCGTTGATGCAACAGATACTGACCTCGTTTGACCTGCAGAATGCTGAACACGATGACGGGCACCACAAGCACGAGTGCCGTCACCACGACATCGAGCATGAAGGAGGTGTCGTAACCCAGAAAGCCGTGCTTCCACATGATGATTCATTCGATGTAGCTGGATTCGCCAGAATTCAGTCGACGCATCGTGTGTCACCCCCGATAGTCTGAACTCTGGCGAGTTCAGATACAGAGAAAACGTGCTCGTTCCCAGTTGATCATTACAGCGGGGAAGTGTGATTGCTCTGGGTTGAGTCTCGTCGGCTGATGGTTCATAGTGAAAAGTCCCGCCATTGACCACCATGCCCGCCGGCTGAGACTTACCGAAACGGACACTCATGGCTGAAACTCGATTTTCTGATGGATGCGATCCGGCCTCAAGGACAGCCCACGATGTCGAATTCGTGGTGCCGTTCGTTCACCGCTTGCGGTTCACGGACGATGTCTTCGGGGTGGACCAGCAGGTTCTGGCCGACCTGTTGACACCGTCGGGAGACGATCCGGCTCGAGTCCAGTTCTGGCTGGATGAACATGTTGCCCGGGCGCAGCCTCAGTTGAAGGCCCGCATTCGTTCGTTCGTCACCTCGCACAGCGATCAGCTGACGATGGCGAGTAACATTCAGGTCGTTCCCGGTGGCGAAGCGGTCAAGAATGACATCCACATTGTCGAGCGGATGCTCAAATGCATGAATGCAGCAAACCTCGACCGTCGCAGTTACGTGGTCGTCATCGGAGGCGGAGCCGTGCTGGACGCGGTCGGCTTTGCAGCTGCTTTGTCTCACCGGGGCATTCGTTTAGTCCGCATTCCGACGACGACGCTCGCACAGGCGGACTCCGGCATCGGCGTGAAGAACGCGGTGAATCTGTTCGAGCAGAAGAACTGGATCGGCACGTTTGCGGTCCCTTGGGGGGTGGTGAACGATGCCGCGATGTTGGAGTCACTCCCTGATCGTGACTTTCGTTGCGGTTTCTCGGAAGCGGTCAAGGTAACTCTCCTGAAGGATGCAGCAGCCTTTGGTGAACTCTGTGACACAGCGGATCGTATTCGTGAACGTGACTGGTCAGCCGCCGCCCCCGCGATCAGACGCTCGGCCGAGTTGCATCTCGCACACATCACTGAGGGTGGCGACCCGTTTGAGGCCCTCGAAGCGAGGCCGCTTGACTACGGACACTGGTCCGCTCACAAACTGGAGGTGATAACCAACTTCGAACTTCGTCACGGCGAAGCGGTCAGCATCGGCGTGGCACTGGATACCGTCTACTCCGCTCTGGTGCATGGACTGCTGATGTCGGACGCTCACAGGGTCCTCGACTGCCTGACCCGATTGGGACTGCCGATCACTCACGCTGCACTGGAAAACGAGGAGCCATTGTTCGCGGGACTTGAGCAGTTCCGTCAACATCTCGGGGGAAGGCTCACTTTGACGATGCTGCCTCGTGTCGGCGAAATGATCAACGTCCACGAGATTGAACGAACGGCGATGCGCGAAGCCATGCGGACGCTCAAAAGTGGAAATGTGCGAATTTGACTGACACGGCGAGGGACAGCTGATAAACTGCGTCTCTGGACGGACCCAACAGCACTTCTTGAATGGTGCGATTTCTGCGGGCAGGGTCAACACAAGACATCAGCTCATCACGGAGACGGATGCCGCATGAGTACGCTGCAGACCGACTTCTCGAATCACATCCTCGCGGACGGTCGCTACACCGTTAGCGATCGCCTCGGCACGGGAAGCATGGGGCACGTCTTCCGCGCGTTCGATACGCGGCTGGCCACCGAAGTCGTTATCAAAGTCCCGACTGACAAACGACTCAACGATCCGGAATTTCACGAGCGGTTCCTGCAGGAATCGCGGCTGCTCACGCAACTCAACCATCCCCGCATCGTGAAGATCCTTGACGTCGGTGAGCATGACGGCGTCCCCTACTTCGTGATGCCGTTCATCGACGGCGGCAACCTGCTCGACCGTTTGCGGAAGGACGAGGGCGAGCAACGGAAGCTCTCGCCCAAGTCGATCGCCGGTTGGCTCCGAGGCATTGCCGAGGCCCTCGACTCGATGCACAAGAAGGGCTTCATTCATCGCGATGTCAAGCCGGCCAACATCCTGTTCGATGCTCATGACCACGCGTACCTCGCCGACTTTGGCCTCTCGAAGCTGCTCGAGGACAATGACGCGGCCAATAACGGACTGACGGCTGCCAACGCGGTTGTCGGCACTCCGAACTACGTCGCCCCGGAACTCGTGCTGGCTCGCAAGGACTACGACGGGAAGGTCGACCAGTACTCGCTCGCCGTCACCGTCTATGAGGCCCTGTCAGGCAGACCGCCGTTTGAGGGCGGATCGCCCGCAGCAACGATGGTCAATCAAACGACCAAGCATCCCAAACCGCTCAACGAGGTGAGTGACGAAGTTTCCGAGGGACTCGCCTCCGCCGTGCGCATGGCCATGTCCAAACGCCCCTGGCGTCGCTACGACAGTTGCACGGCATTCGCAGATGCCGTCATCGCCTGCATGAACGATGACGTCGAGCTGTCGGACTCGTCCCGCAGTTCGTCGACCGGCTACTCAACGGTGATTGAGAAGAAGCCGGACTATGTCGTCGCTGGTGTCTCCAAAGGCAAGGACGGCAAGATCGACTGCCCCGGTTGCGGCGAGCAACTCGTGCTCAAGGCCAAGTATGCCGGCCAACGCGGAGCGTGCGTCCACTGCGGCGGCAAACTGCTCATCTCACCCGGCCTCAACGAACTCAAACTCCTCAAACCGGTCGAACTGGCCGACTCGGACGTCGCCCAGCGAGAGACCCTCAGCAGCGCCTCGTCGACCTGCGAAATCATCCTCGGCAACGAACACCTCGGAGTCCGCTTCTCCAGCCGCCGCGGTATGTGGCTCACAATCGCCGGTGCGATTCTCCTGTTGGTCCTCGCTGCTCTGATCGGTCGCGTGACCGCGGGTTGGTGAGGTGGCTATCATGACGCTGGTCTATACAACTGTGATAGGACAAACCAGTGAGGAAGGTTGAGGGGTATTCGCTTTGGCTTGGCAACATCGGCGACATGCTTAACCTGACAGCTGTCCTCGACAACGAAATCCGAGCCATCGTCGACCTTGCCGCAGAGGAGCCGATCCCTCAAATAACGCGTGACCTGATTTATCATCGTTTCCCACTGCAGGACGGTGCGGGAAACGACTCATGGCTGCTGGATCATGCCGTTTCGTGTGTCGCTCGGCTGATCGCCGCTGGTGTTCCGACTCTTATCTACTGCAGTGCGGGAATGAGCAGAACGCCAGCAATCGGTGCCGCCGCAATTGCTCGTACGACAAATCGGGAACTTGCAACGACTCTTCGCAATGTTGGCCGGGATGGACCGACCGATGTCTCCCCCGGTCTGATCGCAGATCTGCAGGCAATCCTCCAGTGAACCCCGGTTACGTTCCCAAACAGGAGTTGCGGAACGAGGGCCTATCAGGGTGTGTCGACTCCTTTTGTCTCTCTGACTGCTGTGATAGGCTCTGCGAAGTCTAGGATGTGAGGAGCGAGCCATGCGTGAACAACAGCCGAATGTCGTCATCGTCGATCATCCGTTGGTCCGGCATCATCTGACGTTGCTGCGATCGGTCGAGACGACGCCCATTCAGTTCCGGGCCCACGTGCGTCGACTGGCGTCTTTGCTCGCATACGAGGCGACACAGGACCTCGCCGAGGAGTCGCATGAGGTCACGACGCCCCTCACAACCATGACCGGATCGGTTGTCTCTACGACGATCGGTCTGGTCCCGATCTTGCGAGCCGGGCTCGGAATGGTGGAGCCGGTGTTGGATCTGCTCCCGGATGCTCAGGTCTGGCATCTGGGGCTGTATCGAGACGAGGAAACGGCCGAACCGGTGCACTACTACAGCAAACTCCCACCAGGGCAACCGGTTGATGTCGCGTTAGTGGTCGACCCCATGCTGGCGACCGGCGGCTCTGCCATCGCTGCCTTGGACACACTCAAAGAGTGGGGCGTGCCCCAAGTGAAGCTGCTGTCGATCATCGCAGCACAGGAAGGAATTGATGCAGTGATTGAGTCGCACCCGGAAACTTCCATTCACGTCTGTGCCGTCGATGCTGAGTTGAACGCGAACAAATTCATCGTCCCCGGCCTGGGCGACGCGGGCGACCGGACATTCAATACCTGATCGATGATGGATTTCCCCGCGCCCTTTGTCTCATCACGACGCACTGTCGAAGACGCCTGGATTGACCTCAACGGTCATCTGAACATGGCGTACTATGGCGTACTGTTCGATCGCACGGCTGACGATGTATTCGAGGTCTTCGGCATGGGGCCGGGGTATCTTGAGCGAACCAACTGTTCCACTTTTATGGTGGAAGCAAAGTTCACCTACCTGCGCGAACTTCATGCAGGGGATGAAGTGACATCAACGCTGCAAGTCCTCGACGTCAGCGACAAGTGCCTGCATTACGTTCAGGAACTGCATCATGCTGACGAACGGTGGCTGTCGGCTGTGATGGAAGCGCTGGTGATTCATATCGACATGTCAACCCGCAAGCCGGCCCCATTCCCAGACGATGTGCAGCAGTCTCTGTATGCGATCCACGAGACGCACACGTCACTCCCGGTTCCGCCGCAAGTCGGCAACAAGATCGGCATCCGCCGTTAGTGAAACGAATCAGAGCCGCGCCCGTCAGGAAGCGGGCCGCTCAACGGTAATCGAATTAGTGAGACCCTCTTTACATGTAAGAATGCCCCACTCCCTGACGGCCGGGGCTCTGATGCGATGGTCTGTGAGTTTCGTCCTCGTTGACTTGCGATTTTCACGGATGTATCGTGGCGGTTTCTCTTGATACTCGGCTTGGTTGAGGAAGATTCCATGTTCACCGTGAGGAGATCGCGGACGAAGTTCGCAATTGTTCTCGGTTTGATGTTGTCCGCAATGCTCACCGGTTGCCCGGGCGAAGTCCCTACCGCGACCGATGATTCCGGGACGTGGACACCCGAGTCGGCCACTCGGCAGGAGGTGATGATCTTCGTCGGAAATATCGAGCAGGATAACGCTCGACTACGCCGACAGGGCGTGATCGACGCGTTGCTGGGTCGTGCTTACGATCCGGATCGATATGACGAACCTGGACAGGAATTGGAAGGGAACGGCGTTACTATCCTCGATACGCGGACTGACAACTTCGACTCATCCCAGGCCAAGGCGCAGGCAGAAGACACACTCACAGCACATCCGGACGTCTCCTGCATGATCGGGCTGTTCGCCTATAACCCTCCGGCGATTCTCGACACGCTGCTGGGAGCCGGCAAACTGGGGGAAGTAAACGTCGTCGGATTCGATGAAGCCGAAGAGACACTGCAAGCGATTGAGGATGGACACTGTTACGGAACCGTCGTTCAGGACCCGTACAGTTATGGTTACGAATCGGTCCGAATCCTCGCCAGTCTGGCACGGGAAGACGATAGCGTACTCCCGGAAAGGGGTTTCCTCGATATTCCGGCCAGAAAGATCACCTCTCAAAACGTTGTCGAATTCCGGACGAGCCTCAATGAGAGGCTTGCGGAAGCCGAGCAGAGCGCATCCAGTGATGCTACGGCGGGAGACCGTCCGACAGTCGCCTTCGTGACGAATTGCATCGCTTCGTTCTGGACGATCGCAGAGGCGGGAGCCCGTGCGGCCGGAAAGGACTTCAATGTCAACGTCGAAGTTCGAATGCCTCCCACCGGTGCCGTTGCGGAGCAGCGACGAATTCTTGAGGAGTTGTTGACGTTAGGTGTCGACGGCATTGCTGTCAGTCCCATCGACCCAGAGAACGAAGCGGACATTCTCAACACGTGTGCCGAGCAGACGAAGCTCATCACGCACGATTCGGATGCTCCGTCGACGAATCGACTGTGCTACGTTGGGATGAGCAACTACGACGCCGGTCGCATGTGCGGCGAACTCGTCCGGGAAGTGCTCGATCGTGAGCAGGCCGTTGGCGATGCTTCGGCAGCTCAGGAACAGTGAGTGAGGCGGACTCGCTCATGACGGATGCTGCGGAGACACCACTGCTGTCGGTTCATCAGGTGTGCAAGTCATTCCCGGGCGTGCGGGCACTGCATGAGGTGGACCTTGCTCTGCACCCCGGCGAAGTCCTGGCCGTCATCGGTGAGAACGGCGCGGGGAAAAGCACGCTGATGAAAATCCTCGCCGGCGTGCAACTGCCAGACACGGGCGAGACGCGAATCGACGGGCGACCAGTCGTGATCGACTCCGTGCAGACGGCTCTCGCTCACGGCATCGCGCTGATCCATCAGGAACTCAATCTGTCCGGCAATCTGGATGTCGGAGCCAACATCTTCCTCGGCAGAGAGCCGCGACGATTCGGGTTGATCGACAAGAACGTAATCCGTGAGGAATCGCAGCGAGTGCTGTCGCAAGTCGGACTGAACGTCTCACCCGATACGCTCGCAGGGTCTCTCTCAATTGGACGTCAGCAACTGGTCGAGATTGCGAAGGCCCTCTCAGTCGATGCGCAAGTGATCATCATGGATGAGCCGACATCGAGCCTGTCGAGTGGTGAGTCGGAGCGACTGTTCGAGGTCATCCGCGATCTGCGCGAACGGGGAGTCAGCATCATTTACATCTCGCATCGGTTGGGCGAGGTGAAGAAGCTGGCTGATCGCGTCTGTGTGTTGCGGGATGGCGAGAACGCAGGTGAGTTGAGCCGGGACGAGATCACACACGACGCGATGGTCCAACTGATGGTGGGTCGTGACGTCTCACAGTTCTACGCCAGACAACCTCACGAGCCGGGCGCACCCCTGCTGGAGGTCGAGGGGTTACGCACGTCGGCTCATCCGGGCGAGGAATTAGTGTTTCACGTGAAACAAGGGGAGATCGTCGGCGTCGCGGGACTGGTCGGAGCCGGTCGAACCGAGTTACTGCGGGCACTGTTTGGTGTGGATCCGATCCTCGGCGGGACGATCAAAGTCGCGGGGCAGAAGGTCGCGATTCGCAGCAGTCTCGATGCGATTAAAGCAGGACTGGCCCTTGTGCCTGAGGACCGCAAGGGGGAAGGGCTTGTGATCGACATGCCCGTGCGGTCGAATGTGAGCCTTGCCAGTTTGCGCCGCAATCGACGACTCGGCGTCTTTCGCAACGGGACAGCGGAGCAAGACGACACCTTGCAAATGATCGACCAACTCAACATCAAGACCCCGTCCGCAGAGCAGGTGGTACGCTTTCTGTCCGGCGGCAATCAGCAGAAGGTCGTGATCGGCAAATGGCTGTCGATGTCGCCCCGCGTGCTGCTGCTCGATGAGCCGACGCGCGGCATCGACATTGGAGCCAAACAGGAGATTTACTCACTGATGGAATCACTCGCAGAAGACGGCGTGGCCGTGCTGTTCGTGTCGAGTGAGATGGAAGAGATCCTCGGCATGTCCGACCGAACGCTCGTCATGCACGAGGGTCGTATCACTGGAGAACTTTCGCGCGATCAACTCAGCGAGGAAGCCGTGATGCACCTTGCCACCGGAGGCGCCGACGCGGCATAGTCACTGGCCCTACGGACAACGCCACGTGGGTTTCAACACTTTACCTTCAACCCTCAACTCTCAACCCACATGAACAAGATTCTGGGCATCCTGTTGCTGCTGGTGTTCGTGTGTGTGGGCACGACGCTGTTGACCGATGCATTCGTCAAGCCATTCAACATGCAGAACATCGTGCGTCACAGTGCCTTGTACGGCATCATCGGCGTGGGGGTCGCGATGGTGATTATCACGGGCGGAATCGACCTGTCGATCGGCTCGGTCATCGGTCTCGTGGGGTGCCTGTTACCCATGCTGCTCGTCGATCGGGAATGGTCCGTCCCGATGGCACTCGCAGCCGTGATGGTGCTTTCACTGATCATCGGACTGACGCACGGATTGCTCATCACGAAAATGCGGTTGCAACCGTTCATCGTGACCCTGTGTGGACTCCTGGTTTATCGCGGATTGGCTCGCTGGATCACGTCCGATCAGACAAAGGGGTTTGGCAGCACATTCAACGACTCGCTGCGGTTGCTGGCAATCGGCAAACCGTGTTCGGTCGCGTTTCTCGCATTGCTGACCGGCATTGGAGTCGTACTCTGGTGCGGCTGGCGATTGATTCGTAGACGCTCCGAGGTGGCCGTTTCTGATGAGGCGAAGACGGTATGGTGGCAACTTCCTGCAGTGGGAGTCGTCCTGGGCCTGCTGTTGATCGTGACCGGGGGATCTCGGTTCGCGATGGGCTATCAGATCGAGTCAGCTGGGACATTGGTCTCACTCGGCCCAATCGACTTCCCTGCGTGGACGACACGCGTGCATCCGGATGCCGTCGGCATTCCGCGACTGTGGATGACGCGGGTGGGCTGGTTGGTACCAATCGGCGGTATCTGGCTGTCGATCGTGCTGGTCCTGCGGAATCCGCGATCGATCTTCCTTCCCGTGGTGCTGGCGGTCGCTGCGGTTTTCCTCGTTATGGGGGCGACCATTTTGGTCGATCAACCCGATGAGTGGTTCATCATCGGCAAAGGAGCCGACGAGGAGTCACAATGGTTCGGCGTGCAGTGGGCCCGCACCTGGCGGATCATGGCTGTGTTCTCGTCACTCGGTCTGTTCATGGCATCCCTAGCATGGTTGGGGCAAAGGGCCGTTCGCATTGCCGGCGCCGCAGCGTCTGCTCCCCTGTTGCTCACGAGTGGCTGTGCCATCCTGTGGCTATTGGGAAAGACGCCGCTCGGTGAGACGCTCGTCCCGGCACCTTTGATCCTGCTGATGGTGTTGGCGTTTTCGGCGTCGATCTTTCTGAATCAGACGATCTACGGCCGGTATCTGCTCGCGCTGGGCAACAATGAAGAGGCCGCCCGGTTCAGCGGCATCAACACCGATCGTATGGTGATCCTGGCGTACGTCCTCTGCTCACTCGCAGCTGGTCTGGGAGGCATCCTGTTCGCCCTCGACACCAACTCGATTCAACCGGCCTCTCACGGCAACTTCTACGAACTCTATGCCATCGCAGCTGCCGTGTTGGGAGGATGCAGTCTTCGAGGCGGCGAGGGAACAATCCTCGGTGTTGTCATCGGAGCGGCCGTGATGCGCGTGCTCTACAACTCGATCAACCTGATCGGCATCCCGTCGC
>JAGQPX010000022.1 GCA_020426505.1 Planctomycetaceae bacterium | reverse complement strand
AAAACCGTGCCGAACATCATTGGGCGAGAGCCTGACCTACATGGAACGCATCCCCCATTTCATCCTCGAAGAAAACCTCTACGGCGTCGATCTCTCCCCCGAAGCGGTCGAGATCACACAACTCGCTCTGTGGATTCGCTCCGCCGCACCAGGGCAGACGCTCGCCCGGCTCTCCGGGAACATCGTACACGGCAACTCACTCGTACATGATTCCGAAGTCCACCCCGCCGGCTTCGACTGGGAACAGCGGTTTCCCGATGTGTTCGACCGCGACGAGCACGGCTTCGACTGCGTCATCGGCAACCCGCCGTGGGAGCGAATCAAGTTGCAGGAACGGGAGTACTTCTCCCTCCCGGCGCCGGAGATCGCGACAGCGAGTAACGCGGCCAAACGTCGCAAGCTCGTCGCCAAACTGGAGTCGGACGACCCGGCACTCTACGAACGTTACCAGCAGGCCCTGGATGCCGCCTCGGCGCTGCTAACCTATTGCCGTAACAAGGAGGCTTACCCACTGACCGGCAAGGGGGACATCAACACCTACGCGGTGTTCGCTGAGCTGGCGTACAACATCGTTGCTCCGCATGGCCGCGTCGGTTTGCTGACACCGTCCGGCATCGCCTCCGACAAGACGACCAAAGACTTCTTCGCCGCTATTGCCGAGACCAACCGCCTCAGGCGGCTGTACGACTTCGAGAACCGACTGAAAAAGTTCTTTCCAGATGTCGATGGTCGGTTTAAGTTCTGCATCCTCATTTACGGCGGGGAGCAGCACTCGGTCGATGCAGCCGACTTTTCCTTCTTCATTCATCAGGTCGAGGAGTTGGAAGACAAACGACGACACGTCGCTCTCAGCGGAGACGACATCAAGCTGCTGAATCCCAACACGCGGACCTGTCCGATCTTCCGCACCCGTCGTGACGCCGAGATCACCAAGTCGATCTACCGCCGTGTCCCGGTACTGATCGACATGACCCGCAAAGGCCCGACCGGCAACCCCTGGGGCATCACGTTCAAGACGATGTTTCACCAGACCAACGACGCCGAGTTGTTTCGCGAACCGGCCGAGTTGAAGGAGGCAGGCTTCAAGCTGGACGGCAACCAGTGGAAGAACCGCAAGCAAGTCTGCCTGCCGGTGTACGAAGCAAAGATGGTCCAGATGTTCGACCACCGGGCTGCTGGTGTGAGGATTGACCAATCAAACTGGATGAGGCAGGGCCAGACAGAGCCATCGTCGACTGTCGATCATCAAAATCCCGAGTTTCGATCACAGCCAAGATTTTGGGTTGATCAGTCAAACGTCGAGTTAACAGATTGGGGTTCGCTTGGATTCAAGGACATCACAAGCCCAACGAACCAGCGAACGATGATTGCCGCCGTCGCTCCCTATGCAGGATTTACGAATCACTTTGTCCTCGTTCAAAGCGAGGCAACAGCACTTCGGCAGACTTGTCTATTGGGCAACCTCAACTCATTCGCATACGACTTTGTGACACGGCAGAAGATTGGAGGGGTGACACTGAACTTCTTCATCGTATACCAGGTTGCGACGCTTACCCCCGACACCTACTCGAAGCCCTGTCCGTGGGAGCAGTCGACGATGCTGGAGACATGGATCAGTGAGCGAGTGCTCAAGCTGACTTGCACGGCGGAGGACATGTTGCCGTTGGCGGAGGCGTGTGACTTTACGTCCGGCAGCTTTCAGGCGGAGTACGGCGGGCGGCTCAACAAGTGGGACGAGGCCGAGCGGGCCGTGCTGATGGCCGAACTGGATGCCGCCTTCTTTCACCTCTACGGCATCGACCGGGACGATGCCGAGTACATCCTCTCGACGTTCAAAGGCATCCACGACAGCCGCCCGCTCTTCCCCGACCACATCTCCCAAGCCGAACTGATCCTCCGCAAGTACGTGGAGATGTCGTTTCCCGGATAGTAGTCAGTGCACGAATGGGGTCAGGCACCAATTCGGTGGGACGATGGATGAGAATCAGAAGGTCGATCGTCCGAATTGGTGCCTGACCCCTTTGGGCGCGCCTCCAAGTGGGAGGCGGGTGAAGGTCCGGTGCCCCTGATTGAGTGAGGGTCGTGCCACTGCTTCGGTCGGGCGGAGGGGACGTGGGATGGTCATTCATCACTGCTTGCCCGGCCGAAGCAGTGCTGAGCGCGCATTCAACGCTCAATGTCGGCCGAGCAAGCAGTGGCACGGGTCAGCAGACGGGAGGCAGAGTCGTCATCTCGCTCCGCGAGATGTCGCTGACGCTTGTGCGGGTGCGAGCTTGTTGGGGGTCTGCTCTTGATCCGCTCATCACGACGGAGCGTGATGGCTACTTTGGCGGAGGGTGATGGTTAACTGGGGAGCCGTTGCGCAACCGGGGCTGGGGTGGGTGAAGGCTTTGGGACTTGTTGGGAATGAATCATGTCTGAGACGACACGCATCGATGGGCGGCGGGTAAATCGGGAGGAACGGCGGGGCGAGATGATCGCTGCACTGAAGGAATTGGTGGCGGTTGAGGGGCCGGATGTCACTTGTCAGCGGTTTGCCGATCATATCGGGCGGTCGGATCGGTACATTGCTGTCCACTGTGGATCGTGGGGTGACCTGCGGGTGGCGGCGGGGTTGCCTCGAAAGCGGAGTTCCGGGTATTCGGCTGAGTATCTGATCCAACGGTTGCTGGACGCGGAGAAGGAAATCGACGGGCCGGTCAGCAAGCGGCGGTTCTCTTCGATCACGGGGATCAGCACATCGACCTGTGATCGGGTGTTCGGGAGTTGGGTCGCGTTTCGGCAGGCAGCCGGGCTCAGTGAGGTGGCCTCGCCGGGCAAGGCACGTCGTTATTCGCGTGAGTTGCTGTTGAAGCTGATGCGTGAGCAGTTGCCGATTCTGGGTCGCAACATGACCCGCAATCAGTTTTCGACGGCGGTGGGCATCTCGACCGCGACGATTGATCAACTTGGAAACTGGACCGAATTACGGAGTGAACTGGGACTGACCGGTCGGGGCAAGAAGAAGTCGAAGTCGTTCGCGGAGAAACTGGGCATTGAGTTGTTCGACGAAGCGCCGCCGTTGATCGACTTCTCTGAGTTGCCGGCGAGTCTGACGGACGCGTACGCGGCATCCGCTCAACTCCGCAAAGGGAAAAGGCGAGTTTGATAGGCGATGGCCCAAGTCGTTCCAGAAAACGGGGAAGGACAAAGCAAACGGAGTTGGAAGACTCTCTGTCTCCTCAAGCCGTCTGTGCGTGGACGGGCAACGTTGAGGAATTCGCCCGACGCAGTGGTCTGCCAGTGGCGGATGAGTATTTCCAATGGGGGGGTAGGTCCGACCAGCACTGAAGAATCGCGCTGCATGAAATGGGAAACACCGGTGGAAAGGGGATGAACCCCGATCCCCCCCCATCGACTTGAGCCGGAAAAATCAGGCTCTTTCATCTCTCTACAATCTATTGCACGAAACAAAGATAGCCGAGGGGGGACTCGAACCCCCACGTCCCTTTCGGAACTTCGGATTTTAAGTCCGATGCGTCTGCCAATTCCGCCACTCGGCCAATGGTGTTTTTCTGCTGTAAATGTGAATCCATGCCTCCGAACCTCTCACTCCATCGTATTGGCTGCAACCATTTCGACAACTCTTAATGGGGGTCGATCGACACTTCCGACAACTCGGATTGGTTCGTACGTCTTCACAGCGGACATTGATCCGCGTCCCCATGTTGCCAGGGCGCGATCCAATTGACGAGTCTGCCGGCGCTACGTGGAGTGATCCTCCATTCAGGAACGTCCTTCACTATTTTCGAGATCGCCGCTGAACAACGAGCCCGCGAAAGGTCGACACGACGATACGTCTCGACGTGTCACTCCTTCAGGAGTTGGAGCAGGTTTTCCGGACGACCATCGTTGATTGTGGCCGCTTCAAACAGCAGGGCCGGATCGGTCTCGGGTGGCAATTTCTTCCTGGTGTAGTCGGCGAATTGACCAAACACGAAGTTCGGTGGTTGCCGGTTCTTGGGAAAGGCCTCATCGATTGGTACGGGTTCCGCGATAATGCTCAGACTTGCCCCGTCTTCGCCCAGTTCGAAGTCCTCCGGCTTCGTCCATTCGACCGACTTGCGAACGCCAACCATGAGCACCTGCAGGACTTCGTCATCGGGGTCGGTGAGATCCTCAGGACGTCGTAACCCTCTGGGAGGAAAGCATGTGTTCTCTCCCACAACGGCGAGGACGCCTGTGAAACCCGGTTCAAGGAGAACCGGATGAGTATCGAACACTCTGGGCATGAATTCCATCAGCTTGCGGTTATGGGGACTGTCCCAAGGCTCGTCCAGCCGAAACGAGTAATACAGGGAATACTCCCTGAGGAATGGCAGTATGAGCACACGCCAGCTGAGCAAGGGCTTCCCTTGTGCGTCAACGAGCGCTCGTGGTGGATAGAATCCGTATGTCTGGACGAACCCCTTGATCGCCTGTCCAATGGCCGTCTCCTCAGGTTCACGAGAGGAACGTGGCGGACTCGTTTCCTTGCGCATAGCCAAGTTGGGGCGATCCTGAGCTGACAACAAATCCTGCCACAGAATCGAGATCGATG
This sequence comes from Planctomycetaceae bacterium, assembly GCA_020426505.1. Lineage (GTDB taxonomy): Bacteria > Planctomycetota > Planctomycetia > Planctomycetales > Planctomycetaceae > JAHBXU01. The sequence continues at coordinate 18,945 of JAGQPX010000022.1, read as the reverse complement.
CTTCGCGTAACTCCCCAAGCGGGATCTGTTTGATCTGACCGCCGACATCGATCTGCACCTGATTCCCCTGCATTCCAGAGAGCTTGCCCTTCATGGAGATTCCATCAGTGGTTCGCCATGTGCGGATGGGGACCCGGATTGGATCGGAAACCTTCGTCACCAGCTTGCCTCCCTCGTTCAACAGCTTCTCCACAGTGTTCCGAACCAAATCCTCCGTCTCAGGCGGATCGACTTGTTCTGCACGGATGATGTTAGAAAGTTCGACGGCACTAAAATCATCAGGGAGCAAAAGTGGCATCTGGCTACCAAGAGTGGCCTTGATTTCTCGGATGCTGTTGAGCGGGGAGACCTGGCGAGTTCCGACGGCACGTTCCCACAAGGGTTCGACCAAATCTCTCGGGAGATCCAGGATCACGGTTTGTGCGGTTTGACCAGCGCGTCCGTCTGCATCCTGGACCCAAGCCGACACTCCGACAGAACATGGGACGCCTCGGAACTTGTGATTCAACAATGGTTGGAGATTGACACGGAAGTCTTCAAGGTAGTCATCGAGAGTCTTTCCCGTATATTGGCGGCCCAGGATGCCGAGTGCTTCATTGAGTTTTGACTGAGCGCGACTGGACAACATGGCATCGATCAAGACCTTGGGATGGAACATGAAACTCCCCGGCTTGCGTCCCTCAATCAGGAACTTTGCTCCGTCAAAGAAGAAGTTGTATCCGGAATCGTTCGCAGCCTGTGCCGTGAATGTGAACGGTGCTGTCCCCTCATCGACGGCGAATCGCATCTCAAATGCCCGGTCGCTGGCCGCAATCATGATGGGATCGATCACCCGGATCGGTAGCGGAGGCTTGGCCTGATCGGGTTGCTCCGGCTCCTCCTCGACTTCCGGTTGCCCGTCGTGCTGAAGGTTCCGTCCTTCGATGACGAATAATTCGTTCTTCGCGATGATAACTCGCCGTTGACCGATAACCTTGTTGATGTCGGCGACGAGTGGACCATCCTGCCCTCCATCAGCAAGGATCGGAATCATGCGATCTCGGGCCGTCCTTCGATTCTGTTCCTCAAGGCCGAATGGCGAGTCCCCATGCCGGGCAAAAATCGGTTTGGCAAACGTGCTGCCCATGTGCGCGATGAGCGAATGACTGGCGAACTCCACGATGGCAGTCTGCTCTGCGTTGAGCACGATGCGGGGAAGGACGATTCGTTCTTCCGGGTTTGGATCGGTAAAAACCCGTCCCGCGCTCGCTCCACCCGGAGGGAGCAGGTTCGTCAGCGGGGAAAGCGTGAGGTCGGTCTCGAGAATGGCCTCGATCTGTCTTTTGCCCAGACCGTGTAGTAGGAGTTGTCGGTCGTTGAGGCGGGTGAGCTCCGCCATTGCACTCCCCATCGTGACGGACTTCAGAATGCTGAGATCATTTCGGTCGAGAGACATCAGCAATCGTCCCGAGCGATCCTTCGGAGGCGGGAGTTTCCCGGTGGACGACGTTGCGATGAGGCAAACGGATTCGGGGGTCACCACAGCGGACACGACACGATAGGGGAAATCACGAACTGCGGTGACCCGTCGCTGATCGGTGTCAACAATCGCAATTTTTGTCGGACCATCGGGATCGTCATAATAACCGGAAGTCCAGTTGCTCCAGACGAATGCACGTTGGCCGTCATGACTAGTGACAACGAATCTCGGTTCGAAAGGCAACGGGACACTGCGGTACGAGACGATCGTCTGTAGAGTCTGATCCTTCGAGGTGACGCCTGATGTCAATCGAAATGTCAGGAGTTGTCGTCCAATGTGTTCAATTCCCGGAGTCCATTGCAGGCGTCCGTCCTCAAGGGTGACGCCGTCCGGAGCAGACACGAGTGAGACATCGACTCGCGGATCGGAACTCGCAACCGGAATGTCGAGGAACTGCATCGGCTCAATCAGTGGCGGAAGATCGATCCGGGTCGCGAGCAATGGTTCATCGGGAAGCGGTAACTCGTCGATCGGGACCACTCGCACCTTCACACCTCGGACCATAATAAACCGATTTCGGCTGGCATCCACAAACACTTCCGGACGAACAGGAAAGCCTCGCACAGCGACCCTCTGCTCGTCCTTGTCCTCGCTGTCGGGGTCGAGCGAGTCGTCGAGTGGGAAGGTGGCTCTGAGATGGGCCGTGTCACGATGATGGAGATGAAAGGTGCCCTCCTTCAGGGAATGACTTCCCGTGGATTGCAACGACAGGATGAACGGATCGTTGGGCAACACCGCCAGCCCTTCTCCGTTCAGCCTCAGAATCGGTGAATCGATGCTGTTAAGACGGAAGCTCTGGCCGAAAACGAAAAACTGTTCGTAGGGGTCGATGAATTGTGCCCTCACCCGGGGACACAGATTTCCGGGCCATGACCTCCTCTCCAGAGAGGTCCCCACTGGCTGAACCAGCACCGCGACATCGCTTGACCTGCTGGTGACGATCCTCCCCGAAGGCGAGACCACCAGCCCATCCGAAGGCAGGCTCAACCCGGAGATCGTTTCCGGGTGCTCCAAATCAAGCACAACGGCTTGATAGTCGTTAATCTTTTTGGACCTGCCCTCTTGTCTCACAACATACGAACCGAAATACACATGCGGATCGTTGGGATTCGGTGAACCACTCGGGGTTCGCATCGAAATGTTGTCGCGAAACGTCTTTGGCATCCGGCCATCGGCGTCGTAAGGCTCGAGCGTCGCTGCATCGTACAGAGAGAACCCTTGTTCGGATGTGACTACGAGGAAGAGCTTGTCCTGATATGGCTTGAGTGCCAAGCCGTTCACCGGGGTTTCTCCGTCTCCTTTGAAACGTTCGGAGTGGGCCGTGTCATCGCCGTCGAAGTAGCTGGGTTGATAGATCACGATCTCATTGGCGATGTCGTCCAATGTCGCGAGCACTCCTGTATGAGAGTCGAAGGCGACGGCGGAGGGTGACCCCAACAGGCTGCGAGACGTGCCAGGCATCTCGTCGAGATGAACGACCGAGGGTTCGGCGATTTCGCCTGCCGGCACAACGGCATCGGGCGCATTCGCCTTCTGTGGAGTAATTGCCTTTTCCGGGGTGATCGCTGGAGCGGCTTCATCGGGAGTCGACGTCTCCGTTGATTCTGTTGTTGCGATTTGTGCCGGCTGAGACTTCTCCACATCAGATGCCTGCTGCGCCAATTCGGGGGGCCCTGCGTCAGGCTGATCGTTGAGCAACAGAAAGAGACCGCCGCCAAGCATCAGAACGGCCAGCAAGGCTCCTCCGCCCCCCGCCAGCCAAACCAATTTTCTCCTGTCGATGTCGGAGTCTTTGACGGGTTCTTTCGGACGATGTCGCCGCTTGCGTTTCTGTGATCGCGGGACCGGAGGCCCTGTCTCCCAATTTTCCTCTTCGCCGGGGGACTCATCCCAGCGATCAAACTCATCATCCATGCCATCCGGAAGATCCCAAGGGTCGAGCTCGGTGTCCGGTGGCGAGTCCAAATCCGAGTGGGAAGCCGCAGGCGGATCATCACCCGACACGTCTTGCTGACGCCTCTCTGTCTGTCGAGCAGGAGGGGACTGCGGGGCGACATCGTCCTCGACAGAATCGAGGAGGTCCTCATCGGTCACCGATACCGGAATGACGATCGTCGCCTTGCACTTCGGACAGCGGACTTTCTTGCCTACCAAGCTGTCTTTCACCTTCAGCTTGTGTCCATTCCTGCAGGCGATGCGTATCGACATGAAAACAGGCCTCAGCGAGACTTGGTAAGTTGATCAGGCGAAACTTGGTGAGTAGATCACGGAGTCACCTTCAGTGCCGTGCGGACATCATCCATCGGCAGTTCGACAAAGTAGAAGTGGGCGAGCCCGGCGATGTGATCCGGATCCTCACTCTTCAATTCGCCAGTTGCTATGACGGAAGCCCACACGGGTACGGGAACCCCCTTGGGCTTGACTCCGGTGATCTCCTGGTACTCGTCCTGAATGATGGGGAGAGATTCTTCAAATGCCTGGGCACGCTCGTTGCCCACATAAACCTTGTACGATCCAAACAGCTGGTTTTGCGCCCCCTGCATCAGCTGTTCAAGGTGCGGCTTCAAGTCGATGACAAAGCGACCATCCTTCGATTCAAGCGTCACAAACGGATCTTTGACGTTGGGGGCATGGCGAAGCTCAAGCTGATATGCCTTCGCATTTGTTGCCTGGTAGTTCACAGAGGACTTGCCTGACGCCTTCAACGTCAGCGTCGATTGTTCCTCTTCAAACTGCGGTGGCAGCGCTGGCGTACTGAAATCGCTGTGTGGCACAAAAAAGACGGATCGATGCTTCTGCGCCGCGATGAGTCCCTGCGTGACCGCCACGTTTCCATACTCACGTGTGTTGAATCGATCCGGGTTCCGGCTGATATACAATTGTTGTTGTTGAGTCAGCGGTGCATGGGGACGAATCGGCGAGAAGCCTAGCAGCGGCATTCCCTGAGAGACATGATTCTCATTCAGGACGAATCGACCGTACGTATCGAAGGAGACCCCCACTGGAGATTGCTGCATCTGTTGAGACGTCGAACCCGCGCGGCTCGGCAGCCATTGGCAGGCTTTGAACCCGCTGTGATTCACGACCACGACCCCTTCGCCGGCATTGACCACCGCCGGGCTCATCCGCCCACGTCCGGACGTATGACTGACCAACAGGCGACGCCGAGACATCGTCGAATCCCAGACAGCGCCTTGCCACAGCCATCCGTCGAGATATTGCCCGTATCGCTGATCGACCCCCTTGGGCATTTGTTGAATACTCCGGTCCGAGAGCCGCACATACTGAATTCCCGACAGGACGAGGAATTGATCTGCGATGACCTGCATCGTGGTGGCTTTGGCGGCGACCAGCGATTGCCCTTCGGGTTCGAGTGTCGTCCGGTTGAAATGAATGATCTGCGTCGCCTCTTTTAACTGTGCTTGATTGGGGCCGCGAGAAAAGTCTCCGTGACTGACGGCGGCATGCACACCGTCTTTGCTGATCACTGCACGAATGATCGCCTGCGGTGAGTCCCGCATGACCTCGATCTTGCGCGTCGCGACATCAATGATGGCAATTTTCGGTTGCCGACTCGCGGCAATCTTTTGGGGATCAGGGCCAATGGGAACCCAGCCCCACGTGACGAGTTTGGTGCCGTCCGTGGAGAACGACACGCCTTGACCATCGAATGGCAAGTCGACAAACGGATAGCTCACATTGACAAACCAGGTCACATCGCGATGCAAACCGTTTGATGTCGCACGGATTGTGAATCGCCGATCACCAATCATGCTGCGATCCGGCGTCCAGCGGAATACGTTTCCGTCCAGCTTCGCGAGACCGTTTTGCTCCTGAGCATCTGGACGAGTTCCTGGAAGCTCGAACTGAGCATTACCCGACTGGACCGACAGCGGAATGACCGTCTCCTCACCCACGAACCATTGGTCGGGGACGTTCGCCTCAACACGCAGAATGGGTTCCTTGGGAAGGTTCAATTTGGCGAGAGGGGTCAGCACGATATGGTTTTCAACAACGGTGACCAACAACTCGCGCTCATCGTCTGCCGCCATGTACAGAAATGCCCCTTTGAATCGCTCGAATGCCTGTCGTCGCTGTCTCGGATCCAGCGATGGCAATGGCCCACGTTCATGGGGTTTCAGCTCTCGGAACCAACCGTCCGGCAGGGGGATTTCCGCTTGTGAGCGATAGTCGTTCGCGGAAACGAGCATGATCGACTTCTCTCCGACGCCGGCAATGAGGGGCCTCTGTCGGAAGAACGCACGCGGCTCCATTGGCAACTGGCCTACGCCGGCTTCCATCGTCTCATTAAGAATGTGTCGCCCGATCGCCACGAGCGGATCATCCGGGAAAGGAACATACTCCGGCGTATCTCGGTGGTCGCTGTGCACAACGATCAAACTCGATCGATCATTGGGGAGAGGAGGCCCTTCCCTCCAATGAGAGACCCGGAGTCCGGTCGGCCAGTTCGGAGAACGGTGATAGAGCAGCTTGCCATCTCGGCTGACGGCCAAATCAAGAAACGACTCTCGCTCCGAAAGCCGACGATCAACCGACATCGTCGTTAGATCGATCCGTCCTCCCCCGTGCGGGGTCAGCATTGGGTTACCGGCGTTGTCAATCTTCACCCGTTGGGCAAAGTGAACGTACGGATCATCGGTTGCGATTGACGAAGCGAGATAGCCCGCCGTCGCTTTAGGGTCCAATTCAACCGTTGCTTTCACTTCGTAGGAGGAGTCGTCATGGACCGCAAGCGCGGAGGGTTCGCTCCCGGCAAGCAAATAGTCGATCTTCCCTTTCCACTCCTTCACGAGTGCTGCCAGTGGCTTCCCGTGAGTTGCAATCGTCGTCAGGGGCTCGTTGTCACCGTTGAGCATCTTCGTGACATCATGAATGACAAATCCTCGCGAATCGTTCCCAACGATCAGTCGTCCATGATGCGCATCGTATGCAGCGGTCCAGGTCGAGGTCGGGAGCCGCCAGGCAAGAACGCGCTCATCGACTTGCACCGGAGAGAGAGTCGCCGGCTGCTCGACCTCGACTGCGATCGACTCCTCCGCCGGTTCAGGCTCGTTTGCCGGGGCGACCTGATCGTCCTCCGATGCAGGTTGCTGGACGTCGTTCGACGCGGTCGGTTGATCACTCTCAAGGGAAGATGGGGCTGGATCGACAGCGACTGTCGCTTCCGAGGCTGGTGGAAGCTCCTCGCCAACGCTCGTCGAGTCTGTTGCCTCAACAAGTGTCGATTCGTCACCGCTGGCGTCATCGGATTCCGTTTGATGCTGCACGACGCGGGGTGAGTCTGGCATCTCTTCGACGATTGCGACTGGAGCCGGACCTCGCAGAAGCGTCCACCAACTCAGAAACATCAACATCAACGTGGCCGCCAAAGCCCCAGCAACGCTCGCCCAAATGATTGCCAGTCGCTCAAGATTCGCGTCATCACCAGCAGTCTCTCGTGCATCTAGTCGAGATCGTGACCTGCTTGCCATGGATGGCGATTTCCAAGGTTGGTTGGCAACGCCAGTGCATTCAGGCACAATCAAGTGAGCACGGCGTTGAAGTGTGATGTTAGAACATCGTCACCCTCTTGTGAGTCTCTGTCAACTCCCTCACGCGGTCACGACAATAATGTGCCCTGTAAACTCTTCATAAGGTACGAATGGTGAGTGCGCGGCGAAAACAGAAACGAAATTCGCCTGAGAGATCAAGTCCTTCTCGTGTCGATGCTTTTGTCGCAAATATGACTCCGGTCCGCGCGTTTCTGGCAACATTTTCGATCGCCTCGGTCCTTGGTGGCTGCTCTCTCTTCGCAGTCTGGATGCTGAGAGGCGCGCCAACGTCGCGTCCGGAATCTCCTGAAGTCGCGCGAGCAGAGCCACAGTCAGATGTCGAATCACAGATCGCGACGCGTGAATCGATCGCGGAAGACGAGTCAGTTGCCACTTTGCCACCGCACGAGGGTTCGAACGAAGATGAGGTGTCTGCTGCCCCCGTCGAGGATCACGCGGAGGAACTGGATGACGCTGATGAGAGAGCGTCTCAGAGCATCGGCTCATCGATCGTCGCTTGGCCCAATCAGGCGCTCGAGGTTGCATTCGACCGGAAACGGAGTCAGCTTGCGGCAATCGGCCCGTGGGGAGACGCGGTCGGATTTGTGCCATTGGATGATTTTCAGAACGCTGACCCGTTGTTGTTGGTCAAGAAGTACCGACTTGCAGGGACGCCATCAGTGGTGTGCTTCAAGCCGATGAAAAGCGGTGACGTCTTCGTCGTCGGACAGCACGATCCGGGTGCGCTGGTCATGATCGATGCCGAGACGCACGAACGGAACGGTGGCATCATCCTGGAGGGAGCAACTCCCATCCACGTAGCCGGGGTCACTGATCCGGCGTCATCATTGCTGTATGCTTCGTCAACCTCCCCGAGGCTCTGGGGGGGCATCATTCGCGTAGACCTGACGACGTCACAGATCGTTGACCATTGGACCGAACATTCCCACAGGCGACCTTCGGTTGCCAGAGATCCTCGACTGGTCTACATGAACGAAATGGGGGTGGGGCGAACGACATCGCTGTTTCAAGTTGCTGATCCGGGTTCCAGTCCGGAAGAGTCAACTCGCTGGGAGCAGATCGCCGAGCGAACTTCAGACAAGGCACATGGGTATTTGTCCGACGATGGCCGAGTGATCACGCGCGGTTATCTGCTGTATGACCCTCAATTGAAGGAGGACCCCATCAAAGCGGAGTTCATCCCGCAGGACTTCGTCGACGGGACTCCGTGGATGGTGGGATTGCTCGAACGGGATGTCGTGATTGGTGCCCGCACCGATGGAAGCATCGTTCAACGGATTCCCTTGCCGCAGGAACTTTTTGGGCAACACAAGGTCAATAGCCGAAGTCGCAAGTACATGGTGACCGAAATGCACTCCGGCGACGAAGTGCTCTCGAACCCTGTTTTTGTGTGGTGCGACTGGGATCACAGCCGACTCGTTGTCACGACGGCTTTGCATGCGTGTGTGGTGCCCTTCGACAAGTCCGCCCTTCCCGAATCCACGGAGCCGGTTCCGTCGCATTTGCCCACGCTCGCCGAGTCGCACACACGAGTTGCCATTCGGGGTGAGCCATTTGAGATTGATGTGGTCGTGGAAAGAGAGCCGGCGACCGTCGAACTCATGGATGCCCCGGAGGGAGTCACGCTCCAGGGACGGAAGATTCTCTGGACACCTGACATCGCAACCGACCAATACCTCATTCAAGTGCGCGTGGTGGAAGGTGATGTTGCCCGTGAGGTGACGTATCGGGTCAACCTTGAGATGCCCTCCCTGAAAGTTCCGTTCTTTGTTCGGGGTTGTGATCCGTCCACCGACGGACGCCGCGCTGTTGTCTGGGGGGCCGACTTTCTGACGGAAGAACAGTCGGCTCAAAAAGCCAGTCCGTTACAGAATCCGACGTCAACGCGTCTGGCGTTAATGGACGTTCCCACTCGAAGCATTCTCAAGGAACTCACGTTGCCCTTTGGTGCCCGAGACGTCGAGTTGAATGGGACAGGTCTGTATGTTCTCGATTACACGGGCGAGGCGAAGAACTTCCGGATTCTCCGTTACGACGCAGAGACCCTTGAGCCCGGAGGACAGGCCGTCGTGCGTGGCGAAGGAAGTCTCAAGTCGATTGGCGACAAATACCTGTTGTGTGGACAAACATTGTCGTTACCGGACCTGCAAACCCAGGAGCGAAGTCCCTGGCGTCAATCACAGATTCCCGACACTGAGTTGATGAAAGTTGGACGGATTGCAGACGGGTGGTATTTTGATGGCTGTCTCTGGGACCGGGAGTTTGCTCATGCGACTGCAATGGTCACTCCGCAGGGTTTTGTTTATCCACAGCTTCCCAATGTGCCGCTGGTGCCCGGAGCCAAGTCAGCCATGCACGGAATGTTCGGCCAACCTTTCTACCTGCCCGGACAAGGACGAAGCAAAGCCATCGAGAGAACGATCTACTTATCCCCCGATCTGCCTCTCAGGATGATGCTGACCGAAAGCTACAAGAAGCTGGACAACCCTCGACCAACGGTTTCCCCCCATTCCGTGAATTCGATTCAGGTTCTTGGTCTTCAGGTCAACGATTTGGTTTCCGGCGAAGACCTTGTGAATGTTCCTCTTAAAGTTCAGGACCGAACTGCGGCATCGCGATATCCGTATACAAGTTTCGACTATTTTTATCGGGTCGAGACGACGCAGACAGATGTTCTGGCAACGATACACGGATCGACGTTCGTCATTCCCCTGGACGAGTTGCCTGATGTTGAACCTCCCTTTCGAGTGCTGCCGCGTCAATCAACATTGGTGTTGTCCTCGAAGACCCCCACGACTGTCAGTTACGAAGCTCCCGGGGCCATCCTGTATCATCTCGCTTCCAGTAGCATTCCGGTGTCGAACGATGCCGTCAAACTTTCCTCTGACGATGGCACGTTTCAGGTCGACCTTGCTCCTCACGTGGAGGAATTGGCGAAGATCGCGAACGCCAGACTGAGCCGCAATGCCCGGCTCACAGTCGAGGAACAGGTCACCAGTTACATCGAACAGGCATCAGACAGGTATCGCACATTGACCGGTCGCAAGCCTTCCGGCGTTCCGATCATGCTTCGATTCGCTGTGGAGGCGACCAATGCCAACTTGGACATCTCAACATTTCACCACAGCTATCTGGTGGACCTGCCGACATCGCTGGTCCTCAACGCGACCGAAGCGTCCAAGTAGAGAATCGCCCCCGATCGCAAGACTCATCGCAAACACATGATCAACTCGTTCACGTCTGAGGATGTCCGTCAGCAAGGAGCCAATTGGAGTGGCATGGGCATCACGTTGCGAGCGATGACGCTCGTCCTGGCAATGGGAGTTGGCGCAGGCGGATTCGACAGCGCGGTCATCGCAGATGATGCGGGCGAAGGATTTGACCGGAATCGCTTTGCGACAATCGACCTCCCCACGGATGCACTCGATGTGGCCATCGATACGGAGACGAGTCAACTGGCAGTCGTGCGGATCGACAACAATGCACTGTCCGTCTACTCGTTGGAGAATTGGGGGCCGGGACAGAGCCCGCAGCCGACTGATATCGGTGTCGGTGGAACACCACTATCAGTCACCGTGAAGACACTGGGCGATCAGAATCTCTTCCTTGTTGGAGTCGATGCTCCGCCGAGTCTGGTGGCCATTGATGCAAGGACGCTGAAGGTTGTTCGACAGCAACTGCTACAAACGCCCGCGCCGCACGACGTGTTATCGAGCCAGAATCCTGACGATCCATTTCTGTACGCAACCTCGTTCATCGAAAGAGCCGAGCGAATCACCCGATTCGATCTCCGCCGCTGGTTACCCTCCGGCATTTTGCCCCTGGGAATGAGTCCGATCACGTTGTCGCATGACGGCCGGAAGGTCTATGCGGTCAGTTCCTATCAGATTGCCAGAGCATGCATGCAGCCTCACACGTGGCCGGATGTGGATCCGGCCCGTCCGACAACGGAGGTCGAATTGATCGGAGAAGGTGCGACCGAGGTGTCCATGGAGCCGGTCATCGCCGATCCGCTTGGAAGGTTTGTCGCCTGTGGACAGTCGCTATTCGACCCGATTCTCAAGGAGAAATTCGCCACGGCCGAATTCAAGCCTGTCGCCTTTCTCAAGGGGACAACATTGATGTCAGGCGTCGCCGGCTCCTTCTGGATGCTCGGCTCCATCAACGATGGTCGCACGCTTGAACGGGTTGAGTTTCCCGAGTCGTGGCTCGACGTTCCCAAGTTGGAGGTTCCGCGCCCCCAGGATGTGCAACGGAAACCGATTCCTCTGTTGAATGTTCTCAGCGACGCTCCCCGTCAGCAGTTCGTGCTGGCGACACACCGGCACATCGCTGCATTCCCCACGAGTGCATTTTCCTTGGAGCAGGAGCCTTCACTTTGGTCAGAGACGGAACTGCCACGAAGTTGGCCGATCAACACGGAAATGAGATTGCCGATTGAACTCTCAGCTGGGATCGAAGTCCAGATCGAGAAGGCCCCCGAAGGCATGACCGTCAAATCGCAAATCATTCATTGGACGCCGACCGTCAAACAGATTGGCACTCACGAACTTGCGCTCCGCGTCAATAGCGGCAATGTCAGTCGATCCCAATCTTGGACGATCGAGATCACTCGCCCAACAATTGCGGCTCCCTTTGTTCCTACGAAGTTGTTCATCACTCCCGACGGCAAGCATGCCCTGTTGATGGGAAAAACGACACCTCGCTTTCAAAAGGCCCCTGTCCATCGTCGAATCGCGGTGCTGGACCTCGGAACGGACAAAGTGATTTGCGAACGCACGTTTCCGGAAACCTTCTTCGATGCGGTCATGTCCGGTCCCCATGTGTATGTCACCTTTCCGAAGAGCCTCGAACAACTCGATGCAACGACGCTGGAGACTCAGGCGACGATCCCGATCGAAAACATGCCTGGCGGGCTCTTGACTCTCGTCCATAATCAACAGCTCGACCTCCACGCCGAGCCGGATCAGTACGGTCGTGTTCAACGACTGCGACTGCCGGGCCTGGAACCAATCCCTGAATTTCCTCACGATGTCAACAAGGCAGAATCGTGGCCGTCCGGACGATGCGGGTATGGTTGGCTCGAAGCGGGTGTCCTCTGGGATCACGACTATCAAACCCCAAAACTCTTGCTTTGGCCGACTGTGTTCCGTCGTTATGGTCATGGCAGCTCGAATGTCTACACGCCACGACAATCGGTTAAACACTTCCTGACACGAGAGAGTTGGTACCCCTATGTCAGCGAGCCCATGCTCAAGAAGTCGATTCGGGTGCCTCAGGGAAGCCCCTCCAGCACCCGTTTCAATACGCCTGATTATCCTGCCAACCTGCTCATCATTCGAGGGGAGCAGACGTATCGACTCCAGGCTTATGACTTTCACACGGCTGAACCATTGGTAGGCCTTGACCTTCGAGCGGACAATTCGGTGACGGAGACTTCACCTCTCACTCGGCGAAACGGCTACGTGGTCTTCAAGCATCATGTGGCCACGGGAGGCAATGAGTGCCTGATTGTATTGAGACAACAGGTCTATCATGTCCGACTAAGTGAGTTGGGCGAACGTCCACAACCATTCTTTGTCGATCCGGTGCAAAGCACGCTTGTGCTTTCGACGACCGAGCCGAACCAGGTCAAGTACACCGCTCCCGGAGCCCGGAAGTTCTATCTCGATACGAAGTCCTTTGACAACTCGGAACCGCTCTTCAAGCTCATCTCGACAAGCGGTGAGTTCACGCTCGAGTTGAATGATGACTTCGTAAAGAAGAACGCCGTTGCTCTTGCTTACCTACTGGCCAATCTTGGACCCGGCCGAGAAGCCAACAATCCAACGCGCCTGGCCTATTACCGAAAGACTGCTGACGCGGAGTTTGTGCGGCTCGTGGGTCGCCCGCCGAAGGGAGTTCCCACCGTATTCCCGGTCTACGTCACCGCGGAAGGACCCAAACTGGAATCAGCCGTGCTCCTGCATCACTATCTGATCGAAATCTCGGAGGAGCAAGTGCTCGCAGCACTGGATGAGAAGTACCCTCAGGCCAAAGGAGGAGAAGTCGCTCCGATGGAATAGTGCCACGGGCACTTTGGTATCGCGGCGTTCGGACGCCAAAACGCCTACGTTTCACGCACGGTCCGCCGCTGGGGACGCGACACTTGTCTGCTCGCCGCTATAGGCGGCGACAGCATGACCGGCCAAAGGTGGCCGAGAGAAGCACGTCAGAATTCGATGATCTGTCCGTCATTGCGCGCCGCCAACTTCTGGTAGACTCCCAATGGCTTTTCGGGATCGCTATTGGGGAGCGAGTCGACCGACGGGTTGAGGCCTCGGGCTGAGCCGTCACACAGAGAGACATGCACCACGCCATGCAGACTGGAGAAGGAACTGAGCCCGGCATTCGGACGTGACGCATGACTGCAATCGGTGAGAGCGTCGTTCTCGTTTGTTCCGGCGGTGACCCCGAGCCAGATGCCCGCCGCACTCGTCACGCATCTCTCCCCCACGAGGATTGTGTTCGACGTGCCGTCCACACAATCCTGAATGCGAATGCACGTATTCTGTGAGAACAGCCCCGTTGGTCGCGGGTCTCCGAACTTGTCGATCGCAGCCGCGTTGCCTCGATTTCGTGGAGCCGACCGCGGCCCAAACCACGGAGCAACCTGCCCCGGCCAATTCTTGCTCGCCTGAGCAGGAAGCCATCGCGGGATCGCCAGGTGACCATAGTTTCCTGAGTAGTTACTCGTCGGCCATTCTTCTCGAAACGGATTAAACTCCGGCGTCGTGTCGGAAGGACAGCGAAAGGTCCGGATTCGCGTTTTCGCTGCCTGCATGCGGGCTTCGTCCATCTCGTCAAAACCGCCGCCGTCGGGGGAGAGGAGATTCGAAACGTTTCCCTGATCGATGTAAGGCAGCAAGCCCGTCTGCCACCCAAACCCCTGCGTCTGGAGCCCCTTGACCTCACGAGTCACCCAACCTGGCGGGAACATCCGATAGACATCGTGGTAGTTATGCAGCGCCAATCCGAGTCGCTTAAGGTTGTTCTTGCAAACGTCCGAGCGAGACTGTTGCCATGCCATGAGCACCGCCGGCATACACAGGGACATCATTACGATTACAACGGAAGCACATGTCACGAGTTCGACACAGGTAAAGCCTCGCCGCCGTGACAACCGGCGTCGCCTCTTCGCGACAAGGCGGTCACTCGAATCTGAACTCCGCTCATCCTGCGCAAGCTGTAATTGATCGCTCATCACATTCTCACTCGAAAGTCATTGACTGCAATCGCCACTGTTGTCCGATCCGCTCCCATCGCACTTCGTTCGGGCTCTCCGAATCGGAAGGCACGCGGGCCGCCAATTCCAGAATCTGCTTCCGGACCTCCTGGGAATTGTCGATGAATCGCCAGTGTCCGTCGGTCAACTCCCACTGAACAACCCGTGGCGACTCTGTCTCGACCGCTGGGGGGAGTTCGTACTCAAGCGACTCACCGGAGCGCTTTGAGGGTGTCAGTGTTTCCATCAACTCCAGGTCGGAAATCATGGCAGCGACCATCTCCGGATGTTGATCCAGAATCACGAGTGTGCTTCCAAAGCTGTCCTCCGCGATCATCCTGCGAACTTCGGATGCAGGAAAGAGCTTCCGGACAAACTCTTCACGTTCTCCCTTGTTCAATAATTCAATCGCTCCTCGCAGAACCTGTTTGATGTCTCGACCCAACCCGGGGACCGGTTGCTCAGCGGACGCCTCTGACGTGGGACCATTCTCCGCAGGCATCGGATCGTCATCGGACCCCAAAACGAAGACCGCTGTCCCTCCGGCAGAATCGATCATCGGGACGGTTGTCGAACACTGCTTGAGACGCTGAAGCAATACGTCGATCTGTCCGGACTCCTGGTGCATGCGCCGGGCTGCTTCCTCAATCCCACCGTTCGTCGTTCGCGCTTCCCGTAACTTGTCGACGGGTGCGAAGTCACGAAGGAATGTCACATAGTCTTGTGATTCCAACACGGAAACGACTTGCGACGTTGCCGTTTCGAGGCTGGCATTTCCTTCTTGAGCCCACCCTGGCTTCAGACCGTCCGGCGACACAAACACACGGTCTCCAAGCGGTGAGCGCGGACGCTCCACGGGGATCTCTGGGGGGGCCGTGGCCTCGACAGGAGAAGCAACCTCGTCTCGCGGCTCATCAGTTGCAATATCAACCGCAACGTCGGGCCGCCTTGCTCCTTCTGTCGGCGGCGAACGCAGCAACAGGAACACAAACCCCGCAACGACCAGAGAAGCCAACACACCGCTCAACATCATCCAAAACGTTGGCGAGCGAGTCCATTCATGGTTGGGGCGTTGATCCACACTCTCCGAAACCGATCGCTCGGGGCTCGCTGAATTTCGACCCGATTGGGATGGTGTCCATTCCTCCCCCGTTAACGGCTGCAAGACAAATCGTTCACCGCACGTCGGACACTTCGCCCGCTTGCCAAGGTATTCATCTGGAACCTTCAACAAATGCCCCTCAGGACATTTCGCATGAAAGGACATCAATGCTCCGATTTGCAACGGCCAGAAAATGATACTCGCAGAGATGAGTGAGTAGTCGCGAGTTTATCCGCGACTGCATGACGTTGCCAACACGTCTTGATCCCGGAATGCGAATGATCACCTCGGCGAACTTCCGGAGAATCGTTCAATGCGAACCTGGCATTGGCGTCCGTTCGCGGTGAGGGCAACGATCGCCGTGGAGACGTCGATCGGCAGGGAATCGAGGAAGGCGTCGAGTGATCTTCCTGGGCCGCTGCTGACTCGCCATTGGTTGATCTCGAAACTGTCGCTGCCCGCTTGACTTCGACATTGTTGGTGTTAATATTACACTATCTGTCGTGTCGCAAGAACCACCCGGATACCACAACTGAGATGTCGCTGGCATTGCTGACCGATCTTTATCAGCTGACCATGGCCTATGGCTATTGGAAGCTCGGTCGTACTGAGCGTTCGGCGGTGTTTCATTTGTTCTTCCGACAGCCACCGTTCAACGGGGGATATGCTGTCGCAGCGGGTTTGGGGCCGGTCATTGAATTTCTGGATTCTTTTGCCTTCGACGACTCCGACATTGAATATCTCGCCACTTTGACGGGCAATGATGACAAGCCGCTGTTTGAAAGTGAGTTTTTGTCGTACCTGCGGGACCTTCGGTTGAGCTGCGATGTGGACGCGATGCCGGAAGGAACGGTCGCCTTCGGGCAGGAGCCTCTGTTGCGGGTCCGTGGGCCGATCCTGCAATGTCAGCTGTTGGAAACGGCCTTGTTGAATGTGATCAACTTTCAGACGCTCATCGCCACGAAGGCGTCGCGAATCGTCGCGGCGGCTCAGGGGGATGCCGTGCTGGAGTTCGGTCTGCGGCGTGCTCAGGGGATCGACGGCGGTCTCTCGGCGAGTCGCGCGGCGTTCATCGGCGGATGTGCGGCGACATCGAACGTACTTGCGGGCAAGAAGTACGGCATCCCGGTCAAAGGGACGCACGCTCACAGCTGGGTCATGTCGTTCGACAGTGAGAAGGATGCCTTCGCCAGTTTCGCCGCGGTTCTGCCGAACAATTGCGTTTTTCTCGTCGACACGTACGACACCCTGGAGGGAGTGCAGCGTGCTGTCGACGTCGGCCGACGCTTGCGATCACAGGGTCTCGAGATGGTGGGGATTCGTCTCGACTCGGGTGATCTCGCCTACCTGAGCATCGAAGCTCGGAAGATCCTCGATGACGCCGGCTTTCCAGAGGCAGTCATCGTGGCCTCGAACGATCTCGACGAACGAATCGTCGAGAGCCTGAAAGCTCAGGGGGCGAAGGTCGCAGTATGGGGCGTCGGGACAAGGCTCGCCACCGCTTATGATCAACCGGCACTCGGTGGCGTCTACAAACTGGGGGCGATGATGGACGAGACCGGAAAGTGGCAACCCAAAATCAAACTGTCAGAGCAGGTGATCAAGACGAGCATCCCCGGGACATTGCAGGTCCGTCGATTTGAAACGAGTACCGGTTTCGCGGGAGACATTATTTACGATGAATCACTCGGTCCAGATGATCGAAACACTCTGGTCGGTTTGCGTGACGACACAAGGCGGAAGTGCATGCCATCGGATACCGAATGGACGGACCTTCTGCAGCCAGTCATGCGTCAGGGACAGATCGTTATTCCGCCGGAAAAACTGACGGTGTCGCGCGCGCGTGCAGAACGCCAACTCGAAAAACTGCACCCGTCGATTCGCCACCAGTTGAACCCGCATGAGTCCCCGGTCGGCCTCGATATCCGACTGCACGAACTCCGGGCACGGCTGACTCGAGAAGCACGTGAGGTGACGACATGAGATTCATTCGCGTTGCCACGGCTGCTCTGAATCAAACACCTCTCGATTGGGAGGGCAATGTCGCCAACATCCGACAGGCGATTGAGACCGCTCGCGCGAGAGATGCGAATCTGCTTTGTTTGCCGGAACTCTGCATCACCGGATATGGCTGCGAGGACGCGTTCTTCTCAGCGGACGTCCTCCGCCGTGCGGAGCGGGCACTGGAAGAATTGGTGCCGCTCAGCCATGGCATTCTGGTCTCGATCGGTCTACCGATCCTGCACGCCGGTGGACTCTTCAACGCAACCGCAGTGCTTATCGACCGTCAACTGGTCGGAGTGGTCGCCAAGCAACATCTGGCGGGTGACGGACTTCACTATGAGCCGCGCTGGTTCAAACCGTGGCCGGCCAATGTTGTCTCTCACATCACGCTCGCGGGGCGTGAGTGTCCCATTGGCGATCTGCTGTTTGACCTGAACGGCATCCGGGTCGGCTTCGAGATTTGCGAAGACGCGTGGGTCGCGAACCGTCCGGGCGTGGACCATGCGAACCTGGCTGCTGACATCATCATGAATCCGAGTGCGAGTCATTTCGCGTTCGGGAAGGCCGAGACACGTCGCAGGCTCGTCGAGGAGGCATCGCGTTCGCTGGGCGTGGCCTATGTGTACAGCAATCTGCTGGGAAACGAGGCTGGACGAATCATTTACGACGGACAGACCCTTGTCGCGGCGAACGGCGAACTTGTCGCCTGCGGTCCGCGTCTAGGCTACGGATCAGTCTGCGTGACAGATGCCGTCGTGGATGTCGATTCGACCCGACTCCGACGTGCCCAACTCGTCAGTTTTCAACCGCAGGTGGCGATCGAAACGGATCGCATCGTTTCCGTGGACTTCTCACCGGCCTCTGTAACGCCGGCCCCACCGCGTGGATCGATCGACTCATGGGAAACGTCCGGACACCTCAAGGAAGAGGAGTTCACGCGAGCCATCACCCTGGCACTTTTCGACTATCTCCGCAAAAGCCGCTCGCGGGGGTTCGTGGTCTCACTCAGCGGTGGAGCGGATTCCTCGGCAGTCGCATGTCTGGTGGCGATCATGATTCGGCTCGCGGTAGCCGAGCTGGGATACGACGGGTTTTGTCAGAGGATCGACATCAGGTCGGAAGGTACGAGTGGCGATGATGAGATCGCTTCGTTGACGTCCGCATTGCTGACGACAGTCTATCAGTCAACACGCAATAGTTCGGAGGCGACGCGGGAGTCGGCGCGTGTCGTGGCAAACGCACTCGGTGCCGATCACATTGAGTTGGATGTCGACGAATTGTGCGAGGGATACACGCGAAAGATCGAGACGGCTTTGGACCGATCGCTCGATTGGGAGCGTGATGATGTTGTGCTCCAGAACATTCAGGCTCGTGTCCGTGGCCCTGCCGTCTGGATGCTGTCGAATGTCAGGAACGCCCTGCTGCTCGCAACCAGCAACCGGTCAGAGGCGGCCGTCGGCTACGCCACCATGGACGGCGACAC
>JAGQPX010000190.1 GCA_020426505.1 Planctomycetaceae bacterium | reverse complement strand
GCCACATTTGATGCGTAGGCCCTGGCCTCCTGGGGGGCTTGCTTCGGAACATCGCTTCCTGACGGTGTGGTCAATATCGACCATGCGGGAGTAAGAAACAACATCACGCAAAACACGACAACCGGGACGAGATATCGAATCGCCTTTTTTCTAGGTAATTCTCTCGATTAGCTCCGATGACTGTCAGATTCCGTCATTTTTTCACTTCAATTTGGAGCGACCGAAGGGATTCCGCGAGATCACCTCGTCTCACACCATTCGAACCTGACTTTGCGTTTACTCCGTTCGCACCTTCAGTGTCGTCATGTACTCGACCACGTCGACGAGGTCCTTTGCCGACATGACCTTCTGCAGGTCGGCCGGCATCAGGGAGACGTCCTGCTTCTGGCGGACTTCGATGTCGTCTGTCTTAATCGTATGCACGATCGCATTGGAGTCCTTGATCTGCATCTCTTCAAGCGTCTCACTGACGAGCAGCCCGTTCACGACTTGTCCGTCACTGTTGACGACCGTCCAGGATTCGTAGTTGTGGGAGATGCCGGCTGACGGGTAGAGGATCGACTCAAACATGGCCGGCTTGGCGAGTTTCTTGCCGATCTCGGACAGGTTGGGGCCGATCTCACGACCGAGTCCGTTCACCACATGACACTTCGTGCAGGTGCCGGTTGAGTGGAACACAATGCGGCCCATCGCGACGTCGCCCGTGCGATCGAGCAGTTCCGCCAGTGGAGGCAACGGTTCACTGTCCTTGCTGGAGGGCAGGGGGAACAGCTCTTCTGCCGCCTTCCGCACGTCCGCAGACTCCGCACCGTGGAGAGCGCTGGCGACGGCCTGCTTGAGCGGCTCGTCGATCTGCTCCTCTTTCGCACGTGTCAGCAAATCATCGACTCCTTGCGGGATCATCCCAATCACTTTGACTGCTGCCCGCCGAAGGCTGACGGGACGATCCTGATTGTCCATGACTTCCTGCAGGAGGCGGAGACATCGCTGCGGTCGCGATGAGGTGAGAGTCTCCAGGACCGCTTCGCCGGCCCGTGCGTCGTCACTGAACAGCACCTCGCGTAATGCCGAAAGTTGCTTTTCCTTGAGCAGCACACCGACGGCGTCGACCGCAGGCTGCGAGTTGGGCGATTCAACAATCATCGCGACGAGTTCGTTTTCTCGATCGTCCACGGAATACTGTTCGACCAGTTTGACGAATCGAGATGTCCCTCGGGTCTGGTCCAGCACGCCGTTCAGAGACGCAGCCAACTCCGGATGCTCCGACAGCTTGATCCCCTCCAGCCGATCGAATGCCTCTGCATTGGCAAAGAATGTTCGTTCGGCGTCGGCCAACTCCGCCACCGCAAGCGTTTCGAGCACCTGTTGTTTGGAGGAGGACTTCTGAAAGTCGAACGAGCGAAACATGCGAGGCAGATCGTCACTGGGAGTGTTCGGATCGAGAATGATCTCCGCCAGTAGCTCGGGCGTCTGTTCGGCTCGCGACCGCCAGATGATGTCACGTCCTGCGGGGAGACTCCGATCGTCTCCGACTTGCTCCAGCCATGCTGCCAATCGAGTGTCCCAGTTCCCGGTTGCCCCGATACCAAGTGCCTCCAGTTCCCAGCGATCCGACGCGTCATGGTATCCGGCGATCCGGGCCCAGATGTTGTCAGCCGCCTTTCCGGACTTCCCACGCAGCATGATCGACAGCTCGCGACGCAGAACGGGCGAATGCTCGATCCCCTGAGGGAGCATTGAACCGGGGAATTCACTTTGGCGAATGGCCCGGAGTGCGACGGCACGCAGGTCATCCGTGAATTCGTCTGTCGGCTTGAGCGGATTCATCATCGCTTGCATGGCCGCTTCGTTTTGCATCTTGCTGAGCAGCCACTGAGCGCGAGCCCTCATTCGATCATTCGGATCGTTGCGAAACATCGCATCCAACTCTGCGACTGCATCCTCACCCATCGCCTGAAGCGCGGTCCACCCCAGATAACGTGTTGCCACGTTCGGCGAACGAAGTGCTTCAATCGCTCCGTTGACCGTCGAGACATCGACCGCGGGAGATTTGTACGTGTCCGCCCCGGCACGCTTTGGCGTCACTCGGAACAACCGACCTCTCTTGACATCCCCCATGCGGTGCCCCCCCACACCCGGGTCGTACCAGTCGGAAACTATCAGCGAACCATCGGGGGCGACGCAGACATCCGTGGGGCGAAACCATTTGTCTCGCGTGCCGACAAGCACCTCGATGCTCTCCGCCTCATAACCGGCTCCGTCGGGCTTGAACGGATAGCACCGCACTACGTTCGGGCCGGCGTCGCAGTGGATGAGTTGATTGCGGAACAACTCGGGCAGCAACTCTCCCTCATAGATGCAGATGCCCGTCGGCGAACCACCGCCGGTCTGCAACAGGTTTGGAACTACCCCCGGATCGTTCAGGTGCCAGTGACGCAGCGGGATCTCGTCCTCCCACCCGGTGCGTGGGTCACGCCAGCCGGCTCCAGTGAACTCATCCTTGTAGCCATAGTTGCCGTACTCCATCACGTAGTTGATGCGGACGCCGCGGTTGCCGTCGTCGTCGTTGTCCGACTGCCAGATGGTGCCGAACGAGTCGACACAGACCTCCCAGTTATTGCGAAAGTTCCATGCGAGCGTCTCGAACTCGCTGCCGTCGAGATTGCAGCGGAACACCATGCCTTGTTGATATGGTTTGATCACATCCGCGACCTCGTTGCCGGCCCTGTCGATGATCGGGTTCCCCTCTTTGTCACAAATCTGTTTGCCTGCGTTGCCCATGTTGAAGTACAGCTTGCCGTCCGGTCCGAAAACGAACGCATGAATGCCGTGATCGTGCTGCGCGCCGCTGATGCCCGTGAACAACAACTCCTTCCGATCGGCTTTGAGATCGCCGTCGTCATCGATCAGAAAGAAGACGCTGTCGAGAGCCGAGATGATGGCTCGTGTGCCTTTCCCGTCAGGCGTGCCGAGTACGCACACCCCGTGAGCCGAGTCGACGTCGTGTCCCTGATAGAAGATGGTCTCCTTGTCGGCCTGTCCGTCGCCGTCTGTGTCTTCCAAAATGAGAATGCGGTCCCCGTGCGTGTGGTCACCGATGACATCCGCATTGCGAAAGGCGCGGTAGTTGATCGCCTCGCAGACCCACACGCGGCCAAGATGGTCGACGTCGATGTTCGCCGGGTTCGCCAGCATCGGCTCGCCTGCGAAGAGCGACACCTGTAAGTCCTCGTGGACGTCCAGCCCGGCAATGGCATCCTTCAACTCGCGACTCTCTTCGACCGGCGACACCTTTGCGACTGGGGATGTCTTCGGCTGACGAGGCTTCGACTTGGCCTGCGGGTCCGGTTTTGGAAAGTCCTGATTTGCTTCCATCTCTTCATCGGACGGTGTTGCAGACGGCACACCCTCCGCAGGCACGTCAGCCTTCGCTGTCCAGACGATCGCGTTCAGCACCAGCTTGCGGAAGTTGTCGTCCTGCCAGTTGTGGTGGAAGTGACCGCCGGTGAAACCGAATCCGCGTCCACTGCCTTTTCGCTCGCAGGCCCAGGCAACGTGCTGAGGCTCCTTCCGCTGCATCACGGCCTCCCGCACATAGGGGTTCCCGGAGTGAGCTCCATCCTCACGATTCAGCGACTCCCGAGGCGGCAAGTCGGTCAGGATGGGCGTGACCCCCTCCATCTCGGGACGGAACCGCATGTGATAGTACCACTCGTCATTAATCTCAAACGGCTCGACTCCTTGCGTGATTGGATGCTCCGGCAACTCGTCAAAGTTAGCCGTCCAGTGCGGGTTGACCGACCAGTGCGGCTCGAAGTACCCGCCCAACCAGTCGAGGAAATGCTCGCCTGATTCCCCCTTCGTTGTCTCAACGGCGTAGTGAATGCAGACGAGCCCGACGCCCTTGTTCATCAGGGCATCGAACTCCGGCAGATGTTCGTTGAGCGGATGATTGCCGCCCCCGTCGCAGTAACTGACGACCGTGTCGACATTATCGAATACAGTCAGATCGGTCGGCCAACGTCCGGAGTAGACCGTCGCAACGACCGGCAGACCGTGCTCTTCGCGAGCCGCGTTGAGTCGCTTGGCGAGCAACAGACACCCTGCCCGATGCTCATGAGCGCCGTAGCCATGACTCCGCGTGCCAGCGAGGAACACGACCTTCTTGTGACCTAACAGCGGGAACCGCTTCAGCCGGATGTTACGAAACTCAATCTTCATCGGCGGCCCGGAGTGCAACTGCAACGCAAGCTTGCCGATGAAATCCTGCTCTTTCGTATTTCCATCAGCGACTTCTGCCATTCGATGTCCGTTGATTGCGAGGACGATTCGATTGCCGCGAGCCGTGATGTGATAGTCGTTCCAGTCATCGGGCTTCACATGTTCGAACAACTCGTCAGCAGAAGCGAACTCAGTCGAACCACTGAATTCATTATCAATTACTCTCAGCTCTCCTCGCCCTGCGAGTTGACCGCGTCCCGTTTTCTCGTCGTAGAGCGTCCCAACCCACTTCCCCGCCCCGTCGATGTCGGCCTGATAACCGATGACGTGTCCGTCCTCTTCCGTCCCCCGAAACTGGATGCCCGAGTTGGCCTGATCCGACCCGGTGATGCGGAATTGCAGCCGTAGCTCGAAGTCGTCGACCTCACCGGCCTCCCAGACGAGGAACGTGTTGTGGTCGCAGGGATTCTCCGCTGTCGACTCTCCGACAATGGCTCCGTCGGTGACGGTCCAGAACTTCTCATCACCCCGCCACCCATCGAGCGACTTGCCGTCGAAGAGGGGCTTGAACCCCCGCTCGTCATCAGCCCGCAGCGAACAGGTGCACATCAGAATCACAGACAGAACCAACAGCAACCGCGAGCAGATCGACCTCATGAGGGAGTTCACTCCTGAATGAATCATCACGTGTTTTGCGGAGACATCGTGTGCGAGGATTACACAGTGTCCCTACACTGTAGCCGGGCCGAATCACGAGCAAAAGACAGGCGGACTTTGGCGTCCTTCTATCAGCGGGTGTCCACGGGCACCGACGACCGACGTTCCCGCTCGCAGTCGAATTCGGCGGTCGTTAGGATGCCTGGATGTCTCCCACCCTGCTCGCATGCCTTGCCACGCTGCCGATCGTCATTGTGGCGGTGTTTCTTGTCGGCCTGCGTTGGCCGGCAAGTCGGGCGATGCCCCTTTCGTATCTGACAGCAGCTGCACTCGCCCTGTTCGTCTGGCAGATCCCCGCCGTGCAGGTGGTGGCAGCGTCGGTGAAAGGGCTGATCGTCGCCGTTCGATTGCTGTACATCATCTTCGGGGCCATTCTGCTGCTTAATACGCTCAAGGAGAGCGGTGCCCTCCGCGTCATCAGACAGGGCTTCACCGACATCTCTCCCGATCGCCGCGTGCAGGTGATCATCATCGCCTGGCTGTTCGGTTCCTTCATTGAGGGCTCGGCCGGCTTCGGCACGCCGGCAGCCGTGGCGGTGCCACTGCTTGTGGGCCTGGGTTTCCCCGCGATGGCAGCGGTGGTCGCAGGCATGCTGATCCAATCGACACCCGTCTCCTTCGGAGCATTGGGAACGCCCATTCTCGTCGGCGTGAGAGACGGACTGACGGGAGACGCCGCTGTGTTGGAGTACGCCGCCTCGCTTGGCATGACGACGACTGACGGCACGCTCTCCCCCGCCCTGCTCAAGATGATCGGATACCGCGTCGCTCTGTTGCACGCCATCTCGGGGACACTCATTCCCCTGTTCGTGGTGAGCACGATGACGCGATTCTTCGGCCCCCGGCGATCGTTCGCCGACGGGCTCAGGGTCTGGCGTTTCGCCCTGTTCGCAGCGTGTGCCATGACGTTTCCGTACATCATGCTCGCCAGATTGCTCGGCCCGGAGTTTCCCTCGATTCTCGGCGGACTGATCGGTCTGGCCATCGTGGTTCCGGTCGCGAAGTCGGGCATCCTTTCGCCACGCGATGGTGACGTCTGGGACTTCGCCCCGCGAGACGAGTGGGACCGCGACTGGACCGGCGTCATGGAGGTGTCACTCGACAGCGAGTCGACGACACGTATCCCACTCTGGCTCGCATGGCTGCCTTACGTACTCGTCGCTGCACTGCTCGTCGTGACACGTGTCGATGCACTGGGGGTGAAGGCCCTCCTCAAGGCACCGGCGGTGACGATCCCGCTCACGAACCTCCTGGGGACCGGCATCAGCAGCCCCGAGCAGCCGCTGTATGTGCCGGGGACGATCTTTGTGGTCGTCGCGTTGCTGACGTTCGCCCTGCACCGCATGAGTACCGACGCCTTCACCCGTGCGTGGTCGGACTCCGCGAAGACGATGGTTCGTGCATCGGTCGCGCTGATCTTCACGGTGCCAATGGCCCAGGTGTTCATCAACTCAAATGGAGGTGCCGCGGGTTATGAGAAGATGCCGTTCGTGCTGGCGGATGCAGTCGCGTCTGCTGCGGGGGGCGGATGGCCCTTTGTGTCGACGTTTATCGGCGGGCTGGGTGCCTTCGTCGCCGGGAGCAACACGGTCAGCAACATGACGTTCTCCCTGTTCCAGTTCTCCGTGGGCGAACGCATCGGCGTCGACCCCGGCTGGGTTGTGGCCCTGCAGGCAGTCGGAGGCGCTGCCGGAAACACGATCTGCGTGCACAACGTCGTCGCTGCATCCGCCGTCGTCGGCCTCGTGGGAAAGGAGGGAGCGGTGATCCGCAAGACACTGCCGGTGTTCATCTATTACGCTCTGCTCTCCGGCAGCCTCGGATACGCCGTGCTGGCAAGTCGCAACGTCGGTTGGCTCAACGCCGGCACGATTATCGCCGCGCTGATCGTGCTCGGACTCCTGACATTTGCCGTCCGCAGTCTGAAGACCGATTCGCCATGATTCTCGAAGGCATCGTGACGACTCTGAATGAAGACGACAGCGTCAATGTCGCGCCGATGGGGCCGATTCTCGATGAGACGATGCAAACGCTCCTGCTGCGACCGTTTCAGACGTCGACGACTTATCACAACCTCAAACGCACCAGCTGCGGCGTCCTGCACGTGACGGACGATGTGCTGCTGCTGGCCCGTGCCGCGATCAACGCTCTCGACGGCGTCCTCGAGACTCAACCTGCGAACAAGATCGACGGCGTCGTGCTGGCGTCCGCCTGTCGCTGGTACGAGTTCGAGGTGACATCACTCGACGACACCGACGAACGCACCCGAATCGAGTGCCGCATCGTTCATGTCGGTCGGCTGCGTGACTTCTTCGGCTTCAACCGCGCCAAGCATGCGGTCATCGAGGCCGCGATCCTCGCCACACGTGTCCATCTGCTCCCGGCCGACGAAATCCGTGCCGAGTTCGATCGACTTGCGGCCCCGATCAACAAGACGGCCGGCCCCCAGGAACGCGAAGCCTTCACGCTGCTGAGCGAGTTCGTCGATGAACATTTACAAAACGCATCAGAGCTGCGCCCGTAAGGAAGCGGCCGTTCACACGTGATCTTGTCCCCTTTCACGCTCCCCACCTCAAAGAGCGGCCGCTTCCTGACGGGCGCGGCTCTGACGATTGGCTCTGACTTGTCGCTCACCTTTGGAGTTTTCTGTCACCGGGCGGTAACATCGACTCATCATGCCTCGACACGTTTCTGTCACCACCGGTGCTCGACTTCATTTTGGACCGCTCTCGTATCGTCCGGACAGCGGTCGTCACTTCGGCGGTGTGGGGTTGATGATCGATCAACCGGGTGTGCGGCTGACCTTCGCGGAAAGCGACGTCGATCGTGTGACCGGTGACCCACGGGGAGTCGAACGTGTTCGCACCTTCGTCGCGCGGATTCGTGAGAGTTGCCTTGACGCCGTTCCCCGACCGTGTCACATCGATGTCCAGAGTGTCGTCCCGCCGCATTCGGGACTCGGTTCGGGAACTCAACTGGGTCTCGCCGTCGCCCGTGGACTGGCGGAGTTCGCCGGCGAGCCGGGCGTGTCGTCGGTCACACTGGCAAAACGTGTAGGACGCGGGCTTCGCTCAGCGGTCGGCGTCTACGGCTTCGAGACGGGCGGACTGATCGTCGATGCGGGTCAGCACGATGACGAGGAGATCGGTGCACTCGCCTGCCGACTCGCGGTGCCGGACGAGTGGCGTGTGCTGCTCATCACCCCGCCGGTCGCTGATGACGGACTGTCGGGAGCCGAGGAAGAGCAGGCGTTCGTCCGGCTCGGCTCGATGCCACTGTCGCTGACGAACGAACTCAGCCGTCTCGTCCTCACCGAACTGCTCCCTGCGGTCACCGCCGGCGACTTGGACGCCTTCAGCGCCGCCGTCTACGAGTACGGCTCCCGCGTCGGCCAGTTCTTCAGCCGCGTCCAGGGAGGCACCTTCGGAAACCGGTCGACGGACAAACTCGTCGCACACATCCGTAACCAGGGCGTCACAGGCATCGGCCAAACCTCGTGGGGCCCCACCCTCTTCACCTTCGCCCGCAACGAGTCTCACGCCAGACAAATCATCTCGTCACTCCCATTGGACATCTCCCCCATCGACATCCGAACCACAGCCCCTCTGAATCAGGGAGCAAACATCGTTCTCAACAAATGACCAAGACGAGCCTGTCTCAAGACCGGTAAACGGGGTGGCCGGGTCTGACCAACGGGGAAGGCCCGGCCCGACGATTGCAGGGCCATCCGCTTCGCTCCTGACCCTGCCACCCTCCAGGCGAGGGATTATGACACTGACTCACGTCAATCCGGGAGCGTCCTGCTATCATTCAGCGAGCCACCATCGTTGTGATTCGATGGGCCACAATCTCAACGTCCAATGCGATCTTCCGTTCACTCGACCATTCTCGCGGAGTATTCCCATGAAAGCTCAACACATTGTTGCATCGGCTGCGATCCTACTGGTTGCATTGTTGGCATCGCAGCGACCGGACACATTCGCGGACCAGACGGTTGAGAATGCCCCGCGCGCCAACCGCATGATCGAT
Source organism: Planctomycetaceae bacterium (assembly GCA_020426505.1). GTDB lineage: Bacteria > Planctomycetota > Planctomycetia > Planctomycetales > Planctomycetaceae > JAHBXU01. The sequence continues at coordinate 9,884 of JAGQPX010000190.1, read as the reverse complement.
TTGTTATCGGAAGGCTCCATCGTCAGGCTCGACTCCGTGCATCAAGCATACGATGTGATCTTGCTCAACGAAGAGCAGGTTCAGGAGTTCAGAGACTTGGTGAAACGCACAGAAGCGGAGATGAAGGCCGACGAGGGCCAATTTCCCAACGGCGATGTATTCGGTGGGGATGGCCAGAGGAGAGTTGCCAATGCTCGTATGGCATGGCAGTTCATTCAATCACCCTGGCGCGTGTTGATGGTCGGCGACGACTATGTCCGCCTTGAACCTCTGGCTCAATTGGAAGGTCATGAGGAAGTCTCATGGATTGCTCTGCCGGAGTCGATGATCCGAATAATCAAAAGCAAGGCAGCAGTAGGACACGCGACATTCTAACGCCCAACCGTCCCTTGCTCAGCCAACTCGATCACAATTCGCTCGAATCAAGATGCTCTCGAAGTGCATTCAACGCAGCTTCCTCAGAACCGAATCGTTCGATGATTGCTGAATGAAGAGCTTGCGGGCTGACGTGCTCCGTCACTCCCGCTTCTGTTTTGAGCCAATGATATGCGACTGAAGGACTGCTGTCTTTCAGTTCGCCGTCTGCTTTTTGGGACGCCAGTTCGTAACCTGAGAATAGAGCAAGGATCTCGGTCAGACTGCCATTCGTAGTCCACATCCCTGGTCGAATCACGATCGCCTCAGCAAGCGATAGAATGCGTATGGGCAAGATCTCATTGTAAGCATCCGACATTCGATCCCGCCTCTCTACCGCCCCTTGCCCAGAAACGTTTTGATCGAGTCGTAGATGCCCTCTTTGCTTTCGATTTCGCTGAGGACGAGGTTGTCGTGTTCGTCGATCAGTTTGCGGAGTTCGCGGATGAAGTCGCCTGAGCCGTAGGGACTGTCGACCTGGCCGTAGCAGAACAGGTTGCAGTGCACGAGCAGGCCTTCGATCAGCAGCTTGAGGCAATCGCGGTTGTCTTCGCCCCAGTTGTCGCCGTCGGAAAACTGGAAGCAGTAGATGTTCCACTCGCTCGGCGGGAAGTCACGCTCGATGATGGCTGCGGCCTTTTTGTAGGCTGACGAGATGCGTGTGCCGCCTGCTTCGCGGACGCGGTAGAACGTGTCCTCGTCCACCTCGTGGGCGACCGCATCGTGCACGACGTAGCGACGTTCGATGCCGTCGTACTGACTGCGGAGCCACGTGTCGATCCAGAACGACTCGATGCGGACGATCTCCTTCTGGTCGTCGGTCATGCTGCCGGAGACGTCCATCATGTAGATGATGGCTGCATTCGCCTGTGGCTCGTACACTGTCTTCCAACTCCGGAACCGTTCGTCCTCCTTGCCGGGGATGATGACCGGGTTCTTGGCATCATACTGCCCGCTGGCGATCTGCCGTTTGAGGGCCTCTTTGTAAGTCCGCTTGAAGTGCCGCAGCGAATCCGGGCCGGTGCGGCCGATGGTGTTGTACTTGTCCTTCTTCGATTTGATCGCATCCTTCCCCTTCGGCTCGATCGCAGGCAGCTCCAACTCCTCCCCCAGCATCTCTGCCAACTCTTCGAGCGAGACCTCGACCTCTCGAATGTGAGCCCCCGCCTCACTCCCCGCCTGACCCTGCCCGTCACCCTCATCCTGCCCCTTGCCGATCGGCTGCCCGACTTTCCCTTCGCCCTGTCCCGTGCCTCCCGACCCCCGCTGCCCATGCCGAAAGTGCGGGATGTCGATGTTGGGCACCGGAATCGAAACGGTCTCCCGCCCCTTGCGGCCGAGCATCTCGCCGTGATTCACGTACCGCCGCAGGTCCTTGCGAATCTTCCCTCGCACAATCTGGTCAAACCGCTGTTTGTCACGATCAATCGCACGAGTCATGGTGTTCCTTCACTTTCTCTCAAACGTACGGACCACGGAAGACACGGAAAATTGAAGCTGTCATCCTTCCGTCTATTCCGTGTCTTCCGTGGTTCCCGTCTCAACAACCGCAGCATCGAAGCACGCCTTGACGTCGATGGTGAACCCATCCAGCAGGACAGACGTCGCCGTCTCGCCCGGCCGGAGCTCGCCGTGCGACTTGTAGGCTTCGCCATCGAGTGTGAGTACGCTGATGGTCTGCGTCTCCGGGTCGACGATCCAATACTCCGGGATGCCCGCAGCGGCGTAGTCCTCGCGTTTGGTTTCCAAGTCTCGCCTGCGGTCTTCTGGTAACTCGGAAACAATCTCGACAACTATGTCTGCCCCCGCGACGTATCGTTTCGAGGTGGGGCGCCCCGACCGTACGTAAACGATGTCAGGCTGCCGGGACTTGCCATCAGGCAGACGAACCGGATAGCCCATCATGAACACCTCTCCCAATAGACGGCTTTCCACGAAATCGTCCAGCAATCGGAGGAGGAACTTGGCAATCCGCTGATGAGTGTCTGTGGGCATCGGGAGAAACTCCAACATTCCGTTGTCGAATTCGATGAGGTTGTTCGTGTCGAGTGCAAGATACTGCTCCTCGGTCCATTCCCCCTGATGCGGATAAAACCTCGCCATCTCCCAGGTCGGCGTACCCCGCTGTGAGCGCGGCTCCTCCGGGAGTTCCTGTTGCTGAGTGATCGGTTGTTGAGTTTCGGTGACAATGCTCATGGCTTCCCTGCGATGGGAGGATCGGTTGCTCAAGTATAACAGATGCACCGACGCCGATTGAAATCCCAGTCCATCAAATGGTTAACGCGAGGAGATTCAGTGGTCTGTCTCCCAGTGGCGAACCATGCACAAATCCCGCGCATTTTGGCGTCAAACCTCGGCAATACGAAAGTGCCCGTGCCGCGGGCAAAGTCTCCAAACCCATGCAATCGGCTCCGGTCGTTGTGGAGATCAAACGCATACTGCGGTGCAGGTGAAAAGTGGGGGACATTCCAAAGTCAGTGGTCACTCCGATGGAGGGCTGGCCGAAATCTCCTACCCGTTGCCGAGGATTTCCCGTAAGAATGGTTCGAATGCATTTGCCTGGCGATAGAAGCCGAGGTCGTTGGGGTGGGAACCATCGGTCGTATCTTCGCGGTCGCTGCCGAGGAGCAGTTCGCCTGGGAGGTAGTATAGGGCCTTCACGCCTTCGGTGATGAGGGCATCATGTGCGGATCTCAATGCGGCCCGGCTGGCATCGTGTCTCTGCTGTCGGCTCGGTAGGAAGGGAGTGTTGGCGTAGGTGCGATCTTCCACGAGGAGAATGGGCGTACCGGGGCGAGCTTCGCGGAGTTGATGGACCAGCGGTTGAGTTCGTTCGGCGATCTTATCGGCCTGCATGTTCGGCAGACAGTCGATGATGTAGACAGCCGGATCAAGTTCGACGAGGAACTGGCCGACGGACTCTTCCATCATGCCGTTGCCAGAGAAGCCGAGGTTGATGACGGGCTTGTTCAAACGACGACCCAGAATCGCAGGGTGCGGCATTCCCGGTCGCGAGGCACAGGCACCGTGAGTGATCGAAGTGCCGTAGAACAGCAGCGGCTTGTCGGTACGAGGCGAGATTGGTGTGAAGCTCGCACCGATGGGGACACCAACCTTGAGAGACTCGGTGCCGTTGTAGAGCGGCAGATAGATCGTGTAGTTGCGTTCGCCTGATGGCAGCCCGCCCACGATCCGGGTATTTGTTGACTGGGCTTTTGGAGCGACGACGGACAGCCATCGCCATTGGCTGTCATCATCCTCAGCATAGAGGTCGAGGCCGCTGACACCGGTCGCCGGCATATGAGGCATCGCCAACCGATCATTGGTCACTGCATAGTCTGCCCAGATCTCCCGGGCATCAGTGCGAAACCTCACGAGCATCCCCGCCGAGTGACGGCTCAGCCCCCACACAGCATCACGCACAACGCCCTCCGCACGAGCCGGGAGTCGATCGAAATACTTGGCCGTGTTATCCCACCCTTTGCCTTCAACGCCCCAGTTCTGCACGTCATGCCAGTCCAACATCGGCTCATCAGACGTGTCATCCCCCCATGCCCATCGTGTTGATCCCACGAGAGCAGTCGAGGCGGCAAGACTCAGAAAATGACGGCGGTTGAGAGAATACGACATGAGTTCCTCACGCGACGGGATCAGAATGCGGGTCTGCGTTGACACGAGACTCAGTGTAGCCCTCACCCTACTATCTGCGTCAACTTGGTTGAACCGACACGAGACGTGCAATTGACGCGAGTCGGGCAAATGGTCTTGTTTGGTCGACTGATCCAGAGTAGACACGTCTGAGCCTCGTAACCGACGGCCGAATCGCGTACCGTCACACGTTCGACTCATACTCATCCGGCGTTTCGGTGACGTCGGCAACTTGTGACGTTTTGTCGTGACTATCGTGCTCGTTCCACCTGCCTCGATCCTTGCTGATTCGTCGTCGTCGTCGCTGATGATTGCTGCAGCGTCTGCTGGGAGCGGCTGGCAGATGATATTGCTGGCCGTCTACTGCGTGCTGATCGTGGTCGGTTCGCTCGTTGGCGGTTGGCTCCCCTCCGTCGTGCGGCTGACACACACGCGAATGCAACTGATGATCAGCTTTGTCGGCGGACTGATGTTGGGCATCGGCTTCTTCCACCTGCTGCCGCATGCGATCCTTCAGTCAAACGTCGAGGACGCAATGACGCTCGCTGTGTTCGGCATCCTGGCGATGTTCTTTCTCATTCGAGCATTCCATGTGCATCATCACGGACCGCTCGAACTGCCGGATGCGTCGGGCACGGTCGTCGCGGATTCGTATCGTCACCAATTACAAACGACCGAAACATCGGGACATGCCCATCACGATCACGACCACGATCATGATCACGGCGGGCATCACCATCATCACGAGGTCAACAGGCTGAGTTGGATGGGGATCGCATCCGGGTTGGCGTTACACACGCTCATCGACGGAATCGCCCTGGGGGCCAGCGTACGGGCGGACGCGGCACAGCCGGGTGCACTTTCGCTTCTCGGCTTTGGGACATTCCTCGCCGTTGCGCTGCATAAGCCGCTCGATGCACTGGCGATCACTTCTCTGATGACGGCTGCCGGTTGGTCTTCTCGTTCACGTAATCTGGTGAACGCTGCCTTCGCTGTCATGTGTCCACTGGGTGCCGTGCTGTTTCTCATCGGGTTAGACAGCTTCAATGGACCTCAACAGGAAATCGTCGCCAGTGCGATGGCGTTCGCTGCGGGCGTGTTCATCTGCATCTCGCTGGGCGACCTGCTGCCGGAGATGGAGTTCCACTCACACAACCGTGTGCCCCTGACGATCACCCTGCTGACAGGCATCGTGCTGGCCTGGGTGATCACGTACGCTGGACACTGATTGTCCAGCGAATCACCAGTGCCAGTGATGGTGGTGCCGCGGACGGCAGCGAGGACCGGAGCCGAAAGAGAAGTGCAGGCTGGGGGTTGGCTCGGCAATGATCACGCGTGTGCGAGGTTCGTGAATGACTCGCGTGACGGGCGGCGATGCGACGTGGTCGAACTTCTGCATGGCGAGAATGACGCCGTCGCTGACACCGCTGTTCTTGAGCGAGATGATTCCCTGCGGACTGAGATCGAAGTTACCGCCCTGTGAGTTCATTGAGCTGACGATTACATCATCGCTGATGCCGCTCTGCGTCATCTGAATCACGTCGACATTTGTGATCGCACGTTGCAACTGCTGCGTGTAGGCGGCCTGCGCGATGGCAGCATCTCGTTCCTCGCGAGCATCTTCGGCATCGCCAGCCAATCCACCTGCGAGAGCACCAGCAGCAGCACCGATCAGCGCGCCGCCTTCGGCATGTCCGCTGCCCGCACCGATGATCGCTCCTGTCATGGCGCCCAGTCCCGAGCCGACGACCGCGCCCGACTGGGCATGATTCATCGTCGCGCAGCCGCTGCACAGCATCAATGGGGCACAAATCACAAATGAGAATGCGCGAGCAGATCGTCGAAAACGAGTCACCAACATGATGCTTCCTTGCATTGGCCCGTCGTGAAATCGTCTTGTCATCAAGATCGGCCGAACAGACCGTCCCTGATGAGCCGGAGATACGCGATCTCCCGCGACGGGGGGTGCGGCAGGATATCAACGACCGGCAACTCAGGAAATCCCGGATCAACTGGGCGCGCAACCGCTTGTTATCAAAAGCGTTAGGAGTCGTGCGGCATGTGTCGGTATCATTCGCCCACGATCACTTGCCGTCCAGGGCCTGCCCACGCAGACCGTCATCGCCGTCGAAGTCCGGAACGTCGTTGAGGCCGCCGGTCAGGAGCATGCCGTCGATGCGAGCTGCCGCCTTCGCCGCGTTGGCGAGGGACTCGACGTACTTGAGGTTCGTCTCGAAGAATGCGCGGCGAACGGTCAGGACCCGCAGAAAGTCAAACTCGCCGACGGCATACGCCTGCTCGGAGAGTTCGAGTGTCTCTTTCGCTTTGGGGAGAATGGTGCCCTCGTATCGTTCAATCGTGACGCGGCTGACTCGATAGTCGCGCATGACCTGTTGCAGCTGAGCCCGCGTTGCCAGCTCTAACCGTTGGACTTCCTGGAGTGCCCGACAGAGTTCCGCCTGGGCGGCCTGCTGGTTGCCCTGATTCTTGTTGTGAATAGGGACGGGCAATCCAAGTTGCACGTTCACATACGCATCGTTGGTCGCGTCATCATGACCGGCTCCCAGCTGTGCTGTCAGATTGGGGATCGCCTGGATGCTTTGTCGGCCAATGTTTGTCCTCGCCCGGTCAACTCGCGCTCGGGCTGCCTGCAACTGCGGACTGGCAGCGATCAGCTCACAATAGACCAGTTCAAGGTCGTAACCATCCGGGGCCACTTTCAGATCGCCAGCAAGCCCGCACGGCGGCAGATGAGGCAGGCCGACAATCGCCACGAGGCTGTTCCACGCAGCCTCGAACTCCAACTCCGCCTGCCGAATGATGAGATCGACTTCCGTCAATTGGATCTCGGCCTGCAGCACGTCCGGCTTGGCTCCCTCTAGCGCTTCCCTTCGCTTCTCTGCGATCTCCACACCCTTCTGTGCCACCTCGCGAAAATCCTGTGCGAGCGACAGTCGACGTTGTGCCAGGAGGGCATCGTAAAACTTCAACTCAACGTCTGTCTGCACACGATACCGTTGGGCTTCGGCTTCCCACATCAGCGACTGCACATCACGATCAAGCACGGCCCGGTTCCAGTTCAGCTTGTCAGCCGACACAAACGTCTGCTCGATGTAGGCCCCGTTCTGACCGGCAGCACCTTCATCGCCAATTTGCTGGCCGGAGTAGCCAATCTCAGGATTTGGCTTCAGACCGACCTGCGTACGAACACCCGCAGCTTTACTCGCTGCAAACATCGCCTGACGAATCGCCGGGTTGTGCTCCAATGCCATCGCTTGTAGGTCGTCGAGAGACAAATTGTGCGAGGGGGGGGCTTCGGTCCACTCGGTCGCCTCCAAGTCCTGGACAATCTCGTCGGTCTCATGACTCACCGGAACGATGTCATCCGGTCCGTTCTTCTCAACTGCCGTCTGAACATCGGGGGGGGCTGGGGATGGTGTGAAAGTAGGTGCAGCCGGCTCGGTGGCGGCCATCTTGCGAGCAGTCGCACAACCAGCAGTTATCGGCATACAGAGAGCAATCAGCATCCCGATGCGTAAGCAATTGGACATCCGTGTCTCACTTTCCCCGACCGGCGGAATCGCCTTGTAGGGATTGTTTCGATTATCTCGCGCAGACCAGCATCCATGCGGGTGCACAGCGTGTCAGTAGCTTCGGCAATCGAGACTTGTGTGAATGATGTGAACCGACAATCAACGTATGGAATCAGCAAGCCAACGACTGACGATCCCCGCTCATCGACAGAGAACGCAAACCTTCACAGACTCAATTCAGAAGAGTAATTCGATGTATTCGCAGCATTCGCGGTTGTCATGTTTAAACCGCGAATCAGACGAATGATGCGAATGGCGCAAAACGATTCCGTGCCTTTCGTATCTTCCGTGGTTCATTCAAGCACGCACTCGCTCTGCGATCGCATCCAGTCCGACGATCTCTGCCTGCCCGTTCGACTGCTCGACGAGGTCGCAGATGAGTTTGATGGTCTCGAACTTCGGGTCCTCGACGACCAGACAGGACGGGTGCGCCAGAAAGTCGAACACGGCCCGGTTCTCGATCGCCCACTCGACGCCCATTCGCACCGCCTTGAGGAAGTAGTCCAGCTTCCAGTACGTCGAACGGAAGGCTCCCACGTCGCTGATGGGACTCATCGGAATTTCGACCAACCCGGTTGGATAGACGAACGGCTGCGCCTCCGCCTGTGCACGCACGATGTCCGCATACACCTCCGGTGACGGCTCCTGCATCGGCTCGCCGTATTCGTGCTTCGGGTACTTGCAACTCGCCCACGTGTAGCCAAGATCGAGCAGCATCTGTTGAATGTCCTCGCGTCCCTCCAGTCCCATCGCGAATCCGCCCGGCGTGCGAAATCCATTGACTGGGATATCCGTCCGTTGCCCCATCGCCAACTCAACGCGGCGGATGTTCTCACGAATGACCTCGTCGATCTCCTGTCCTTCAATCAGCCATGGCGACCGCTTGAAACGAAATTGGATCTCCTCCCGTGTCTTCGCCAGCACGTACACATGATCGTACGTGTGATTGCCGATCGGATGCCCGCCTGCGTGAATTTCTTCAAGCCACTCGACGCTCTCATGTTCCAACACACGCCCGACACAGAAAAAATGAATCAGCCCGCCGCGCTCCTTGGTAATCTTTGCTGCCTCAACCGAGTAACGCTTGGTCGCATCGTCGAGGTTCCCCTTCTGGAAGTCCCATTCCATCATCCCCCGCGTCGGGTAGTGACGGCTCATCTCCAAATCGAGCGTGATCGCAATCTGTGCCTTCCGCTCCGTCGACTCCCCACCCCGGACCAACGACGCCCCCGCACCGGCGGCGATCGCTCCTAGGAACGACCTCCGCGACAGATCACATAGTGATAGACTCATCGTATCTTCACCTTCGTCAACCAGTGCTTTAGAGCTTCGATTGGTCATTGAAGCCATACGTTCACAATAAACCAGTCTGGTCACCGATCCACTTCGCAGCAAGCAATAGCAGAAGAATCGCTCCGCCGCAGGCAAGGTCGGCCACCACAGACCAAGCAACGCCCTTCGCGTATCTCTCTTGGAAATCCTCGCCGAAGTGGAGAGTGAACCACAAGATTGATAGACCAAGAATCAATGCACCAATCACGATCCAACAGATAATACCAGTCACAAAGAGCATTGGTGGGACCCCTGACTATTCCCCTATCGTGAGGTGCTATTGTCAAGTTTGACCCATGACACCTGTGTGACCAACTGGTTGAGGGCCGCGTACGAGATGTGGGCGTTGGTCGCGTACTTGGGTGTGTTGTTCGCCGGGAACGTGGCCAGCGTCGCATCGCCGACGAGGAACACGTTGAAGTCTTTCGACAGATTCTCGTAGCCCGCGGTCGTCTTGCAGAAGCACATGTCGGTCGCGTAGCCGGTCAGCAGAATGTGACGCACACCCGCTTTCTTGAGGAAGTCACGCAGCGGCGGATAGCCATCCTGATCAATGATCACCACGTCATCCGGGGCCATCGTGATGTCGCTCGTCACGGGAGTGGGGAGCGCCCAGAAGCCGTCATTATTGTACTTCGCTGACGCATCCAGTCCGGGGAACTGTTTGAAGTAGTCAATCACCGGCGTGTCGGACGACAGTTCGAGCGTCTCAGGCAGCGGCTCGCCTCGGTAGTCGAACGAGTTGAGGGCTTCGTCCATCTCCTTCCGAGCCTGTGCGCGGACCTCATCGCTCGGTGTGCCGGTGACCGTACGATACACCCGCTCGCGAATCCCGTCCCGTCCACCCCGCAAACTGAACATCACATGGGCCACGTGCGGCCTCATCTGTTTGATGAA
>JAGQPX010000189.1 GCA_020426505.1 Planctomycetaceae bacterium | reverse complement strand
GGGCGCTCGAGTTAACGAGGCACCGCACTAGAAAACTGTCACCAATTCCGACCGCGCCGAAGCGGGCAGGGAATCGGGTCAGCGATTTAGGGAGTGGTTGCCCAATGGCATTCTCGAGGACCCGGATTGCATTAACGGCTGCCGGTCTCGCGATCCAAACTTCGTGTCCGTTCGATTCGGCTTCTGCGATGAATCGGGCTATCTCAATCATCGTCTCCCTGCATGACTATTCCACACACAGAAACTCATAAGCCATCGGAATCATCATCGTGGTCCCGAAGTGCCATAGCGGGCTTGTAGACAAGATCAGGCGAGTCCGTGTCAACAATGCGGATCGTGACTTCATCTCCGATACCAATCTGTGGCGTGTCCCATCGAAGATGCGTGTCATCAGTCGCGTCTGAGATCCCCCCAACATTCATAATGAGATCACTGTGATCACCCGTCGCCGTGATGGCTGCGGAGAGTACACGCTTAGATGCTGCGACACACTGTCGTGTGCCATTCACTGAGATTTCAAATGCCAGCATCGTGTGGTGCCTCCCCCTCACTCCACGTACAGATACTCATTCGACGACAGTACCGCTCGACACAGGCTTTGCCATGCTGTGGTCGATGCCTTGCTTTCTTCGATGTCTTTTGACTTCAACATCTCAGTGAGTTGTCTGACATACGCGAGGGCACTCTCTGTCTCTTCGTCCATTGGTGGTCGGCTGAGGGTTTGTTTGTAGAGGCTCACCACGCGAGCGGGGTCGGTAGCGTCGCGTGACAGGAGTCGTTCGGCGAGGGCGAGGGATTGTTTCGAAACGATTTCGCTGTTCATCATGAACAGGGCTTGCGGGGCGACGGTGGTGCTCATTCTTTCGCCGGAGGAGACGGCCGGGTCGGCGAAGTCGAAGGCCTGGAAGACTTCGTACAGGGCGCTGCGGACGATGGGGAGGTACATCGATCGCCGCTGGGTGTCGTAGACGACCGGGTTGACATTGGCCGTGCTGGTGACGTACTTGCGGTTCTCGGTCGGCAGGAGGGTGCCACCCATGGAGAAGTCGAGGTTGCCGGCGACGAACAGCAGCGAATCGCGGATCGACTCGGCATCGAGGCGCTGGCGGCTGCGACGCCAGAGCAGACGGTTCTCCGGGTCCTGTTCAGCAGCAACCGCATCGTAAGTCGTGCTCATCTGGTAGGTCGACGAGAGCATGATCAGCCGATGCATGGCCTTGATTGACCAGCCTTCATCGACGAATTGCACAGCCAGCCAGTCGAGCAGTTCGGGGTGAGTCGGACGTTCACCCAGCTTGCCGAAGTTGTCCGGCGTGCGGACGAGTCCGTCGCCGAAGTGCCACTGCCAGATACGGTTGACCATCACGCGGCTGGTGAGCGGATGCACGGGCGAGGTCAGCCATTGGGCCAGTTCGAGGCGACCGCTGTTTGTGTCTCCCAGCGGCGACTGCTCTTCGCCCGCCATGATCTGCGGGAACTGACGCGGAACGATGTCGCCGAGTGTCTGGTGACTGCCGCGAATGTGAATTGGGATGTTCTCCGACGTGCCATCGGAGACGGCCATCGCCGTCGGCAGCACGGGAAGTGAGTCCTGCAAACTCTTGAGCTGCTGGCGCTCTGCTGTTACGCGCTCTCGCACTTCGGGCTCGTAGAGTGCATCCGCCTTCTTGGGCAGCGCGAACGGTCCTTTCTCATCGTGAAGAATGTGCCGCAGCGCCTCCTGCTCCCCGTCGGGAAGCGAGGTCGCGGCTTTGCCCTCTTCAGTCTGACGATACTCCTGCCACGCCTGTTCGACTCCGCGGGACACCCTCTGATATCGCTCGGCCAGTTCGGTGAGTGTTTTCGGCTGCGGCTCGTCTGCTGTGACGGGAAGATCGCCGGTCGTGGCCAGCGTCTGCCATGCGGCGAATGGTGACATCGCATCGTCTGTCTGTTCTGCCAGAAAGTTGACCCACTGCTGCACAAACGTGGGACGAGGTGTATAGGCCTCTTTGTCACCATCGGCGTCGATCCACAGGGCTGGAAGGTCATCGTCGTCAAGCGGCTTCAGCAGCAGTTTGTCGAAATGAGGGAACGGACCGTCACAGTGCAGGCGGATGTTGTTCTTGCCGGCCTGCAAGCGGTAGACACCTTCGGAGTGCCAGCGTTGTGTGTCCGGGTTCCAGCTACCGGTCACCTGCGAGGCAGCGTCGGGTTTGACGACCTCGCCGTTGATGCTCAGTCGACACGGGCGCGCTTGAGCCGCGGCGTATCGTAAGGCGAGTTGATAGTCGGCTGTTATCGGAATCTCGATTTCGTATGCGGCGAAGTTCGGCAACTCACCCTTGTTGAGAATGACGCCGATGTCCTTGCCATAACTCGACCGGTCCGTGAGTACGTTGCCGTGCGCGAAGTCCTCCGCCTCTTGCACAATGCCTCCGGTAGACTTAGTGCCCGCCACTTCATCCAGTTCCGCCGCATCGGCGACCATCTGTTCGAGCCGTCTCTGACGCTCTGCAGCCAGAAGGTATGTGCCGACATGTTGACGTGCCTCGGTCAGCAGTTGCTCGTTCGCGTTGCTGACGAGTTCGTTGAGAAGTGTCTTCTGCGACGCGATGGAAGCCTCGATCGCCTGAAACTCGCTTTCTTGATCAGCGGTCGCCAACGGTCGTTCCTGCCAACGGGCGACGACGTTGAAGTTCTCCATCGTTTTGGTGCTCTTGAAGATCCCTGCGAGAGAGTAGTAGTCGGCTATCGGAATCGGATCGAACTTGTGATCGTGGCAGCGGGCGCAACCGAACGTCAGGCCCATGAACGCCCGACCGATCGTGTCGACCTGTTCATCGATGATGTCCATCTGCATCTTCATCGGGTCGTCCTCCGCAAGCATCTTGGCCCCGATACAGAGGAACCCGGTGGCGGCGATCGCATCCAGCCGCGCTTCGTCGGTCTCGGTTGGTAACAGGTCGCCTGCGATCTGCTCCTGCACGAAGCGATCGTAAGGCTTGTCGCTGTTGAAGGCCGAAACGACGTAATCGCGATACCGATAGGCATTCGCATAGGCGAGATTCTCGTCGAGTCCGTTCGAGTCGGCGTAGCGGGCGATGTCGAGCCAGTGACGTCCCCAGCGGACTCCGTACTGCGGCGAGGCGAGCAGCCGTTCGATCACACGAGCAAACGCCTCGTCCGAGTCGTCAGCGAGGAACGCTTCCACTTCCTCCGGCGTCGGCGGAAGTCCGATGAGGTCGAACGTCGCACGTCGGATGAGGGTCCGATTGTCCGCAGGGGGCGCGGGCGACAGACCGGCTTCATCGAGTCGACTCAGCACGAGCGCATCGATCGGACTGCGAATCCATCCGTCATCACTCACCGATGGAAGCTCGTGTAGCACGGGAGTCTGAAACGCCCAGAAGTTGCGGTCCTCATCGGTGAACAGCGGACCGGACGGGTCACGTGCCTCGCGCGGCTTGACGGACTCGCTACCGGGCCAGACGGCACCGTCGGCGATCCACTTCGTGAGGGCTGCGATCTCCGCTCGCGGCAGCTTGTCCTTGGGAGGCATGTACAGCTGGCCGGAATGCTCGACCGCGCTGATCAGCAGACTCTGTTTCGGCTCACCGGGCACGATGGCCGGCCCGCGCGTGCCCCCCTCGAGCAACTCGCCCAACGAGTCAACGCGCAATTCACTTTCCACGGAGTCTTCGCTGTGACAGTCGTAACACCGGTTGACGAGAATCGGCCGGACTTCGCTCTCGAAGAACGCAACTTGTTCAGCCGACGGGTCCGCTGCGGTGCACACGGATGCGAGCAAGGCAAAGACACACACTATCAGGAATCGCGGGACTGACTTCATGGAGTGACGTCGTTGCCTCTGGATGAGTCGAGTTTTGAGGGCGGGACGAATCAGAAAGCACATCCCATGCGCTCACGATCGCCGTCTCGGCGGGCCTTCAGTTTACACCACTCAGTCCGCGAAAAACCAGACGATGCTTGCAGATGTCGATCAGCAACGAGATTCCTCTCCGCCGATCAACAAACACACGCGCACGTCAGCGGACGTGCGCGTGTATGATTGCGGGAAAAATCAGCCTAGGCGAGGCTCTCGATTCGCTCAGCGACTCAGTGCTGCTTGTGCCGCTGCCAGGCGGGCGATCGGGATACGGCGGGGTGAGCAGCTGACGTAGTTGAGGCCGATCTCGTGACAGAAGTAGACCGACTTCGGATCGCCGCCGTGTTCGCCACAGATGCCGATCTTGAGGTCGCTGCGGGTGCTGCGTCCCCCTTCGACGCCCATCTTCATGAGCTTGCCAACACCGACGGTGTCGACCGTCTGGAACGGGTCAGCGGGCATGATGTCCTTCTCCAGATAGTCGGTGATGAACCCCTTGTAGTCATCGCGGCTGATGCCGAGAGTCGTCTGCGTGAGGTCGTTGGTGC
>JAGQPX010000188.1 GCA_020426505.1 Planctomycetaceae bacterium | reverse complement strand
CATCGCTATACCATTCAACATCTGCTTTGGAATTGGCGAAAATAAGATTCGTGTTGTGACAGAAGGCGTTGAACAGTTCCTCTGACATCTTCATTGGTGGTGCGTCGTCGCGTGTCGAGTATGACTCGTCATTCTGATCCGTCGAACGCCGAGTCATCGGCTTGCGGTAGGCGAACAAGCCATACCTGATCGATTTCTGTGACTGATCGCCTTGGATCAACCTCACATCCTCTGGGCCAAATGGGCGCATCCACTCTGCTGTTCGCGTTGCATCGCCCAGTGTGGCAGAAAGGGCGACCAATCGTGGCTTTGCGGTACAGTACCTTTCCAGTCTGAAGAGCAAACTGCGCAGTTGATTGCCCCGCTCGTTTCCTTCCATCGCATGGAGTTCATCAATCACAACATCTGTCAGACTGTGGAACAGGGTCTGAAGGGCATTTGATCGAAGGACGAACAGAGCTTCCAAGGACTCAGGCGTGATCAGCAAGACGCCGGAGGGGGATTTCAGCAGGCGATGCTTTTGTTGGGAGGAGACGTCTCCGTGCCATCGATGAACCGGGATTTCCGCATGTTCGCACAATTCTTCGAGACGTCGAAACTGGTCGTTGATCAGCGCTTTCAGTGGACCGACATAGATCGCACGCACAGACGCATGGGGATTTGCCGAAATGGAGGACAGGATTGGCAGGAATGCGGCTTCCGTCTTCCCTGCAGCTGTCTGGGCGGAAATAATCAGGTCATTGTCTGATCCGAGAATGACCTTGATCGCTTCTCGTTGGATTGGCCGCAGTTTATCCCACTTGAGATCCCACAAGACTCGCTGAATTGGCTCCGCGAGCAGGCGATATTCGTGATGGACAGTCACAGCCGGAACTCCGACAGCCCTTCGGTGTTCTTCTGTATCGACGTGCCTTGTTCGGCTTCCTTGTCAGATGCGGCGGTCTGTTGTCCCAGAAGCGACTGCCAATCCGATTGTGGATTCTGTTCCAGAACCTTGAGAAGTCCTGTGAAATCTTTCACCGTATCTCTCGGCGTTTGAAAGTAGGCCGCCCCCATTCGCTCGTGGCAGGCCTGAAGGTACAGCGCGATTCCCTCATCAGGAATCAAATGATCTTCCGAACTCCCATTCGCGAACACCGAACGGATGTTGCTGAGCAGAACGAAACAATCCTCTGGACTGAGACTGTCTAATTTGATGACTGGCCCGGAGAGATCCTGCTGTCCATCTTTCGCAAATCGGTTCGGAGCCAATCGAGTGGCCAGTGCTTCGTAGCTGAAGAGGCCGCGACGACGGTCTTCCAGACAATCATCCGTCCCCGCAAACAGGAAGGCGAGTCCCTGAGTTTGTCCCTGCAGGCAGTCATTCAGAATTCGCAGGATCGCTTCATAATTGTTGTTCCGGGCTTGTGTGTTGTTCAGTCTGTGTGACAGGACGACCAACTCGTCCAGACTGACAAGTAAACCGCGATAGCCAGCGATGCCGACAAACGCCGCCAGCAGTTTCAGGGCATCATAGAAGTCAGAGTCATCGATGATTGACCGCACTCCCAAGTCCTGACGGGCTTCTGTCTTCGTCGAGTATTCTGCACGAAGCCATCGTAAGGCCGACTGCTTGAGAGCATCGTTTCCCGTGTGATGCCCCTCGAAATACTTCGTCAAGACCCGTGTGAAATCATACCCGCTGACCAATTCACGGACCGGCTCCAGCTGACGACCAATTTCCATTGCGATGTCGTCGTCTGTCCCGCCTCCTCCTGTGATGGAATACTCAATGTCACCAACCCAACGCTCGATGAGGTTCGGTAATGCCCCTCCCTCCGGGCGTGAGGCAGTCGCGAGATTCTTCATCAGTTCGGCAAACAGGGAACGTGGTTGACCGCCACTTCCCTGCAAACGTCGCTCTGTTGTGATGTCAGCTTGAAGAACGACGAATTTTCGTTTGAGGGCCACATTCCGGACAAGGTTCAGGAAAAAGGTCTTGCCGCTTCCAAATCGCCCGACCACAAACCGAATTGCTGATGCACCTTCCTCGACCATCTGCAGATCTTGGACAACCGCCTCAACTTCGTCCTTGCGTCCCACTTGAATATGCTGCAGGCCGACGGAAGGAACCACTCCAGCGGCCAGTGACTGGATGATGGCGTTTCGCTCTCTGGGACGGATCATCAGGACTCCCTCAATTGCTCTGGTACTCTCATGGTTGATTGGAACGTCTTCTACTTCAGAGAGGTGATCAATGCCTGTTCGATGTGAATCGGATCAGCGGCATCGTCGATCAACCAATCGCCGAGCGCATCGAGTGACCATTCGTTGACGGCTTCGATGCACGCCCCAGCCATCAAACGATGCGATCTTGCCAACGATTCCAAGTCTTCACGCTCCCAATCGTCTTGAGTGAGTAGGGCATTGAGAAACCCATGATACCGTCGATCCAACCCTGGAAACGACTGATGTGTCGATTCTTCATGCAACGTACATGCTTCCGGGACCGTTCCGTCCGGAATGGTGCGATGTTTGTTCTCAGCCGCTTCCGGTTCTTCCGAGACATTCTTGGACGGTAAAGGCTCGTCCTCTTCATCGACCATCACTGACTGCAAGAAGTCAGCGACCTGAGCGGTTTCACGCATAATGCGCTGGATAGCGTCCTGATCCAACACGAGTTCCCCTGTTGCATCCTGATCCCTCCCGGCCACTTGCACCTTACCAACGGTCAGCTCGTCGATGCTCCCAAGAGGCAAGTTGAGGCTCTTAAAGAGCTTTCGCAGGGTCATCACTTCATCACGTGTGATGATGCCGTCTGTTGCCGCGATTCCAATCAGGAAGTGACCTACGATTTGTCGCTCGTTCTCTGGAAGCTCGCGTAACTTCTTTGCCAGCTTCGCGTCATTCGTGGATGAGTGCGACAGGAGGTGAGCCAGATGTTCAAGGCGTACCGATTCTTGTGGCGTGAGATCAAATTGCTCCTCCAGATGACGTGTGATGAATTCTTGTTCAGACTCGTCCAAATCGCCGTCTGCCGTAGCGATCGTCATTCCCAGACGAAGCAAGATCGAGGCTGCGTGATACGACTTGAGATTCTCCGGTCCATCCTCCTCACGAGGAAAGACGCTGACGAACTCGTTCCAACGATACGACTGGCCGCTCTCGCGAGCGTCAGGTTCGATGCAGAGATCCATGTACGCTGCCGTCGCAGCCAAATCCTCAGATTGCTTCTTTGTCAAGCGTGAGCGTTCACTCACCCCTCGTAAGCGTGCCAGATCGCCCGCCGGAACAAGGGCCCAGCCCTCATCATCGGCATGCTTCTGGATGGTATCATACCAGACGTCGAAGTCTGGGTGATCATCAACGCGGAGTTCCTCCGGCAACGCCTCATACATCTCCGCAGTCATTGATTGACCATCAGATTTCTTCATCGCACGGTCGAAACCTCGCAGGTCATCGATGGTTGACGACCAGATTTCGAGCAAGGGTTTGAATTGCGATGGTATTCCGAGGACGTTGGGGAACGTGATGTCAATCGAGGCATGCCGCCCCTGATGCTCCATCAGCGATTGGCTGGCCGGACGATATTGGAGACGGTATTCACGCTTCGCGGTCCGGAGTGACAACCCTTTGTCAGACATCTCGGCGAAACGTCGATAGAACAGTTCTTCAAAATGCTCACGTTGACGATTGATGACGACACTGCGCGGTGAGCGTGGATCATGCTGGGCGACAATCAGCGCCGCGCGAACGGGGAGATGCCCGCCTCGTCCATGATACAACGCCAGCATCGCGGCAAGGTTGTCGTCGTCCCAGTACGCGGTCGCTTCCATCGCCGCTTCGAGTGTCTCATCCGGCCACTCGTCGGCCATGGGGGCAGTCAGCAACGCAACCCACAGCAAGCTCCCTGCGTACCTCTGAAATGATCGTGAGTGTCCATAGAGAGCGAGCAGTCTCAGAATCTCCTCAACAATTGGTTCATGGTCCTTGCGATCGAGAATGACTCGTCGCTCCATGCCGTAGAAATGAATGAAGACGTATCCCAGTTCGATGTCTGGATTCGACCGTCCTCCCTGCAACCAATTCAAATACCGACATCGTTGACGAGGAGTGCAGCCTCGATAGCTCGGCCAATATGGCAGTCCTTCAGCACCGCGAGCCTTCTGAGCGACTGGCAGAGCCGTCTCAATGAGAGAAGCATCAAATGGCTCCCGTAGCTGCCCCTCGACTTTGTACAACAACGGATTGTCGATCGTTCGACCATGAACCTTGATTGTCTGACCGGCACTGTAGAATTCAATGTCGCTCGCTGAGACACCCTTAACCCAATTGGAAAACTGATTCGCCTTCTGTCGTTGGTGGGTTTGCGGGTCAACACGACTTGGGGATTGAATCTCGACCAGATCGCTGTGATTGATTGGATCAGTCACGCTTTGCGATGATGAATTGACAGCACCACTCGGGCGACGTTTCGGCGGCACCCGACTCCGCGTAGAACGGACTTGTTTGTCAGGCGTCTCCGATCTCGCTCTTGTGTCGGATTGTTTTGATAATTCTCGGGCCTCCTTAGCCGAACGCAATGCCTTCATTGCGATGTCCACTAACTCGGGTATCCGCTGCCATTGCCAGATTACAATCGAAATAACACCCGTGATCAGTACCATGAATCCCGCAGCGACAGGACCGATTGTAGCCATCACAAGCAGTCCAAGGAGCGCAACTCCTACACCACCGCAGAACAGTCGTAACCAGACGGGAAACGAATCTCCTTCCTGCTCATGTATGGCATCACTTTCAGAAAGTCGAAATCGCGTTCGGCACGATGGACACAGACACTGTCTGCCAACAAGTGACTCGTCGACGTCCAATTCGGCGGAACAATTGGGACAAGATGTCGAGTACATGTCATCCTCATGGGTGCGGGTGTTACTGTCGATTCGTCCGTTGAAAGTTTACTCGATTGACATTCGCCATTTGTAGAAGCATGTTGATGTGTTGTTAGCGACCATGTTTATCGATCGACCACGATTCCATGTGCATCGTTCTCAATCAACACGTCATTTGAACAGCAGTCGCGATCCGAAGCAACGAACGCATATGGCAAGAGATTCATCGAGGTGGTCTTTTGAGTTCGATCTAACGAGAAAACGTGAGTCTCTGGGGCCACTGATGCTATGAATCCCTGCATGATCCAATCGTGGACTGTCTCGGTCTTCCTGTCGAAGCGATTCTACCTTTCCGCGAAGGTCCACAACTTCTTCCATTGCAAAACTCGCTTGGCTTGACGATCTATGGTAAAATAGGCATATGTCTGAAACCGAAGCCACAATTCTTTCTCGCCTCGTCGATCCGGAGACTCCCACTCTCTCGGAGGAAGCCGCTCGGTCGATTCTCGCCATGCGATTTTCAGCGGATGATGAGGCGACGATGCATGTCCTGCTCGATAAAGCGAACGCCGGCACCATCACTCCAGATGAGCAGGAAGTCGCGGACACCTACGAACGAATTGGGCACATGCTGGCCCTCATGCAGTCGAAGGCCCGCCTGTCGCTCAAGGACTCTCCTTCCGCCGCGTGATGCATGGATCGCTCGCTGCAACAACACATTCGGGACCGGGCCGAAGGCGTTTGTGAATACTGCCGTGTGCCGGACGAGTTCGATCCACTGCCGTATCACATGGATCACATCATCGCCCGCAAGCATCATGGTCCGACAGAACCAGATAACCTCGCCTGGGCCTGCTTTGCCTGTAACAATCAGAAGCAGAGTGACATCTCCGGAATCGACCAGGAAGGCGATCCGAATACTCCCGTGAGATTGTTTCATCCTCGCCGTGACGACTGGCAGACTCATTATCGATGGAACGGAGCCATCCTCGTCGGATTGGCAGCGATTGGTCGTGTGACGGTGGATGTGCTGAGTATCAATCTTCCTCACCGAGTCGGCTTCCGAGAGTTTCTGATCGAGGAAGGTGTCTTCCCCAATGCACAGTGAACGCCCTCGTCCGCTCAGAGTCGCGAGTATCGGCTCGCAACTTCGGATGCCAGACACTCCCCCCTTCCGGCCATCAACTGATCGATGAGTGGTCTTCCAAAGGTCGCGTTGTCATATAATGCTACGACGTCGTTCGGTACCGTCGTCAAACATGATGGGATCAGGTCGAAGACGGGACTCCGCATGTACCTTGACTGACACCGGCAGGCGCCTTCCCAGCAATGGGAGATCAACCGGTGCTGATGTCGCGGTCAGCTCAAACGATGGATCGAATTGCCATCCGATTTTCTCTTGACGAAGGATCTCCGTCTGTACGAATTGGACAACGGCAATGTGGATTAGTTGCTCTACCTCCATCTCGTTCGCTGCAGCAAGGGCGAGCAGCCTGTCCTCAATCTCGTCGGGAAGATCCAATTCGTAGACCATACGGTTATTTTACCACAGTCCGGCGGAGGTGACGAGCCGATTTCCGACTCCATGATCCCCTGTCGGTTTCATTTCAGTCTGGACGCTGAGGGTGCCGCGTGGAGGTATCGCGATGACGTCATGCACTCCTGAGAAAGCCGCTTTGAAAGTTATTGGACGACGAATGACGTCAGTCATGATAGCGTCGTGCAGCCTTCATGATGGTGCTGTTGCACTCCCCTTTCGTGGGCGTTCTCTGCTCGTGTAGTTTCCGCAGGTCGTGAACGCTCCGAAGGACTTCGGACAACCTTCGTGATGGTGTCATCACTATCGGATGATGCCGCTTGGAAACTGAATGAACGGGCATGGGCTTATCCATGAACGAGTGCTGATTGCGTTCGTGACGGGGCAGCGAAGGAGGGGTTGGAGGGGTCTTCACAAGACGTTCATGCTGGTCTATGCTGGCTGCGTCACTCCCCCACTCTGCATGGATGCCTTTCTCACCATCTCTCAAGCGGCCAAACGGTCAGGCAAGTCCACGAGCACGATCCGGCGGTTCGTGCATTCGATTCTGGACGAAAAGAGTCATTCTGATCGGGAGCACATCCAGCCGACCGACGAAGAAATTCAACGCTTCGAGGCGGACGGTGTGCAGTATGCGTACAAGCTCAGTGAGGAACTCTTATTGCGGGCCTTCCCCGAGCAGGAGACCGAGCCGGAGGAAACGACCGCTGAGAAGTCCGACGTCTCCGCATTGGTGGATTTGTTGAAGGACAGCAATCAGCTGCTCAAGTCGGAACTGGACGAGAAGAACCGGCAGATTGCCAACTTCCAGGAACGACAACGGGAGACGAACATTCTGCTCAAAGACTTTCAGCAACGGCTGGCGATCGCAGGACCGAAAGCAGAGAGCGAGGAGGGGACAGTGACTGTCGAACCTCAACAGCAGCAAGCGATAAGGGGAACTGAAAAACCGGAAAAGAAATCGTCGTCGAACCGATTCTTCAAACGACTATTCAATTCGTAACCGACTTCTCGCCTGGAAACACGACCCACCGTTCAACGGCCACACAATCAACATCCGAACGTTTCGTCCGTTGGTGTCGGTCAACTGTCGCTGATTGAACATGCCCTCTGCCCACTTGATGCCCGACAATCACTCGGAAGTGGATTCTCCCACAACACCAAATATCAGTTCACCGATCGCCATCGCAATCGCCGCAAGGCGACGGTGAAGGTCGCGTCGGTTCACGGCATGACGGCTGCCGATGAGTTGTATCTCTGGGGATTGATTGGATTGGCCCTCTCGCAGCCGGAGCCGAAATCCGAGTTCATGGCGACGCCGTACTGGATTCTGCGGCAACTTGGCATCATCGACACTCAGAAGAAAGGGGGATTCGAGTTTGAGCAGTTTCGGCAGGGGATACGGCGACTGGCCGGCACCCGTTACGAGAACACGGCCTTCTACGATCCTGTGCGGGGCGAACATCGGGACGTGAGCTTCGGCTTTCTCAACTACAGCCTGCCGAGTGAAAAGGCATCATCACGAGCATGGCACTTCGCGTGGGACGCCATCTTTTTCGACCTGTGCCGGGCGAATCGCGGCTCGATGCGGTTCGACATGGGCACCTATCGTGAGTTATCACCCGCTGCCCGCCGGTTGTATCTGCTGCTAAAAAAGATCTTCTGGCGGAACGATCACTCACCGGCGATGGAGATCCGGCATCTGGGAATCGACGTGTTGGGTTTCTCTCCGTCACTGGAGACCAAGTCGATCAAACGCAAGCTGGGCCGTTGTGTGGAGGAACTGCTCGATCACCAGATTGTGCAGATGGGGCTGGGCCAGAGCCGGGTGCAGGACTGCTTTGCCAAGCGACAGAAAGGACTGCACATGCTGCAACTGTATCGGGGTGACGGATTCGATCGGCAATCGGTATCACGTACATCTTCTGTGGAGGACTCACCGCTCTATGACCCCTTGGTCAGCATTGGATTCGACAAGGGCACGATTGCTCGTCTCTTGCAAAAGCATCCGGTCAAGCTGATCGAGCAGTGGGCCGATATCACGCTGGCCGCCCAGGAGAGGGGACTGATTCAGACATCTCCACCCGCCTACTTCCAGTATTACATTCAGAAGGCCGCGAAACGGGAGACGACACCGCCCGATTGGTGGCATGACTTGCAGAAGCAGCAACGGCAGGCTGAGTGGGAGCAGGAGCGAGCTAAGCAGACGATCCAGACGGAGGACCGGGAACAGGTCGAGTTCGATGAGTATCTGAAAACCGAAGTGAAGGATGCCTTTGAACGGGTCATGCAGAAACTCTCGCGGGAACTGATGGAGGCTGGGAAGGACGACCGTGAAGCCCGCGAGATCGCTGCATATCAGACGCGGCTGCACTTCCTCAACAAGTACCGCCGAGGGCGATCGTCATCAGAAAACTGGTCGCAATCGGGTGATCTTTTGGGCTGATCGGTGGAGATTGCGTCACGTTTTCCCTCCGTCAACTGGTGGAGAATCCGTCACCTTTTTGACGGATTTGGTGGAGTTGGCGTCACCTTTTTTCGATGTCATCACGCGATTCCATCCATGATTCTGCCTCGATGACGGAATTCATCTTCATTCCGCACATACGCCAAAGGGGTGTTACAAAGTTATTCTTGAAACAAAAGGCGGACGGAGTCCGCTGCTGGAAGGAAAAATTAGAGAAGGGGAATCATCGTCAACCGCATGGTTGCAATCTCTCAGCAGGACTCCTCAAAAGGAACTCAACAGGCCGACACATGGGAAGGTGTGTAAAGTGATCCCCGCAGGGGACGTTCAAGGGATCACTCCCCGGATCGTCGGAGACGAACAAGTTTTCGGCTTCGCGAAGCGAAAGAGTTCCCCTCGATGAGGGCACCGCGTCGCGAGGCTGACGGCCCGCGACCCCCGACCCTGCGACGACGCCAGCGGAGTGGCTGCTTCGTGTCGGGGGTCGCTGCCCTTGACGGGCGCGACGCTTGTGCCGCACTCCGCTCACTCCGCCAAAGGCGGCACCGCTGACGACCGAGTGGTCGTCAACTCCGCTCGCCACTTCCCCGCAGTGGTCATTGCTGGACGTGTGAGAAGTATTTGGTCATCCGGACGGGAGAGGGAGGCACACATTTCCAGACGCGGCTCAGAACGCAATAGACGTCCATCCAGACACATCGTGCCGGAGGCACGTCCCGGTTCACCTCAAAAGAGGAAGGATGGACTCATTCCATTGCTCATCGGTGAGATGCTCCGGTTGCTGGCCGTCGAACTGTCCGCTGTGTGATTGACGGGACCAGCCGAGACGAACGGTCAGCCCCCGCGAAGCGAGCGACCACAGCAACTCTTTGAAACCAGCTTCACCCTCCGCGTCGTTGTCTGGTATCAGCACGACGCGTCCCTGGGCGGCTTGTCTGGCGATTCTCTCCAGTTTGTCAATCTGCTCATCTGATGCTTTGTTCGAGCAGAGACCGACAGCAGCCACACCAAGGCAATCAAGTCTGATGACATCGTTCTGACCCTCGACGACCACCAAACCGAGTTTTCCCAGCGATTCCTTCAAACGACGATCGGCAAGCCGGTCGGCTTGCTCCCCGTAGAGTTGCAGACCCTTGTGATACCCCTTCACGTACTTGTGTTTGATGGGACGTTTCTTCTCCGGACGTCCGTCAGCCAGCCACTGCTGCCATTGTTCGTCGAAGCGAATGTTGCGGCCGGAGTAGCTGAGGATATCGCCCGCTTCATTCTGGTGAGCATAGACGATCATACCCCGCATCAGACTCCGTTCGTCACGCGGCAGGTAGCCCATCTTCCATTTACGGCAGACGTCGGGAGTCAGCCAGGGCCGTTGCCGGAAGTAGGCGGCTGCTGGTGGTGACATCTCAGCGACGTCCATAATGCAGTCTTCCCACAGATTCACGAGTGCCAGTGTCTTCTCCTGATCCTTCAGCGGAATGTTTTCGGGCGGTGGGTCGGCGGGTGAGGTATTTGTGTGGTCTGCCGCTGGAGCGGATGATTGAGGTTGGCGTGGAGGAGGTGAGTCGTCGGTGTTGCCGTTGATCGATCTCAGGACGGTGACGGCTGATTTGAACTCATCACCCCGCAGACGTCCGCCCGATGGCGGGGTGTGATACTGCAAGCCATGAATCAATGTCAGCAGATTCCCACGCACGCCGCAGGAATGACAGTAGATGCGATGAGCAGGATCGCTCAGATTGACAGTCAACGTGCCGTAGGTACTGTCGATGCACGATTCATCAAAGACACACGGCATCCGGTGTTCGCCGGTTGTCTGATCCGGCAACGGACGTCCGTAGTGCGTCAGCACCTGCTCGACGCTTGTTCGCTCGATCAGTTCGTCGACGCCTGTGATGTAGCCACGATTTGGACCGTTCACGCAAGTGGAAGTTATGCCGAACCACGGTACATTGCTGCCGACTGTATGCCAAACAGAAACATCCGCCGGCAGATCACTCCCCGCGACCTCGACCTGTTCACAGCGATCGACCGGCACCCGTTGACGGCCGAGCAGCTGCTCAAGTTGAGTGAGACGTTCGTCGAGGCGTTCACTGACGTGAGATTACTGAGACGTCGGCTGCGTCAGCTGAGGGAGGCTGGGTTCATTCAGGACTGGCCGTATGCGACAGCCGCACGCGGCGGTTCACCGCACTACTGGAAACTGACGCGGGGTGGCTATCGGTTGCTTCATGGAGAGGACGCCGTCGTGCCGACCCGGCGGTACTTCGAGGCGATCGCTCCCGGCCATCACCCCCACACGCAGGCGATCGGAGACTTTCTGGTGCATCTGCTGGTCGCCGTGTATCGAGAGGGGAGTCAGTTGCGTCACTTTGCCCGCGAGAATGCGACGAAGATCGAGGCGGGGGAATTCACGTTGTATCCCGATTGTGCCTTTCAGATTGTGCATGACGGTCAGCCGTTCAACTTCCTGGTGGAAGTGGATAATAGCACCGAGTCCGTCCGATCGAAGGCGGAGACCGAATCGATCGAACGGAAGTTACGGGGATACGACCTGCATCAATCCCGATACGCGGCCAATGATCCGTCCCGGTATGTCGTGCTGTTCATCACGACCCGCTCGACAGCACGCCTCAATCACATCCTCGATCTGGCCGCCCTCATTCAGAACAATCGTCAACGACGCGTGTTTGTCGGTGCCGGTCTGACTGAGTTTCTGTCGTGCGAGAACCCGCTCCGTCGTCCCATCCTTCGCGATCATCGCGGACTCAAGCTGTCGCTCGTGCCGCAGGTTCGTCCGCGTGCCAAATCTCAGCGAACTTCACTGACGTTCACCACCGCTCCATGTTAGACTGCCCGTCCTCTTGGGAGGCCCTTTCCTGAACAGGCCATGTCCGTGATCGTGCGTGCAGTCCGGTCCTCTGCCCAACATCCGTGAGGACGGTTGCCAGGGCTGGCATCTCTGCAATCGTGCTGACGGCGTCGAGCCAAACCCCCTCGACCGTTCCGGGACCGGGCCGGCCCTTCGCGGGAGTGAGGCCACAAGAGGCCCCGCCCTCGAAGTGGCAATGCCTGTTTCGGACACGCCGAAGGGGGCGGGTGCAATCTGTAACAATCCATGCTGATTCTCCTACGTTCCTCATCGGACAATACCCGTGGACCGGTGCATGCCGAGTCACTGCTGCGAAACCTGCACCGGATCATCCGGCGTCGTCATCCATTGACGCTCCGTATCCAGTCAATCGACGGCGAGGTGGGTCTCGGCATCGAATGTACTGACGAACTCTCATCCGTCGTGATTCGCCAACTGCGAGATGCCTATCCAGGCCTGCAAACGGACTTCGCCGCATCGGATCATCCCTCAGAGGACTCGTCCACATGGTCGCTCGAATTGCACCGCGTGGCGGACGTCCTGCCAATCCGCACATACCCATCGTTTCTCGATGATCCGGAGCGGGAACTAGCCGATCCAATCACAGCCCTGCTGGCGGCTGTCCGTACGGGCCGTGCTGGCAAGATGCGGTGTGTCATCGAGACCGCCATTCGTCCAGCGACGCAGAATCGTCAGCGGCAGTCTCGACGGATCCTGGAGAAACTCGGTCGACGGTTTCCGTCTGAGGAGTGGCGGAGACGGTACCTGCGATTGGCGTGCGACCGAAGGCTGATTGTCCGTTTGGCGGGTCGAGCGATCGGTCTGATGTCACGCAAACAATCTGTGCAGCGAACGCCTGCTGATGCTTTCCCTGAGACACTCTACGAGTGTCACTTCGTTGTGCATTGCACCGCACCGAAGGGGGTCGAGGTGATTGCCAAACGAAGACTTCTGGAGATCGCTGCTGCATTCGGGCAGTTTACACAGGGCGAGGCAACCATCGTTCACGAAGGCGTCACGACACGTTCACGCAGGCTTCCACGACGCGGCAGTCTGATGACGCCCGATCAGCTCGCGACCGTCTGGCACCCGCCCACTATGACGGCCTCTAGCGTCTCGCGATTGCGAAAGTCGGCGTTCAAGGAACTTGAACCGCCGGTCTGGCTCCCCTCAAAAGAGACGGAGCGGGGAGTGACGACACTCGGGCGTGTGGCCTTTCGCGAACAGCGGACACAGTTTGGCATTCGCACTGCTGATCTACGTCGACATGTCTTCGTTGCCGGCCAAACCGGAAGCGGAAAGTCCACCTTCCTGCAGAACATCGTCATGCAACAGATCGAACAAGACAGGGGAGTCGTGCTCATCGATCCACACGGACAACTGGTCGAGGAGCTGCTCGATCACATCCCCAGGCGTCGCACGAACGACGTGATCCTGTTCGATGCTTCAGACGATCAATTCCCGATCAGCTTCAACCCCCTTCGAGGGCCTCCAGGCAGCGATCCCACCCTCGTCGCTGACGGGGTTACGACCGCCTTCAAGAAGGTGTTCGGCTTCGATGAAGCAACCGCCCCACGTTTGCTGCACATCTTCCGCAATTGCCTCCTGACACTGGTCGGCAGGCCCGAGGCGACGCTCATTTCCGTCCAGCGATTGCTGGCCGATGTCAACTACCGCAAGACGATGACATCCCACGTCGACAACCCGGCAGTCAAAGAGTTCTGGCGGGCCGAGTTCAACCGTTGGTCGGACAGAGATCGCACACAGTACGTGGCTTCATTGCAGAACAAGCTGGGGGCCTTCACCAGCAACCGCAGGTTGCAACTAATACTCGGATCGACAGAGAAGGGGATCGACCTGCGAACCGTCCTCGACCGCTCGCAGATCCTGCTCTGCAATCTGTCCAAGGGGACTGTCGGGAACGAGGCGTCGACGCTGCTGGGATCGCTGTTGCTGTCGAGTCTGCAACTGGCCGCCATGAGCCGGGCCAACGTGCCCGAAGCAGAACGACCGGACGCATCAGTAATTGTTGATGAGTTCCATTCATTTCTGTCGGAAGGCAACTCGACGATGGCGGACGCGTTGGCCGAGTCTCGCAAGTACCGCACGAGTTATGTCTTGGCGACGCAGCTGCTCGAACAACTCGACCGGGCCACACTTGCAGGCGTGCTGGGAAACTGCGGCACCACCATGTGCATGACAGTCGGTCCCCGTGACGCCGAGGTGTTGGCCGAACTCATGGGAAACGGCCTGACGCCAGCCGACCTGATGCGAGTTCCCCGTTATCACGCCTACATCCGGCTATTGGTCGATGGCACGGCTCACACATTCTCAATGACGACACCACCGCCCGCGAAATACAGGCAACATCGAGGCGAGGTGATTCGACGTCTCTCACGGGAACGCTATGGAAGTTCAAAGACGGAGGCTCAGTCCGTAGTAGACCGACAATACGGAGAATGATCCGCTTCTCGCGATCAGAATCCCGAACAGCTGATTGACAGGCAGGTTTCCTGCAGGCAGTCTGCCTCTCCTGCATGGCGATCAGGTTGGCTGCCAGCACCGGCAACGAAGATGAGATAGTAACGGATGAATACCCGTGGTCATGGCCGCGTCCGATTCCTGAGAACAGTCAGGTCGAGTGCGAGCTGACTCGCAACACGCTGCGGATCGCCGAGGCGATCGCCATGAAACGGTTCGTCTATCATCCCCAGCGAGAGGAACTCGTGCAGGATGCCGTCAGCCATGCCTGGGAATTGTCGCACCAGCCCACGTATCGGCAACGGGGAACAGCCGGCAGCATCGCCGCCTTCGCTGTAAAACATGTGGCGGTCGGACGACACTTCACTCAGTCACAGACGAGCATCGATCATCCTCGACCGACGGGCTCCGATCGTCCACGAAGAACCGGGCTGTTTGATCACTTGACTAAAGATCGAACGACCAACCCATCCCACTCCGCCGAAATCCGCATCGATCTTCAGGCATGGCTCGACACGCTCACTCCCCGCCAGCGGGAAGTCGCCCACTTGCTGGCAACCGGTCATACAACGAGAGAGATTGCGGAACAGTCCGGCTGCACGACGAATGCTGTCCGCATGCTCAGGGCTGTCCTGCGCGAACGCTACGAAGAGTTCGTCGATGCGGGGAGCGAAACACTTGCTGCGAAACCTACCCAGGTTCGTGACTCTGCGGAATCATCATGGCATGCTGGCGTCGCATGACTTCATTGGATACATCCGCAGCGGCACAGACAGAGGAGTTGGTCGATCGGCTCGATGTCCTCTCAGGTGAGTTGCATGTCCTCAATGACATCCTTGGCGAACTTCGCGAAGAAATTCAGTGGGCCGTCACCAATGGTCGATTGGTCGTAGCCCTTTCAGATACCGAGTCGCTGGATGACGGCAGGGAAGCAACGAACAGTGCGGATGCAATCACACTCACGATCCGTTTGAACGCCGCCTTGGCGACGCTTCGGCAGGAGGTGGCGCATGTCATCGAGCAGCAACGATCGTCTCCGGTAGCATCGAGCCACAACAATGTTCCTGTTGATGTCAGCGAACGTCCACAACTGATGCTGCTTGAGGCGGGAGACGCCGTTGAGTTCGATCTTGATGGGGAGACGTGGTTCGGAGAGATCGCCCGACTGGAGGACGCTGAGAATCTGGCGGTCGTCATGCTTATTCCCACCTTCGAGGAAGTCGAGGTTTCCCAGGACAATCTCAGGCGAATCGAACCGGACGAGTTGACTCAACGCGAGGATGAAATCGGCGAGGCATTGACTGAACCAGATGACGCTGACGCAGTCCCCCCATTGCGAGTGGGCGATGTGTTCACGATTGCGGACGACGGATGCGACTATCAGGCGGAAGTCCTGACAATCGACCGCGACAACCAATCAGCAGACCTGCTCCTATCGCCCTCGATGGAAACAGTCACGATTGATTGGGATGACGCCGTGAGTTTGAAGACGCCGTCTATCCGACAACGAACATTGTTCTGATTCCACATTGCGGTGACTGCCCTTGATCGGTTGTCACGTTCTTTCCACCCCCTGCATGTCCAAAGAGTCCTTCCAGTATCCAGAAACCCAACAACTCTTCCGCCACATCGAGAATGTGTCCCAACGATCCGGGGTCAGTCGCGCCGCTGCGTTCGAGGACTTCCTGCAGGCATCCGTTTCCGCTCTTGGTCATCCATTGATGGATGACGAGTATCTGGAGACCATCGAGAAGCACAAGGAGGGGACAAAAGGGAAACGCGGTGTGGACTCATTAGCAGCCGCTTTCGCCACCCTGGTCGATATCAGCGAATCGGGACGCGACGTGCTGGGCGACTTGTTTCAATCCTCCATCACCTATGGCGAACGGGGCCAGTTCATGACGCCAGAACCGATCGCCGAAATGGTCAGCAAAATGAATCTTCCTGAGAAAGATACGGGACTCGATGGCCGAAGAACCGTGGCCGACCCTTGCTGCGGCTCCGGACGCATGTTGATGGCAGCGGCCGCAATTCAACCCCATTGGCATTTCTTTGGGCAGGATGTGGATCGAAGATGTGTTCTCATGTGTTCGATTAACCTTTCGCTGAGGAACCGATATGGACATGTCGTGTGGGGCGATTCGCTCAAACCCAATGACCGCCGACTCATCTACGAAACGGGTCGCGTGCAGATTTGGGGCAACGCGATCCGCAAGGTCAACCATGTGCCGCTTCCGTCGGGTGCGGTCGAACAACTCGACAATCTTGATCCCGTGAGCAATCCCACGACTTCCGTTTCCGAAAGCGAAACAGCAACCCCGAAGTCTCAATTGTATCTCTTCTGAGTCGATGAAGGCCTCGCCGTTCCGTTAGACATTCAGCCAGCGATAGAGCGTTGTCTTCGAGATTCTCAGCGTGCGGCAGATGTAACTGACCGAGTTCCCCGAATCGCGATGCAATGCCTTCGCCGTGATCACACGCGGATCATCGCCTTCAATGCGTGGTCGTCCACCTAATCGTCCGCGTGCACGGGCCGCTGCCAATCCAGCCTTGGTCCGTTCGGCAATCACCTGCCGTTCAAACTGAGCCAGGGCACCGAACACATTGAAGATCAGCCGTCCTGATGCGGTCGTCGTGTCGACGACGCCGTCACTCAATGAGCGGAATGCGACTCCCATCGTCTCCAGTCTTTCGATCATCGACACAAGATCACGGAGCGAACGTCCCAACCGATCTAGTCGCCAGACGACGAGAACGTCCCCCTTCTGCAACACGTCAAAGCAGCGGCTCAAACCGGGCCGCTCAGACTTCTCACCGGAGGCCTTGTCGGTGAAAATGAACGCGTCGATTACACCATGTTGTCGCAAGGCGTCAAGCTGCAAACTGAGATCCTGATCGTCCGTACTGACACGGGCATACCCGATCAAGCTGCCGCTGGTTCCGGAAACTCCCGCCATGAACGAGAATACGGTATCATGATTTCCGTAACGAGTTGAAGGAACTCGAATTGACGGAAACCACCATCGGTGTCATCAGCAGAGAATGCATTCCCGAAAAACGACCGTTTCTCGGAACTCAGTTTCAGTGTCGACAATCGTAGTTGGATTGATTTCTGGTACCGTCTGTCGAAGCCATGTGGCTCCGTCCCGTTGCCTCGGATTGTCGGTCGCAACGGTGCGAGCAATGCTCGTTGATGACACAGGTGTGATCGTCACGTGCATTGATTGATAAGACACAAAAAAATGCTGCCTGAGGCATCTACCCCGAGACCAACCACGCCCGTCGTCGGGCGACTTTCGTTAAACCGAAAAGAGGTCAGCGCGCTGTGAACACGATCCCTCGAATCCACTCCGATGCTGGCAAGCGAAAACCGCGGTGTCGATTCGATTACACCGCAATGATTGTCGTGTCCATGTTAGGCCTGCCACGTCTCTTGGAGGCTGCGACGACGGAGTTACGCTCGCCGGATGGGCGGAATGTCATCCAGGTCATCACGTCTGAGGAGACGGAGGGGGTTCCTCGGTATGTTGTGAGTCGCGATGGCCAGGAGATCATTCGTTCGTCGGCAATTCTCCCTGTGCTTGCAGAAGGGGTAGCAATTAAATCACGGATGATCGATGTCTCGCGGGGGGAAGTCAACGAGCAGTTTCCATTTGAGTTTGGGAAGAACAGTCAGATTGTTAACCGATGTCGCTATGGCGTTGTCACACTCAGAACACAATTGAATCTCACATGGGAGATTGAGCTTCGAGCCTATGATGACGGCGTTGCCTTTCGGTATCGGTTCCCCAAGCAGGATGCCCGTCAGCATCTGGAGATTCAGGATGAATGGACTCAATTCGACATCGCGGGTCACCCGAATGCTTTGTTTAACACGTTGAGCAGTTTCACGACCTCGCACGAATCTCCTTATTCGCGCAAGGCTTTCTCGGACGTGCCTTCTGGAACACTGATCGACATGCCGCTCTTGCTGGTCTGGCCCGAGAAGTGCGCAGCCGCGATCACCGAAG
This sequence comes from Planctomycetaceae bacterium, assembly GCA_020426505.1. Taxonomy (GTDB): domain Bacteria; phylum Planctomycetota; class Planctomycetia; order Planctomycetales; family Planctomycetaceae; genus JAHBXU01. The sequence goes on along the minus strand of JAGQPX010000188.1, from coordinate 2,185 downwards.
CCCGAGTCCGCAGCTTCTCCAATGCCTGCCTGGAAAGACCATCGGCCGACAAAACGATGCTCAGATGTCGGCTCTCGCCAGCGGCCAATCGGAAGAATATCAGTGTGGCGAGCGACTTGCCCTGCGAAAGCCCGTGGCGTGTCGTGTTGCTGGGGGATGTTGCCGGAGAACTACTGGAAAGCGATCTGTTGCTATGCCTGAATGACGCTCCCGTGGGCGACTATCAATGGCTTCGCCCTGGCAAGACGACATGGCACTGGTGGAACGGAGCCTTTGAGAAGGACCATGAGTTGCCGCAGGAGTCGACGGTCTCACTCGATCGGCACAAACGGTACATCGACTTCTGTGCCGACAACAACATTGCCTATCACGCGGTGTCCGGTGATGGACTTGCCTGGTATCGACAGTCCAAACAGCCCGGCAAAGGCTACGGGAAACCGGCGGCCGACGCCGACGTGACGAGAGCACGTGATGAGATCCAGCTTCCAAAGATTCTTGACTATGCGAAGCAGCGCGGAGTAGGAATCCGATTGTGGGTGCATTGGAAACCGCTCAGTGAACAACTGGAAGATGCGTTCACCCTGTACGAGTCTTGGGGGGTGAAGGGGCTGATGGTCGACTTTCTGAATCGAGACGATCAGGAAATGGTGGAGTTCATTGAGCGGATGTTGCTAACAGCCCGTTGAAGAATGGGTTTTGTTGATGGAGGTTGGTGTCAGGCGGTGAGGAGTTGAGGTTGGGGAGTCGGAGGGCTTCCGAGTCGGAGGGGGCGGAGGATGCGCTGCCAGGTCATCGTCAAGGCGTGATGGGTGGTCGTGAGGCCCAGGCGTGGCGACCAAAACGCCGCGAACTGCCGCACTTTGCCCGTTCCCAGCAGCTTTCGCAGCACCAGGCCCAGGTTGTGAGAGACGGCCCCCAGCAGGTGACGCTTTCTGACATTCTCGATCCCTCGCAGCCAGCTCCGTCGGCCGCCGCCCGTGTCACACACGTGGGCGAAGCTCCTCTCGACCACCTCACTGCGGCGCCTCTGCAAGCGTTTGCCGTATGCCCGCTGTGTGCGGTGACGATTGTTGGTGACCGCTCTTCGCTCGGCGTCCGTTCGCTTCGACCAGTCCCACTCGGTCTTCCGCTGCGGTTCGGGGATGTACGTCTTGCCACGAATGCCGAGCACACTCCGGCACTCCTTCAAGGTCTCGGCCGCATGATAGCCTGTGTCGGCCACCACCTTTTTGATGTGGTACAGCAGGCCGGTTGACTTGTCCAAGTGCTGCTGAGCTTGTTCCAGACTCGGCACGAGCGTGGCCGTGTCGGCCTCGTTCGCGTGATAGACCTCCGCCTCGATGATGGCCTCGGTCTTCAGATCGACGACGTGCTCCGCCTTGTACGCCAGATGCGTGCGGCCGTCTTTCATCCGGGCGATGCGGGCCTCCGGATCGGACGGCGACTCCCACTCCTCATTCGAAACCTTCTTCTTTCCCCGTTTGTTCCGGTCCTTGTCATAGCGAATGAGGTCCGCCTTGCTCTTGATCTCCACACCGTCCTCGGCTGCCAACCGTCGCACGTACGCCTCCCAGTCCTCGCCCGTGTCCTTCCTCACGATCGACTTCATGGCCGCGTTGGCTTCCAGCGTGCTGGAATCCACACCGACCAGCGTGCCGTCAAGCAACTGGTGATCGTGCAGCACCTCCAGCACGAACTCATGCACCGCCGCGAACACTTCCAGCGGCAGCCGCCCGCGAATGCGGCTCAGACTCGAATGGTCGGGGGTCTCGTCGAACGGTTCGAAGCCCAGGAACCGCTTCAGCGACAGGCTGTCCTCGCACCGCCAGGCGATGCCGCGCTGGGAATCAATCCCCTCGAAGTACCCCACAAACAGCATGCGGAAGTACACCCCCGGCGGAATGCCCTTGCGACCCGTCTGGGCATAGAACGGCTCGCACAGCTCCTCGATCCAGCTGTCGAATCCCGCTTCGGCCAGCAGCGAGTTCAACTTCTCATAGAACACATGCCGCGGCCCCCGGGACGCGTCACTCGTCGCCACCCACAACATCCCCTGCCGCTCACTCTCCCGCCGCCCCATCCCCATCGCCGCCCCTCCTGATTCGACAACCAACGAGCCCGAAGTCTACCAACCCCGTCAAGCGCGTTTTTCAACGGGCTGCTAACACTACTCCGTTAAGTTGAT
>JAGQPX010000187.1 GCA_020426505.1 Planctomycetaceae bacterium | reverse complement strand
GACGTCACAAAGGTGCTCTCGACGGAGAAGATTCCGCAGTATCTGATCAAGGATGCGATCGAGATCGCCCGGCAGCAGGGAGGCTTCACGATCTTCGCTCTGGTTGATGCACTGACGAAGCTGACTCAGCGAGCGAAGTATGCCGGGGAACGGGCCGAACTGGATACGAAGATCGGTCGGCTGATGAATCTTGCGTTGGCGGTCTGATCATGGATCCCAACGCCACGTGGACTGAGCTGCTCCAGGCTCTCATTGATGATGACTGGCCGGCAGCTCACGAAGCTGCCGAGACGTTGGCAGAGTGGTTGCGTCGCGGTGGATTCGCTCCGCAGATCGTGACTCACTTTCCGCCCCAGCATCCACTGCATCGGTCGTTCGCTCGGACCGTCTGTGAGCAGGTCTTGCAGGCGACCGGTGATTCTGATGCAGCTTCTTGATCCCCAGGGAGGAGTCCCGGCGGCGGAACGGCTGGCGTGTGTGCGCCCCGTCCGCTCCGGGCTCCTTTCAATTCTGTGACAAGGAAAGGAGACGCTATGAATGACCCGAGACCGGAAGACGTGCCGTTCACGATCTCCTGTATCGAGTGTGACATGGACTCACCCGAGACGTACGACCAAGCCGTCGCCGACGGCTGGACGCAGATTCAGTTCTATCCCCAGGGTTCATCCGAGAATTACTTGGGGATCTGTCCCGTCTGCCGGGCGGAGGAAGAACGAACAGAGGCGTTGCTGCGTCAGTCATTTGACGCGACCCAAAGTGAAGGAGACGAGCCATGCCCTACTTGAAATTGTTTCACGGTCGCGAGCGACCGGACGAACAACTGGATGACTGGGGAGAACCGGGACCGATCTTCGGTCCCTATCCGTACTTCCATGCGACTTACCAGTCCGACATCAAGTTTGAAGACGAACGAGGTGTGCTGACGATCGTGGGCGACCTCGTCTACTACGACGGCATGTTCTACGGCGACTGGTCGGTGTTCGACGGACCGGTCAGCGATGAGGATGCGCATCGGCACATCTTGTTCGAGTCGGACAAAGCGGTGGTTCCCGACAAATTCCGGCTGTGCGCCTGTATGGAACCGGGATACTTTCACTGCGGTGTGCCGGGAGTCCTTGCTCATCTGGAGAACGGACGAGTCCCGCCGGATGCCAAGGTCGAACGGTGTGATCAGTGTGGTCGCTATCCCAGCGATCACGCCGCACGAGCCGTCCTCCTGGAACAGGGCTTGCTCGCCGAGCAGTCACCGCAACTGTTCGATGTGCATTGCTACGCCACTGTCCGCGTCAAGTTCTGTGAGATCATGGCTTCGACACCGCTCGATGCGGCCCGCATCGGCATGGCCCTGTTTGATTGGGACCAGCATCAGCAGCAGGCGGATTTCGTCGACGAGCTGAGCGAGTTCCTGGTGGACATCGTCGGAGCCGACGACTTCTCCGGCTCGAAACGCTTTAACGCAGACCTGGAAGAGATCGACACCTGATCTCCACTGATTCTACCGCTTGAATTCACTGTCACGTAAGTCGATCGGGTCGATGGCCATTCCATCGACCGGCTGACTCACTCCTCATTTCTGTCCTCTTTCAAGGAGCCAACTCATGGCCAACCAAAGCGACACGAAAACGAAACCTGTGCACGAGATTCGGCTGGGCCGGATCCGGGCTGCCATCTGGGCCAACCAGACGGACAACGGCTTGCGGCACAACGTGACCGTCAGCCGTCTCTACAAAGACGGCGACAACTGGAAGGACTCGCACTCCTTCGGACGCGACGACCTGCCGCTCGTTGGCAAGGTCTTGGATCGCTGCCATTCGTGGATCTTCGACCAGTCAGTCCGGACCAACGGTGACAACTCCGCGCCAAACTACGAAGGACCGGCACCGAACGAGGACGTGCCGTTCTGATTCGTGAGACGCTAACCCGCGTCTCGTGAGGGACAGGTCAGAGGTTCTTCACAGGTTTTGCACCACCGTTCACGCTCTTCAAAGTTTTTGGTGATCCAATCGATCTGTGATAGAATTGTCAGATGACGAAAGGCATTTCTCCCGACAACGAGGACTTCCTCAACCGCCAGGTGGCTGACGGCAAGTACACCAACCGCGAGCAGGCACTGGATGCAGCCGTCGAATTGCTGCGCCATCAGACCGACGTGCTGACGCGGATCGACCTCGGTCGTCGCCAACTGGATGAAGGTGATGGCACGGACTACGACGATGCGACACTCTCGCGGCGATTCGACCAGTTGAAGGGCCGCGTGATTCAGCTGTTCGGTTCCGGACAGAACGGTCGATGAGCCGTTATCGCCTGTCCCGACAGGCTGACGCGGACCTGGACTCGATCGCTGAGTACATCGCCC
>JAGQPX010000186.1:6906-23948 GCA_020426505.1 Planctomycetaceae bacterium | reverse complement strand
GTGGCAGATTGAACCGGATGCTGCCGTCGAGCATCACACTGCCGGTCTGTGTATCGACGAAAAACTACTCCCCTTCAACATTCGCATCACGGGAAACGGGGGCTGCAACCGCTTCGTGGAGGGAGAGCCAGCCCGAGCAGCCGGGTCGAGCGAACAACCGCCGGTTGCCGAGGCCACACGTTAGCAGCCCATTGAATTACGTAGCCGCGTCCTCTCGCTGACGCTGTGTTAGTCGACTGCCAGCCCACAAGGACAATTCGCCAAACCATCAACGAACGCCAGGACTGAGGAGATGACCATGACCCATCAAGCCTGTATTGAAGCCTGTCACCGCTGTGCCGCTGCGTGCGAAGCGTGTTTGCATGCCATGATTGATGAACAGAGTGACAACGACTGTCCGCACTGTTGCCGTGAGTGTATCGCCATCTGCCTATTGTGCGCACAAGCGTCCGCCCGAGAAAGCAAGTACGCAGCCGAATACTGCCGACTGTGTGCAGAAGTCTGTGAATGGTGTGCCGAGCAATGCGCGGCTCACAAACACGATCATTGTCAGACGTGTGCGAAAGCGTGCCGTGAGTGTGTCAAGGAGTGCCGCAGGATGGCTGCCTGAGTGCGACAAACATCATTACGCGCGGGGTTGGCTCGAACGTTGATCGCGTCAGTCCATCCGTTTCGCTCGCGACCTTGCCACTCATCTCATCGTGCAAGAGACATTCATCACTTTCAATCGACCAGATTAACCAGGAGAACCGATGTCTGATCAATTACTGAACGAAACAACGATCGCCATCCTTGCCACCGATGGCGTTGAACAAGTGGAACTGACGAAACCATTGGAGGCCTTGCAGGAGGCGGGGGCGACTGTGCATCTCGTCTCTCTCGAAACGGGTGAGATTCAGGGAGTACATCACGACAAAAAGGGCGACAAGTTCCCGGTCGACAGAACTGTCGACGAAGTCAGCGCGTCCGACTACGACGGCCTGGTGCTTCCCGGCGGCGTATTCAACCCTGATGCCCTGCGAGTCAATGAGACGGCTGTCGATTTCGTGCGAGACTTCTTCAAGCAGAGCAAACCGGTCGCGGCGATCTGTCATGGTCCCTGGATGCTGGTCGAAGCCGATGTGGTCCAGGGTCGCAAGGTGACATCGTGGCCGAGTGTGAAGACGGACCTCGTCAACGCTGGCGCGGAGTGGGTCGACAAGGAGTGCGTCTGCGACGAAGGTCTGGTCACCAGTCGCAATCCAGACGACCTACCGGCCTTTTGCAGCAAGGCGGTCGAAGAATTCGCTGAAGGCCGTCACACGGCGCAGACGGCTTGAGTGAAAACTGGCTCTCGTAACACATGAAATCCAAAACTCTCACCTGACAAATTTTCGGAGGTCATCATGAACTTCAGCCACTCCATCAATCTGGCATCGGCCGCTGCCACCGTGATTTGTTCCCTTGCGATCGGTCAGCAGGCGACAGAGCGCGAGACGCGACGGCAGGACGATCGGCAACAAGTCAAGGCCGAGGCCAGCACTGACCTCTTGTTGACTCAGTATCTTGCAGGAAAGCTGATACTGATGAATTACAGCACGATCCATATGAGCCAGATGGCCCGGCAGCATGCCTCTTCGCAGGAGGTTCAGCAGTTCGCAGACAAGCTGGCCCAAAGCCATCAACAACTGAATGAGGAACTTCGCAATTTCGCTCCGCAGATTGCCGAAATGGCCACGCTGAAACAGGGCGAGCAACGCACGGCTGCTTTCCGAGGGGCAACTGCAACAAGCAGCTCCGACGACCATCATGCCGAGGCGGCTGAACTTCTCTCTCGCATCTTACAGTGTGATCGCAAAGCGACTGAAAACTATCTAAAGTCAAGTTCGCAAATGCTTGAGCAGTACGACGGGCAGGAATTCGACATGGGGTTCCTCGGCTTTCAGATTGGCGCTCACACTTGGGCGCTCGCTGAGTTGAATGCGATCGAAGGCACGGGCGATGAGCAGTTCCAGCAGATCGTCGAGCAAGCTACTTCGACAGTCAAGCAAAACCTCCAGCAGGCTCGAAAGTTGGCAAAGCAACTCGAAGACGACAGGCGTTGATCGTTGCTGTGGGGGATTCCCTGAGTTACGTCACGCCCGGCTTCCTCAATGGAACCGGGCGTTTTTCGTGCAAAACGCACACTGGCAGTTCATGAGATCTTGAGACGCTTTCAAAGGGTTGACAGAATAGCGGTCGAGTGACAAACCCCGTGGCGACCCCTTTCGGTAAGAAGATCCCCTATGACTGCTGACCGATCGGCCTCTGCCACCAAAAGTGCGGCCCCGCTCAGAGCAGTCGTGGGAATCGGATCTTCAGGGGGTGGCATTGAAGCGATGGAGCAACTCTTTGCGGCTCTCCCAAATGACCTTGGGGCTGCATTTGTGGTCGTGCAACACATTGGCGGCGATGCTTCTGAGGTCCAAGCAGATGTCATTGCACGGTTCTCTCCCTACCCGGTGCGGAGGCTCACCGAGGCTGCGATCGAACCAGAGGCCAACCATGTTTATGTGGTTCCACCGCAGAGTGAAGTGCGATTCAACGAGGGACTGGCAGTCGTTGAGGAACTTGATCTCCGACGCCGAGCAGCTGTTATTGACCGCACATTTCAGGCATTGGCAGAAATCGAAGGGCACTCCGTCGTTGGCATCGTGCTGTCCGGCACAGGCAGCGATGGCACACTGGGGCTGAAGGCGATCAGCGATCGGGGTGGTCTCACACTCGCCCAAACGCCTGAAACATCGAAGTACGAGGGGATGCCCCTGAGCGCAGCCGACTCAGGTCATGCTGACTACGTTCTTCCCCCTCAACGCATGGCAGAAGAACTGCTCGCCTACCTGGACCATCTCTCAAGCCGGAATGCAAAGTCGGACGAGGAAACTCAGCACAACAGCATTGAGAGTGTCCTCCCTCGCATCTGTGATGTGTTACTGGAGGTCACGGAGCATGATTTTCGCCATTACAAGTCGAAGACGCTCATCCGTCGTGTCTCCCGCCGCATGCAGATTCTGCGTGAGAAGAGCGCCGACGATTACTTCAAGAGACTGCAGCAAGATCGCGAAGAGGTGCATGCTCTTTTTCGTGAATTGCTGATCAGTGTGACGGCCTTTTTCCGTGACTCGGACACTTTTTCGGCACTGGCCAATCTCGTCATTCCTCAACTCTTCGAGCAAAGAAAAGAGGATCAGCCAATCCGCATGTGGGTGCCGGGGTGTGCAACCGGTCAGGAGGCCTACACGCTCGCGATGTTGATGCGTGAGGAATTGGACAAACACTCAGGCGACGTCGAAGTTCAAATCTTTGCCACCGATATCGATGAGCGGGCCCTCAACGTCGCGCGAGCCGGAACCTATCCGGCCTCCATCTCGAATGAACTGACCGAGCATCGTCTGGAGCGGTTCTTCAAACGGGCGGGCAAGCAATTGACGGTCGTCAAAGAGATCCGGGACATGTGCATCTTCTCGACGCACAACCTCATCAGCGATCCGCCATACTCACAGATGGACCTTATTTCCTGCCGCAACCTGCTGATCTATCTGGGCCAGCATCTACAACAGAAGTTAATTCCACTGTTTCACTTCGTGTTGAAACCGAACGGCTACCTGCTGCTGGGGCCGTCGGAGAACCTCTCCTCTCACAGCGAGATCTTTCGTGCGATCGACAAAAAGCACCGCATCTCGCAGCGCAAGCCGGGGCCGGTTCGCTCGCAGGAACTGTTCACCGGTCGCAGCCCGTTGAGGTCACTCGCTCCTCCAAGCGTCACTCATGATGTCGTACCTACCGATGTGCATGGGGTCGCTCAGCGGATTGTCCTGGATGAGTTTGCCCCCCGGTACGCCGTTGTGAACGAGGACGCCCATCTCATCTGCACTTCGACCGGCCTCGAACGTTACTTCGAGTTTCCTCACGGGCCGTTCATGAACAACGTCGTCAAGATGGCCAAGACGGGCCTGCGAAGTGGGCTGCGTGCAGCACTCAGTGAGTCGCGAGAATCGGTTGAGACGGTCAAGCGGGACGATCTAACTCTCAGAGATGGCGACAGCACCATTCGTGTGGAACTGACCGTTCAACCCATGCCGCAACTGGGTGACGACGGCAATCTCTTCATGCTCGTCTTCCACGAACTGGGTCCGTCGGATCATCGAACAGGCACTCTCGCTTCGGGACTGGAGTCCGATGCCGAGGCGATGATCGATCATTTGGAGCAGGAACTTGACCGCACGCGAAATGATCTGGAGAACGCCGTACAGGACCTGGAAAGCTCAAACGAGGAACTCAAATCCTCAAACGAGGAACTGCGGTCCATCAACGAGGAGTTGCAGTCGACAAACGAGGAACTTGAGACCTCAAAGGAAGAGATTCAGGCCGGCAACGAGGCGCTTGCCAAGTCGAACAGCGATCTGGAGAACTTGCTACAAAGCACGCGGATCGCCACGATCTTTCTCGATGACGACCTTCGGATCCGCAGCTTCACCCCGGCAGCAACGAAAATCTACGGTCTGATTGACACCGATGTCGGACGGCCTTTAGAACAGCTTCATCCGTTGACGGTGAACATGCCCCGGCTCCCAGATCCGGAGGGGGTTCGAATCGAGGACCCAGCGGAAGATGCAGTCTGCACACAATCGGGAGAGTGGTACATCCGCAGGGTCCTTCCCTACCGTACGGCTGACGGAGAACGGGACGGATTAGTGGTCACCTTCAGTGACGTCACTGATCTTCGTCAAAGTGAGGAGTTGCTTCGCCGTTCGCTTGAAGTGGCTGAGATGGATGCGTTCGAAGTGGATTTTACCACCAGCCAGGTCATCCGGTCCGGACCGTTGCTGAAGGAATTCGATCTCAGCGGCATGTCCGACCCCGAGGATTATTTCTCACGCGTCCATGCAGAGGATCGGGAGAGCCTGCGGGCGGCCTTCTATGGTTGTACCCCGGAGAGGCCGTCCTATTCCTGCACTTATCGGCTCCGCACCAGGGAAGGGAGATACCGCTGGCTGCGTGACGAGGCGACCACTCACTTCGACGAACAGGGGATTCCTCGGCGTGTTGTCGGTAGTGCCCGGGACGTCCATAACGAAGTCCGTGCTCAGCGAAGGCTGGAACATCGAGAACGGCAATTGCGGACGATCTCCGATGCGACACCCGCGCTCATCGCCTACCTCGATACTGAGCAGCGGTATCGTTTCGTCAACCGCAGCTACGCCGAACAGTTTGAGCGTGAGATTGACGACATCGTTGGTCTGACGAGCCAGGAGTTATTGGGGCCGGAGAACTATGCAGATGTCCGACCATACTTGACGAGAGCTTTGCAGGGAGAGAGAGTCGTCTTCGAGTTGACGCTGCGATTGCCGGCTCAAGAGGAGCCGTTGATCAAGGAGGTCACCTATGTTCCCGATGTCGGTGAGCACGGGGTGATCGAAGGCTGTCACGTACTCAAGATTGACATCACGCAGCGTAAACGTTGGGAACGGGAACTGGCCGATCGTGAGTCGCACTTGCGGCGTGTCATCGATCACACGGTTGGATTCATCGGTGTACTCGATGCGGATGGAACCCTACTGGAAGCGAATCAGACTGCCCTCACCGCCGGGGGGCTGACTCGTGAAGACGTCATCGGAAAACCCTTCTGGGAATGTTACTGGTGGAGCTATGACACAGAGGTCGTTAAGCAATTAAAGGACTCAATTCGCCGGGCCGTTCAGGGGGAAGAAATCCGGCACGACGTGATGGTCCGCATGGCGGGTGACACACGTATCATGATTGATTTCATGCTCGCCCCGGTCCGTGATGCCAACGGACGTGTGACATACCTGATTCCATCGGGAACCGACATTACCGAACGTGTCCAGACTCGGCAGGATTTACTCGATGCCAACGCGAGGCTCGAATTGTCGCTTCGAGCGAGCCAGTCAGCTGCCTGGAGTTGGAACATCAAAACCAATGACGTCATCGCGGACGAACATCTCAAGCGCCTGTTCGGCATCGAGTCGGGAGATGAGGCAGATCTCGAAACCTTCCTGTCCCGTATCGATGAAGCGGACCGCGATCGTGTCAACACCGCCATCGATCAGGCCATCGCAACGAGAGGTGCATTTGAACAGGAGTATCGGGTCCATTACCCGAACGGAGAGACCCGCTGGCTGCGCGGACGCGGACAAACCGTACAGGCGGATGACGGCAGCCTCAGAGATTTCTTCGGCATTGCCACAGACATCACCGATCGCAAGCGTCGAGAACTCGAACTCGCCGATCGGGAAGCCCATTTGCGGCGAGTGATCAATCATCAACTCGGCCTGGTGGGAGTGATCGGACCAGACGGCAACTTGTTGGAAGTCGACGCCCGCTCTCTGGCGATTGCGCAGGTGACGCGGGAAGAGGTGATCGGCAAGCCGTTCGCCGAGGCCCCGTGGTGGACGTACGATCCCGAAGTGGCCGAGCAAATCCGCGATGCCATGCAGCGAGCCTTCGATGGCGAGACCGTCCGCTACGACGTATCGCTTTTCGCACATGGTGACGAAGGTGTGATGATCGACTTCATGCTGTCTCCCGTCATCGACGACAGCGGAACAGTCGAATATCTGATTCCCTCCGGCGTGGATATCACAGAACGTAAACAGGCGGAAGATCGAATTCAGGAAAGCGAATCCCGATTCCGATCAATGACAAACGGACTCCCCCTTATCGTGTGGGCACATGACGAGGAGGGACAGCTGCGCTTTGTGAATCAGACCTACCTGGATTTCTTCGGAGTGGATGAGTCTGACGTGCTGGGATCTCAATGGCACGATCTGGTTCACAATGAGGATGTTGAGGCATACACCAAGGAGTTTCAGGCCTGCGTCAAAGATCGCCGTGTTTTTCACGCGTCAGTGCGAACCCGGCGGGCAGACGGCGAATGGCGGTGGCTGGAATCTTGGGGACAGCCTCGCCTTTCGGAATCTGGCCAATACCTCGGCTTTATCGGTGCCAGTGCGGACATCACCGAGCAAAGGCATTTGGAAGAATCTTTGCGCGCGAGCGAAGCACGAGCTCGCGAGGCTTCAATCGCTAAGAGCGAGTTTCTTGCCAACATGAGCCACGAAATCCGCACACCAATGACATCCGTCATGGGCTATACGGACATCCTCGTCGCCGAGGAGAAAGATCCTCAAAAGGCCGAGTATTTGCAAACCATCAAACGCAACGGCCGGTTTCTCCTGGACATCATCGATGACATTCTCGACCTGTCAAAGATTGAAGCCGGCAAACTGGAGGTCACGAATGAACTCGTCAATCTTGTTGAGGTCATTCGCGATATTCAGTCATTGATGCAGGTCCGGGTGGATGAGAGACAGTTGGACTTTCATGTTGAGTTTGACGGCCTGGTGCCCTCGATCGTCGAGACCGATCCCAAGCGGCTGCGGCAGATTCTCATCAACCTGCTCGGCAATGCCATCAAGTTCACCGAGACCGGCAGCGTGCGGCTAGTCACTCGCTACCTTCTGGATGCTGACCAGCCTCAATTGCAGTTCGACGTCATCGACACGGGGGTCGGCATCTCGGATGAGCACGCTGCCGAACTCTTTCAACCCTTTGTCCAAGCAGACGCATCCATCACTCGCAACTACGGTGGGACAGGCCTCGGGCTGACAATCAGTCGACGTCTGGCCCACCTCTTGGGCGGTGAAGTCACCGTCGAAAGCGAACTCGCCCGGGGAAGCACCTTCACCGTCAGGATCGCAGCCAACTCCGTGAGCGGCGAATTGGTCGAGCCGTCAATGGAGACAAGTGAGACGGGTGATGTCTTCGATCCGACCGAACACTCGGTTCAGGGGACTGTGCTCGTGGTTGACGACCGTCGCGACGTGAGGTTTCTCGCCCGACTCCTGCTCACGGAGGCCGGACTCACCGTCGAAATGGCGGAAGACGGACTGGAGGCAATCGAAATGGTCGAGCAGCGTCAGACTCCGTTCGACCTCATCCTGCTCGACATGCGGATGCCCCGTTTGGATGGATACAGCACCGCTGCACGGCTGCGTGAATTGGGAGTTGAACAACCCATCATCGCTCTGACTGCTGACGCGCTCGAAGACGACCAGCAGCACTGTCTCGACCAGGGATGCAACGAGGTCCTGCGAAAACCGATCGAACCCCGCCAGTTCCTGAAGACGGTTTCCAAATGGCTGAAGAATGGACCCGACCCGTCGTCGCAGCAATCATCAGATCGGCATCGCGTGCTGGTCATTGATGACTCACAGGATGCCTGCAGGCTGACAAAGCTGTTGCTTGAGTCGGAAGGCTACCAGGTTGAAGTCGCGCATCGCTGTGAACAGGCAGTCCACCTGGCGAAAGGCTTTCTGCCACACACGATCCTGCTCGACCACGGACTCCCAGATGCCGACGGCTTCGAAACGCTCACCCAACTTCGAGGGATACCCGACCTGGCTGACAGCCGCTTCATCGCGGTGACCGGCCGCAGTGAACCTCAAGAGTCACTGGATGCAGGCTTCGACGAACATCTCACGAAACCTACAGACCTGGACGAGTTGCTAAGGGCAATCCGAGGGGAGGCATAGGTCCAGACGCCATCTCAAGTTCGCAGCCCTTGAAAATGATGATCGACCGAACTCACTTCTCTGCGATCATCTGGAAGAGCCGCTCCAGCTGCTTAGCAGCATCGGCTCGATCACGCTGCAGCAGCTCGATCGTCTCAGCGAATTTCACATCATCGTCTCGAATCTGCGGTAATACGCGCATCGCAGTACCGATGATATGCATGAATTCTCTGAGGTCGTGCCTCAGTTTCGTGATCTCCTGATCATCCGCCCGGTTCACTGACATTGCTCATCTGCTCTCTTTGAATATCGCAAGCAACAACACCTCATCAGTATAGCAAACTGCCAGAGAGCGAATGATCATGGATGCAACCATCATAGTCAACAACCCGCGAACTCACCTGATAGATTCACGAGGCTGGCGTCACCTCCAGTAAGTTTGTCCCCTCATCCGGTGTCCGGGAATTGCTCGCTTGTTCACGAATCTCGTCCGCTTCACTGGAGAGTCCGCCCTCGGCCGGCGTCGAAACTTCATCGGTCTCTGCCTTCCGGGAAACATGCTCTTGCGGGTTTGTTGTTGAACGGGGGTGGCCATTGCCGGACGCCGTGTCATCGCTCAGCATGCGCACGGGCACATCCTTGGGGAAGATGACCTCACGTGCTTCGTCCGGCATCGAGATGCCGGCCTGGTCAAAGGCTCCTTTGACCTGTCGAACAATCGCTGAACGGACCTTCAGCACGCTATGCTTGTTGCCATCGATCCAGAAATAGACCCGTAGATTGACGGTTGCCGCGCCGAGTTGCTCGACCAACACCCACGGCTCGGGGTCGTCCAGAACTGTCGGGTGCTCCCGCAGAACGCTGAGCGCCGTCTCTTGGGCAGCAGAGAGAGAGTCATCATACCCCACACCAACCGTGAAGTCCTGGCGAATTTTGGGGTTGGCTGTGAAGTTTCGGATGGTCGCCTTGTAGACCGTAGCGTTAGGAATTTGCACGTGGTTCCCGTCAAGAGTCATCAGCAAAGTTCCGCGTGTGGTGACACTCTGTACGAATCCATGTTGGTCTTCAATCTTGATGAGATCGCCAATGGCGAAAGGGCGCTGAGTGCTGATGAGGATGCTTGCCAGAAAGTTCTCCGCGATGTCTCGAAAGGCAATCCCGATCACCAGTCCGATGAGCCCCGTCCCGCCGACGACGGTGGCCGCCATCTGGGTCAGCCCTGAGATGCGGAGCACGAGATAGAGTCCGATCAGGAATACGGGAATCGCCACCGCGCGGGCAGCTACTTGTCGCAGGAGCCGATTGTCCATGCGGCGCTCGAACACTCGATGAGCGACGCCCACCGACAATCGAGCGGCGTACCACGTGAGGAGGAGTAGGACCAATCCGACGATAAACAATGGCATACCGAGCACAGCGTCGCGACCTAACATTCGTAGCTCGTTCCAAGCTGGCGTGAGGTCCCACCAGGGACCTTCGCTCACACGAATGCGGTTGACGACTGCGACGACATCCTGTGTGTTGGTTGCTAACTGACTTGCCCACTCTTTGGACTCCGGCTTGGTCGTGCGTCCTGCAAGAAAGACAACCCCCTCCTCGACTCGCACTTCCGGCTGCTGGAACCATTCGGTCGCTTTCAGAATGGCCGTCAATCGCTCGGCAATCTCCGAATCGTTCGCCAGTGGGTCGACGTCGACTTTTTCCGGAGCCTGGGGGGCCTCTTCATCTGTCGTGCCGTCTGAGGCATCGACAATCTCCGCATCAGTCGCGACCTCGCCCTCTCCCTGAGCATCCACGATTGAGGGACGGCCAAATGCCAGCAGCCAGATCGCCACGCAAATCGTCGCTGTACCTTTCAGTGATCTCTTTTCATCTTCCATTCGTTGTGATGATTCTTTCTATGAGATGGTCTCACTGGACGGCAAAGTCTCTTTGGGGATTGCCGTTGCATCACGTCCGTCGTATCCGAGGATTTTATCTGCTTGGTTCTGGCGCACCGGGTCATCGGTTTCGACGGCGACAAGAATCTTGCCCTTTGTGATGGCTTGATCATAAAAGTCTGCCAGCTCTTTCTCCGCACCGCGGGTCATCATGACGGATGTGAATGTGCCGGCCATGGCCACACCTGCCAGAGCCCCCACCGCCATGATGGCGGTCCCGCCCGTCGTCAACAGTCCAGCGAGTACGGCTGCCGTCCCAAGTCCCAATCCGGCTGCACCAGACTTATTCAAAGCCTCAGAGGTCTGTGATCCCGCAGGATGCTGTTCAACAAACTCGGAGAATTCCTGTTCGCATGCTTCCTGTGAGCAGACGATGCTGATCTCGTCGGTCGTGAAACCAGCCTGTTGAAGCTCTCCAACGAGACGGCGAGCAGCATCTGACGTCTCGCAAACCGTGAGCCGAATCGGAAAATCGTTTGAGGGTTGCATGAATGTCTCCTTCCAGGAGTGCGTGTCTATCGAGTGGCGATGATCCACACGGCATGCACGATGCCGGGGATGTAGCCGAGTAATGTCAGAAGGATGTTGATCCAGAATTGACTCCGGAAGCCGACCTGGAGAAACACCCCAACAGGTGGCAACAGGATCGCCAGCAGGACTCGGAAAAAGTCTCCTTTGGTGGCGGTTTGTCGGGTGACGGGGGTCGACATGGAATTCCTCCTTCGTGTTTGAGTGGTCGATGAGGGATTTGTTCGAAGTCAGCCGATTGCTCTTACGCAGTTGAGGCAACAGAGTGCGTCCCGACGGTTTCGTAGCCTGCTTTGATCAGTTTTTCCGTGGGGAGAACCTCCAGATAAGCAACGTCCGGTCGATGTCTGAGGGGCATGACTGGCTCCTTTTAATTTCAAGCGTTGCAGTCAGGATGACGAACCGACGTCGTGACCCAATCGTCAGTGCTCACCTGAGACTATGGTGCTGACGTTCTCGACACGCAGGGGGCGCTTCCTGAGTGGTGTGCCGGGTGTCTCTGACGCGGGGGTGGGAGAAACCCTGAAGCAAGCTGTCATTAAGGGGACGCGAGTGTCTCTGGCTTTGGCAGCTTGTTTGACGCGTAGAAAGCCTCAGTGTCGTTTTTCAGAAACTCAATGATCGAGGGCAGTGTGTCACGCAAACGGTGGTGTGGTTCCCAAGCGAGTTTGGTCTGAGCGTGAGTGATGTTGGCCGCATAGTGAGCGTCTGCCAGATCAATCATCCAGGGTTTGATAAACGGCGGATCATCCACATCGGCCAGTTTGTCCTTGACGTACGCTCCGGCTTTCGCCACCACTTTGGGGATGCGAATGGCCGGCCAGTCGTGACCGTGGACCAGTTCACCGATGCGGTCCTGTAACTCGTCGTAGCTCATGACATCCGGCTCTGCAACCAGAAAGAGTTCCTTGTCATCGAGCAGCGCGCGGCGTTCGATCACTTGTCGGAAGCAAGACGCCAAGTCATCTAAATGGACCAGAGCCTGCCCATGTGAGGTGTTGCCAGGGAAGACGAAACTCTCCAGTTGCTTCTCGTAGATTCGACCGACCTGCTGGCAAACGGGGAGCGAATGTCCCTGCTCATCATACACCCCTGCAATCCGCAGGATGACCGAGGGAATGTCGCCTCGTTCCGCTTCGATGACTTGCTCGGCCTTCAACTTTGATTGCGGATAAGCCCACTCGGCATCTGTTTCGGAGAACTCTGACAGCTGTTCCTCACCGTTCGGTTTCATGACGAGCAGACTGCTGGAGAACACGAACTGCTGACAATCGAAGTGATGCTCATGCAATCCGAGCAACAGACGTCGTGTCCCCTCAACAGTAAGTTGGTCGTAGAGTGGGCTCGGCTCGCCGGAGAAGTCGTAGTAAGCCGCTAAATGAATCACACTGATGAGATGATGTCCGAATTCTTTTTTCACACGGGCCAACGCCTCTCGCAGGCTCTGGTCATCCGTCAGATCGGTCTCGATGTGCCGCGCCGTTGATGTTGAGGCATTCGGCGGCGCAACATCCAGGCTGACGAGCCTGTAATCATCTTTGAGAAGATTACAGATGCGACTGCCGATGAGCCCGCTCGCTCCGGTGACCAGAATTGTTCCCTGCGTCTGCTTGGTGGAAATTGACATCGTGCTATCTCTCCTCCAACGAAACTGCCTCAAACCTGCCTGCATTGTTGTGATGTGAAGCAATGGCGGCCTCAGTGGCATTCCAAAAATCACGTGGGGCATTCCCCGATGCGGTCAGGCGGTGTTGTCCGATAGGTCTGATTTGCAAGCAGCGATACAAGAATAATGTACGACAATCACAAAGAGTGAAGCTTCACCCAATGAATAGTCAGCAAACATCATCTCATCACAACCAGTCATCGACGCTGCATGCTTGGCCGCAGCCGTGGGATTACAACCCGTCGGCCTGGCGTCAACGAGTTCCTCTGTGTCTGCTGGCAATGGTGGCGTTCTTCATCGCCTCGTACATGGGGCTTTACCAGTGGCGACTGATTGACAGTGCTTGGGACCCCATCTTCGATGACCAAACGGCAAAGGTTCTCGACTCAAATGTCTCTGAGCGTATGCGCCGCTGGTTTCTGGTCCCGGATGCTATCTTCGGAGCAGTTGCCTATCTCGGAGATGCGATTTTCGGCCTCGCCGGTTCGACCCGACGCTGGCAGTACCGTCCGTGGATGGTGATCATCTTCGGCATCGACGTCATCCCGCTTGGGATTGTCAGCGTCATTCTCGTGATCTTGCAGGGTACGGTCGTCGGGTCGTGGTGCTTTCTGTGCCTCGTGACTGCGTTGATCTCGCTGATCCTGATTTACATGGCGTACGACGAAGTCTGGTCTTGTTTGCTCTATCTTCATCGTGTGTGGAAGGAGACGCACGACAAGCGTGTCATGTGGAAGACGTTCTGGGGGATCCGCACGCCCGAGGCTGACAGCGTCGCAGAGTCATTTATCACCTTGGCGAATTGATTGGGGATCAAGACATGTGGAGCCGTGTTGTTGAGATCATGTTCGGATGTTGGCTGCTGATCAGCCCGTTCGTGTTTGGACATGAGTCAGGCGAAACCACCCTCTGGGTGAATGATCTTGCTTGCGGATCGGCGGTCATCGCCTTCGGACTCAGCTCCTACTGGCGACCCACTCGTCATGCGCACCTGCTGACCATCGGGGTCAGCCTGTGGTTGATCGTCTTCGCTTACTGGCACGGCTTCACCTCGGCACCACCCGAGTCTCAAAACCACACAATCATCGGGCTCACCCTGTTGATGTTCGCCGTGATTCCCAACGGTGCCAGCCGACCGGCAGCAGGTTGGGAAGCGACACTCGAAACATCCGGCTCATAGGGCCATGAGACCGGTGAAGCATCCGCAAAGGGGAAGGCTTCAGCAAACCGGTGCATCGCCCTGGAAGTGTGCGCAACTTGTCAGTTGAGACTGACTGGCATGTGTGGTCCGGTGGTGTACACGACGGGCACTGCCCACGGCTGATCGACTTTGCCTGAACGTTGCCGGCGTGTTGTTTCCGACCATTCTTTCCGGATTTCGCCACACCGTGCACGGATTTCCTCGGCCGATGGGTCTTCGTGCCGTGCTGGCGAGCGTTGCTTTGCTGAAGTCTTCTTCATGGTGTCCCCTCCAAGACATGTGATTTCGGAACGGATTCTCTTACTCATCATCAAGGCGGAAACCAATCTTGACCGTGGCTTGCCAGTGTGCCACTTGATTCCCATCGATGTTGCCCCTCAGCTCAATCAGTTCAAACCATTTTAATTCACGAACCGACTCGGCTGCCTTGGCAATGGCTCTGCGAATCGCATCATCGCTGGATGTGGTTGACGAACCGGTGACTTCGATGTGTTTGTAAACGTGTTCTGACATGGTTCCTGTCATCAGGTTAAGGAAAAGTGCTGTTGTGTCTTGTGAAGTGAGATGATCGCAACAATCAATTGGGTGTTTTCTCCGTCTCGTGAACTTCACGCATGCTCCAGACCTGCTGCGAAGTTTGTGTCTGCGTGTACTCCAGCAGTGTTTGGAAGAACTCCTGCACGCGTGGTACTGACGTGCCTCTAGCGAGTTGCTTGAGCAAGGCAATGAGCGCCTGATCGAATTCCAGTTTCTTCCGGACAAGGTGGTGTATCGACATCTGCGGCGTCACCTCAAAAGAAGCAACGGACTTCTGAACTTCCGCATCCGGAACATACTGCAGCCAAGTGTCAAGCAGCGCCTTCTCTCCTTTGTCACCGTACCGGGACAGGATCGACTGAAGTTCTCGCTGCTCGCGATCCAACTCTTCGAGAATTGGCTGAGTGTCCTGGTCGAAGCTGACGGATTCGTGCTGCGCATGTTCCAAGACGCGTCCCATCTGCTCATGTGCTCGAAGGATCTCATCGACGACGTCTCGCACTTGCCGATAGGCCATTAGTCTCTCCCTTAGTCTTAGTCACGAGGACGTATCGTCCCCTCTCGATGAGATATTGTGCCAGACAGAGAACGAGGCAGCCTCAGGGTATCCCCTATTCGCCAAAAATTATTTTCTTCGAGACACATGCCTCGAATCGGTTGGGTTCTGCGGGGGGATCATGGCCTCGATACAGAGTATGTGGATCTCCAGTCAGACCTGCACTCTGAACGGCCGACGCCCCTGAAGAACCCCGTGAGTACTTCAAGGTCGCTTTGAACACTCAACTGAGGAGCAGGCAAGAATGACTCAAGTCGCAGCCATGCTATGGCGGTAGGGATCTCAGTGATGACTGCAGTGCCTCTTACGACGGTAACTTGATTACGAGCTTTCCAGCACCCACTGGACCGCGTGCTGTGTCAGCTCGGTTGCATTGGACAGGTTAAGCTTGTGCTTGATGTTCTCGCGGTACGTTTCGACGGTCTTTGGGCTGAGATGCAGCTTCTCGGCGATCTGACGTGTGGTGACTCCGTGACCGATTTGTTCAAAGACTTCCAACTCGCGGTCAGACAATGTTTCGATAGCTGACTTGGGTGGCTCCTCACTGGCTCCCACCTGACGCGTCAGCATGCGGTCAGTCATGTGAGAGCTGAGGTAGACATGCCCGGACGCCACACGGCGGATCGCACTCACGAGTTTCTCTGTCGCCTCTTCCTTGTTGATGAAGCCCTTGGCTCCCGCGCGAAGAGCACGCTCTGCGAACAACGATTCCTCGTGCATCGAGCAGACCAGGATCTTCAATCGGTCGTCGTGTGCAATCAACTCTTTGACGAGCTCAATCCCGCTGCCGTTCTCCAGAGAGATATCGGCAATGATGACATCGGGATGTGTATCGAAAAACAACTGCATCGCCTGCGACATTCCACTCGCCTCACCACAAACGGCCAGGTCGGGTTCGCTCTCGATCATCATCTTGATCCCCTGACGGACGACGGGGTGATCATCCACGATGAGAATCTTGATCGTGTCACTGGCGATGGGATTACGACTGGTAATGGAACCTGACATCTTGAGAACCATCCGGTGGGGACAGGGAGGAGTTACTCCTGCACAATACTGACCATTGACCAACATTTCATGGGGGAATCCCCCATCCTCCGTGGTTTTTACGGAGAAGAGGGACATAGAAGAGCAGATGTTGTGTTCAGTTCAGGGTCTGGTCTCAACTTTATCCCGCAGTCGCGAGGGACGATTGATAACCGGCTCGGAAGCCCTCGAATTGTCGATGATGATGCTCTTCGTCGGCCATGATCGCGATCACGAGATCCTGAGTCACAAAATCGCTCCCCTCGGTGGCGTCAATAATCTTTCGATAGTGAGCGATGGCGTCGGATTCCGCCTCGATGACGCCATCAATGACAGCTTCGACATTCGTTGTATCCTCAGGCGGCTGGAGCAGTTTTTGCGAGCGTTCCAAGGCCAGCGAACCGGGAATATGACCATCAAGTTCCTTGATGCGTTCACCAAGTTTTCGGGCATGCCCCAGTTCCTCTGTGATATCACCAGCAAGAGCCCGCTTGATTTCCTCAGCCTGAACGCCATCGAGGTGAATGCTGTTGGCGAGATAGTTCGCGACGGTTTCCAACTCCATCATGTAGGCGGTTTGCAGCAGTTCAACGACATTTTCACTGTTAGGCATGATTGCTTTCCTCGATTTGAGTTTCCAGAATTGATCGTGCACCATTCACCAAATGATATCTGCGATCCTGCTTGGCCGGATCAGGAGTCGTCGGCACTCTCGTGTCGGGAATTTCCCGATGTTGTCTCCGGGGACGTGATGATGGAGGTTCGGGACTGAAGTCGCCAAGATGAAATAACGTGAGTTTTCCATGCTCATCGGTTGTCTGCCAACCAGAATCAAATTGACTATCAGAATGGAGAGGTCCGTTCATCGACCGAAAAAACTCCTCTACTGCGTCTGAGGAAATGATGAAGCGCACTCTCAGGTCCTACATTTCATGAAAACCTGGCTGCTTAATTTATTCGACCGACTGAGAAACAGCCTGTGGTTCGTGCCAGCGATGGGGCTGGCTATCGCTCTCATTGCCTCTATCGGTCTGCT
>JAGQPX010000186.1:0-6790 GCA_020426505.1 Planctomycetaceae bacterium | reverse complement strand
GCGTCGTGTTCTCGATCACGATGTTAACACTCGCCCAGACGTCCGCCATGTATGGTTCACGGTTGTTGCGTTCTTTCCTCAATCACAACATCACTCAAGTCACGCTGGCGACGTTTCTCGGCACAAGCCTGTACTGCTTTGCTATCCTGCGTGCAATTCGCGAGGTGGATGAAGGCACGCTCTTTGTACCACACCTCTCTGTGGGGGTCGGCATGCTCGCAGGCCTCGGAAGTCTGACCGCGTTTGTGTATTTCATTCATCACGTCGCGCAATCGATTCAGGCCCAGAGCGTTGTTCGTAATGTGGCTCACGAACTGGACGATGCAATCGACCGCCTTTTTCCAGAACGGATGGGAGACTCATGCGACGAAACTCCAGATGATCTGATCCCGGATGAAGGTCAGGACCGGACCGTCATTGAGTCGACGCAGATGGGATATCTCCAGGCAATCGATGGAGACACGCTCATGGAACTCGCAGAAGAGCAAAACCTCCTCGTTCGCCTGCTGGTTCAACCAGGAGATTTCATTGCTCATGGCACGCCCATCATTTCAGTTGATTCAACAGAGGTTGACGAAGAGAGATCAGAAGAAATGAATGAGTGCTTCCTCACAGGTTCAAGACGGACTCCGCGTCAGGATGTGGAGTGTGCGCTCAATGAATTGGTCGAAGTCGCAGTGCGTGCTCTCTCGCCTGGGATCAACGACCCGCACACGGCGATCGCCTGCATTGACTATCTGGGGGCAGCGTTGATGCGGCTGGCGGAAAGACGGATGCCCTCGCCGCTGCGATACGATGATGAGAAAAGACTGCGGATCATTGCTCGACCGGTAACTTTTTCGGCCGCGCTGAACGCAGCGTTCGATGAAATCCGTCAGCATGGCCGTGAATCAACCGCTGTCACCATTCGCCTCGCAGAGACTCTGCGAGCTATCGCCGAAAAAGTAACTCGCCCCTCCGACCGCGACGCGATTTTGAGACAAACCGCCATGCTGGAACGGAGTTGCGAGGACGCACTGCCCGAGCAATACGACCGGGCAGACGTCCGCGAACGTTTGCGAGAGATTCACGACATCCTTGATCACAAGACTGAGTCAGACGATGCCCACGGGAGCAAGGACACGTAAGGCCTGTGGTCTCACGGTGACAGTGACCGCGGTCTGACCGACTTCGTCTCCATCCGACGTCAAGGGCAGGGGAGGGTCAGCCGTAATCGTGAGTCGCTGGGCACGACGAAAGACGGTCAACTCATGGTCCAGATAGTCCGCCATCCAGTATTGTGAGGTGAGCGAGGCGATGTCGCCGGCATCGCCGTCCCGAATGATCACGAGATCGACCTGACCATCATCCAACTCTGCCTCCGGAGAGACGGCCAGTCCTCCACCGGAGTAACGCCCGTTCGCAACGAATACGTTGAGAGCATCGAACCTCTCGACGGGGCCGTCGTCACAGCAAACTTCGATGTGATACGTCTGGAGATCCTTCAGCACATCAATGACACCTCGCAGGTAAGCCAGAGGCCCCCAGCGTTGTTTGATCTCGTCCGTCATGTGTTGCAGATAGCGCCCCGAGTTGCCGGCAGTCATCATGTTTGCAGTGGTCCGCTGCCCGGTCGACGACGTGAATTCGACGACATCCAGAGGTCGAGGACGCCCCGATACGAGCGTTTGCATGGCTTCTGTTGGTAATAGTGAAATCCCGAGGCTTCGGGCCAGATCGTTACCCGTGCCGAGTGGAAGGATTCCCAATGTGGCAGTTCGAGATGACTGAGTCAGTCCCTCCACGACCGAACTCACCGTTCCATCCCCTCCGGCAGCGACGACCACATCGGCTCCATCGGTTACGGCTTTCACTGTCTCAACGATGGCGGTCTCACGATCACCCGGCTCACAGATGGTGATTCGGTCTTTCTGTTCTAGCGTTCTCTTTAGATCGTCTGCTGACTGTGCCGAGCCGGCCGACGGGTTCCACATGATCGTCATTCGCATTTCGCTTGACATCGTTCACACCGTCCCTCCTTTTTGGCGATCGAGTTGCGGGGCCTTCGCCAGTAACTGGCTCATTAGTGTCTGCAACCGCTCACGATCGCTGACGAGTTCTCGCAATTCGGCCACCAAACTGCCGTCACAAATCAAGACCTGATCGCAAGGTGCTGCTTCCATGAGGTCAAGAAAGACTCGTTGCCGATGCTCATCCCAGTAGGCCCTCGCAGCCTGTTCATCCTTGGCTTTCACCAGCACATCGCGATTGAAGTCTGGTAAGTCAAACTCGATGCGTTCCTCAGCGAGAATCGCCAGATCGCCGAGCAGACCGGGCACGCCTTCTGCCGTCATGCCGGGAGGAACGCCGGTCAATCCGACAGAGATGCGCACGTTTTCGACTCCACCTAGGTCACGATCCGAACTAGCCTCATCGTACTCCATGCGGACGGCACGCCCCTCGACGTCACCGATCACCAGCGGTCCCTCCGGCGGAGGGACATATCTCAAACTGTAGCGATTGGCGACATGGCTCCAGACATCGCTTCGCCGACGATTCAGCACCCAGGTTGTGACCGCCATCACAACGATGACAGCGAAGAGAATGACGATCCACTCCAAGGTCGAGATTGCCAGCGTGCTCACAATCAAAGCTCCTCATCGACGAATGTGACATGCCGAAAATAAGATTGATCCTCAAAGGCGGCACCGAGTGCTCCGATGGAGAGACTGAGTGCCGAGACCACTCCACTCAATAATAGATGGTGCCCGAACTGAATCGGTCCGTCGATGGAAGCGGCCCAGCCTGAGATCAACGTTCGAGGGAAGAGCAGCAGGCTCAGTGACAGTGATGTGACGTAGAGTATCAACAGCATCGTCAGTAGACCACAGAGGACGGTGACCGTTGCCGTGATATTGCTGACGGCGATCTGTTCCGTCATCAGTTGGTCCTGCCGACGGACAAGCAACTGTTGTCGCACCACCACATAGGCCGTCGTAATCACGATTGCGGCCAGCAACAAACCCCAGACGCTTAGCGCAGGCTGGCTCATTGCCATGTCCCATGTCTCAGCCGTCATCAACAGCACCAGCATCGCACTGACGGCAGCCGTCGTCAGGCGGCTGAGACGGACTGGAAACTGCCAAGGTTCCGCCTCCATCACTCCTGCGATGATCTCCTGTCTTTGTGCGATTCCTGCCTGGCAGACGAAGGCCAAGTGACTTCGTGCCCCTCCATCAGATCGTTCTTCCAGCCGAAGGTCAGCGATCTCGCGAAGATTGGTCGCCATGCGTGTGATCTGTGCGGGAGTCAAGTCCTCTCCCCGATCCAAATCGTCGACGCTCTCGGCATCCCACATCAGCTGGTTCGGGTCGTCTGAGTGGTCCAGTCCGTTGAGATGCCCCAGGCAACGAAGCATCAAAACTGCCAGACGATGTGTCACGCGCTGGACGCGCACCTCGCGGGTGGCATCGGCGTCCATGGCATGCGGGTCAACGCGAGCGGTCGACATCACGGCGATGTCCAACGTCCGTGAGACAGCGGCAAATGTGTAAGGCTTGTCATGCCCGATGAGGTCAGCATTCGTGAGCACGATGACGAAGTCCCACTGATGTAGGTCACGCTCTGCCTGCGCCTGCGGAAAAAAAGCAACCGGTTCTTCACGTGAATCGGCCGCAATCTCAGCTCGCTCGACGACCATGAGACGCCAACGGAATTCTGGAAACAATGCCTGCAGTCGCTCATGCACCTGACGGCTTGCCCCAGCACTCGCCTCTTGGTCGATCGCGTCGAAGGACCCTGCCAAGACCAGTCCGACCTCAATCAGCGGCTTTGCATCGCTGCCCGCTTCTGCCTCATCGACTGTCGAATTGTTCAGGACGGATGACATCTCTGAATACCTAAACGGGAGATCAGTCGTGCGTTACACGGCGATCTACTCAATGGGGGATTGTTCCTCGTGACAGTAAGCATCTTAGCAAGCAGAGTGGGTGTCACACGTCCGGTCATTGCGGGCGGATTGCCATCGGGAAAACCCCCAGGTCGTGTCGAGGCGATGGCTTGATTCGCAAAGTCCCCCCCGTCGCGGATCATCATGTTCATCGAAATTGCCACGCAACTTTGAGAGTTTGAAAGGAGAGCAATGATATCGGAACGAATTGAAATCAACGAAAATGTTACCGTCGGACCACAGCCCTCTGCAGACGAGATCCGTTGTTTAAGTCAGCAGGGGTTTGAATCTGTCATCAATTTCCGCACGAATGGCGAGGACGAGCAGCCTTTATCGCCGGACGATGAGGGGCAACAAGTGCAGATCGCCGGACTTGAATACGTCAACATCCCCGTCTCAATGGATTCGATGAATCCGGAATTGGTTGATCAGTTTCGCTCTCGATTCGAGGCATTGCCCAAGCCGATCTTTGCCCACTGCAAAAGTGGCAAGCGGGCCGGGGCGATGGTCATGATGCACATGGCCTGTGTGTATGGGATGACAGGCGAAGAGACGCTCAAGAAAGCTGAAGAGATGGGATTTGAGTGCGATCAACCTGAGCTCGTTGATTTCGTGAAGAGCTATGTCAACAACCATACGCAACAAGAAGCGACCGCCGGAGCCGGTCAGTCAAGTTGATCGACCAAACAAGGACTGCCACCTTCCTCACAACTCCAACATTGCAATCCGACGAAAGGACCCACCCCATGTGGAAGCAACAATTCTTCTCGATCCTTCTTTTGACCGCCCTCAGAACGTCGACCGCATACTGTGACGATCACGCTCGGCATGATGCTGGAGCCCATTCGCCGTTGCCGACCGCTGGAATCGCTCTGATGGTGCCGATGGAGGACAGCGACGTCAAAGGACTGCTGCACCTCAAAAAGAAAGATGGTTACGTGCACGTCACCGGGGAGATCATGGGGCTCGAACCAGGACAGCATGGCTTTCACATCCACGAATACGGCGACTTGAGTGATCGTCAGGGAAAGTCTGCTGGGGGGCACTTCAATCCGAATGGACATCCTCATGGCGGTCCGGACGATGAGCAACGTCATGCAGGCGATTTGGGGAACATCACCGCGAACGAAGACGGTGTCGCCACGGTCGATGTGAAAGCTGAGGGCCTGAAGTTGCACTTCGTCATCGGGCGTTCGTTCGTCGTGCATGTCACGGCGGATGACCTCAAGAGTCAGCCGTCCGGCGATGCGGGACCTCGTAAAGCCGTGGGTGTCATCGGGATTGCTAAACCGAATGATGAGGAACACTCTGCCGGATGAGCGTCCTGGAAACGCAAACTTGAGGAGCAGAACCGATGCTCTTGCATCAACGATTTGTGCCAGGCCTGGCGATTGCCTCGTACATCATAGGCGACGAGAGAAGTGGCGAAGCGGCTGTGATTGATCCGACGCGAGATGTCAGCGACATCATCGACTTCGCGCGCCAGCACGATCTCCACATTCGTCACATTCTTGAGACACATGTGCATGCTGACTTTGTGTGTGGTTCGCGGGAGCTGAAAGCCCGGCTGAATGACAAGCCAGTGATTCACGCCTCAGAGTATGGAGGTAAAGACTGGTAGCAGCCCTTCGTCGATAGCGAGGTCAAGGTTGGCGACACCATCGAGATGGGGGACGCACGACTCGATTTTCTGCATGTGCCTGGCCATACGCCTGAGCACATCGCAGTGACACTCTTCGACACATCTCGCAGTGCAGAGACGCCGTGGGTGATGTTCAGTGGCGATTTTCTGTTCGTGGGTGACGTG
Source organism: Planctomycetaceae bacterium (assembly GCA_020426505.1). GTDB lineage: Bacteria > Planctomycetota > Planctomycetia > Planctomycetales > Planctomycetaceae > JAHBXU01. Next base: position 1,055 of record JAGQPX010000186.1, on the reverse strand, counting down.
GGTCGCCCGGATCTCCTTGGCGAACAGGCTAAACAGGAACTGGCCGAGCAGCTGTACGATAGCGTCTTCGACCGTCTGAAGGACTTGCCGGAGATCACGGAGGTTTTCCCGGCTCATGGGGCCGGCTCTTTGTGCGGCAAAGCCATCGGTTCTCGGCGCTCATCCACGTTAGGCTACGAACGTCGCTTCAATGCATCGCCTCAGAAGAAGCCAAGAGAAGAGTGGATCAAGAGTTTGCTTGAAGACATGCCTCTATCGCCTCCATACTTCAAACGAATGAAGCAGATCAATCGGGAAGGTCCGCCGATTATCGGACCAGAACTTCCCGGACAGTCCCGCTGGTCTGCCAAAGACGTCTACGAACAGGTTTGTGAGGAATGTCTGATTGTCGACGTTCGCTTAAAAGAGGCGTTTGCCGGAGCCCACATCCCCAAGGCCATCAACATCCCGGCTGGCCAGAATCTCCCTACGTGAGCCGGGTGGGTGTTGCCTTACGATCGTCCCATCCTGCTGGTGTTGGACGACCCCTCGCAGGCATCGTCGGTGGTCACCCATCTATTGCGTGTCGGCTTCGACGACGTGCAGGGAAATCTCGAAGGAGGTATCGGTGCCTGGGAGAAAGCTGGCTATCCGTTAGCCACGCTCGGCACGATGTCGGTGCATGATCCGGACAGGCAACGCAGATCCGATCGGCGACTCACCGTGCTCGATGTGAGGACGGTAAAGGAATGGAACGACGGGCACATCGACGGGGCAATTCACATTCACGGCGGACAATTGCAGGAACGCTTCGAGGGAGTCCCCTGTGATCGTCCCGTCGTGGTAGTCTGCGGCTCCGGCTACCGAGCCTCAATTGCGTCCTCGTTTCTCCAGCGGAATGGCATTGAAGATGTGACGAATGTGATCGGAGGGATGTCGGCCTGGAAAGGAGCCGATCTGCCCACGACAAACGAATGATTGGTGATCGGACGAATCGTCTGTTTGTTGTCAGGAGCGAAACGTCCTTATCAATGCTTCTGAGACGTTGCACCTGGGATGCCTGAAAAAGTTGCACC
>JAGQPX010000185.1 GCA_020426505.1 Planctomycetaceae bacterium | reverse complement strand
CCCACCATAAAGAACATGCCGGCTGAGGATACGCCGTGGGCCAGCATCTGGAACATGGCTCCGTTGATGCCCATTGCCCAGTAGTCAGCCCCTTCGGTTGTCGTCGCGGCTTCGTTGAGCTTCCAGACAGCGAGGCCGATGAGCACGTAGCCCATGTGACTCACCGAGCTGTAGGCGACGAGACGCTTGAAGTCCGTCTGAGCCATCGCCGCGAAGGCTCCATAGATGATGCTGAACACGCCGATCGCCACGAGGGCGTAAGCCGCGTACTGCGCACCGTACGGACAGAGGGGCATCGCGATGCGGATGATGCCGTAACCGCCCATCTTCAGCAGCACGCCTGCCAGGATCATCGAGATGGGGGTTGGAGCCTCGACGTGTGCGTCGGGGAGCCATGTATGGAACGGGAACGACGGCAGTTTGATGGCAAACCCGATGAACAGCATGATGAACGCTGTGATCTGCATCGTCTCATTGAAGCCACCGTTTTTGGCGATCTCCATCAGCGTGAGCAGGTTGAACACGCTCTCGCCTTGTGACTCGGCACTGCCGAAGTAGAACATCAGCATGGCGATCAGCATCAGCACGCCGCCGACCAGTGTGTACAGGAAGAACTTGATCGCCGCATACTCACGACGCGGTCCGCCCCAGATGCCGATCAGGAAGTACATCGGCAGCAGCATGACTTCCCAGAACACATAGAACAGGAAGAAGTCGAGCGCGAGAAACACGCCCATCATGCCGGTCTCCAGCAGGAGAAACAGCATGAGATAGCCGCGGACATACTTGGTGATGCTCCACGAGGCGACCGCTGCGAGCATGCTCACCAGCCCGGTCAGCAGCACAAGCGGCATGCTGATTCCGTCAACGCCGAGGTGATAGTTGATGTTCCAGCCAGGGATCCATGCATAGCTCGTCTGCATCTGCATGCCAGCCACTTCCGGATCGAACTGATACCAGATGGCCAGCGTGGTCAGGAATGTCAGCAACGTGAACACCAGCGTGGTCACACGCATCGCTTCGACGGCTGCCTTGTCGAAAAACAGAAGCACCAACGCTCCCAGAGTGGGGAGGAAGATGGCGACCGATAACAGGGCTGTTTCGTTAATCGCTTGCATCGCTTATCCGTCACATGCTTCCCGCGAAGGCGGGACACTGAATGGAATTCTTTGTTTCATCAAGAGTTGTCATTTGCCGTCGACTCAACTCGTCACGCACTCGGGAAGAACATGAACAGCAGTCCAAACAGTGCCATCACGCCGAGGGCGATAAACATCACATAGAGTCTCAGGCTGCCGGTCTGCACTGTCTGCAGGCTGCGTCCAACTTTGTAGGTTGAGGAGCCGACGAGATTCACCAGACCGTCGACGAAGGTTTCATCAAACTTACGATCCCAGCTCGATGTCGCGAGGGTGAGACGGCTGAGCCAGTGCAGGAAGGCATCAAGGACGTTTTTGTCGAACGCCGTGCACCAGCGGGCCACGATGTGCACCGGACGCACAAACATCGCGTCGTAAAGGTTGTCAAACTGCCATTTCTCGACGAGGAAGTGATGCACGCCGGCGAAGGATCGCTTGACGAGGTTCGGGTCGACGAGTCCCTTCCAGTAGAAGACCGCACTCAATGCGGCACCGACGACTGCTGCGAACAAAGCCGCGATGCCCGCTGTGTGATGCACGCCGTGGATCGCATGATGGCTGGGCATCGACAGGGCGACATGATGTGCTGACGTGCCACCCACCGCGACGTGTGCCGGCTCAGCGGTCAGAATCCAGTTCTCCAGGATACCGAACCATGCACAGCCGATAGCGAACACCGAAAGTACGATCAACGGCAAGGTCATCACCGACGGCGATTCATGTGCGTGATCGTAGACGTGATGATCCTTCGGCGGACCAGCGAATGTCATGAACCACAGGCGGAACATGTAGAACGCCGTGATGCCGGCTGTCACCAATGGCATGACGAACAACGGGATCGCGAAGAAGCTGATGGTATCGCGGTTGCCTGACATGAATGCCAACGCCGATGCGACGATCGCATCCTTCGAGTAGAAGCCGGACAACCCGACATTGAGGATGGGAATCGCCAAGCCGCTGATCGCCACGACGCCGATGAGCATCGCAATCGCGGTGATGGGCATCTTCTTGTAGAGGCCGCCCATTTTGGTCATTTCCTGCTCGTGGTGGCAGCCGTGAATCACGCTGCCCGAACAGAGGAACATCAACGACTTGAAGAACGCGTGCGTAATCAGATGATACAGCCCTGCGACCCAGCCGCCGACGCCGAGGGCAAGCATCATGTAACCGAGTTGGCTGATTGTCGAGTAGGCGAGAACACGCTTGATGTCCGTCGCCACGATGGCGATGGTGGCTCCAATGAAGAGTGTGATGCAGCCGATGTAGGCGATCGTCAGCAGGACCTCGGGCGTGAACATTGGATAGAACCGCCCCGTCAGATACACACCGGCTGCGACCATTGTCGCGGAGTGCACGAGTGCGGAGACCGGAGTCGGTCCCTCCATCGCGTCCGGCAACCAGGGTTGCAGCGGGAACTGTGCACTCTTGCCGATGCAGCCGCCGAAGATGCCGATGCCCGCTGCGATGAGCAGCCAGTAGGGGATCGTGCGCCCTTCGCCACCGTGCAGGCTAACGATGGAGCCTTCTTCGGTCTCTGCGACATCGAGGTGTCCATCTGCGTCGCGGACCATCTGGAAGAGGCCCACCTCGCCCGCACTTGCAGGGTCGGTGTTCGCGAACTGGAACGTGCCGAAGTAAGTCCAGAGGATCATCAGACCGATCAGGAAACCGAAGTCACCAACGCGGTTCATGATGAATGCTTTGTTGGCCGCTGTGCTGGCCGAATGACGTTCGACGTAGAAGCCGATCAGCAGGTAACTACAGACGCCGACCAACTCCCAGAAGACAAACACCTGAAAGATGTTGCCCGCAAGGACGAGGCCCAGCATCGAGAAGCTGAACAGCGACAGGAAGGCGAAGAACCGATAGAACCTCCCCGGACGATGGAAGTGCTTTCCGCCAGGCAGATGCACGAAGTGGTCTTCGTAATCCTCGGTCAACTCATCGCTCATGTAACCGATGGCGAACACGTGAATGCAGGTGGCGATTAGCGTCACCATGCAGAACATCAACAGCGTGAGACCGTCAATGTAGTAGTCAATGGCGATCCGCAACTTCCCGAAGTGGGCCAGCTCATAGAACGTGCCGGAAAAGGCTGCGGCGTACGGATCGTTGCCATGCTCTTCGTGATGTTCGGACTCGTCGGGCGACTGACCACGGGCCTCGCCTTCGTGCGAATGACCGTCCGCATCATCGTGATCGTGCCCGCCCGCATGTTCGTGGTCGTGGCCTTCATCGGCGTGATGACCTTCGTGGTCGTCGTGACCACCGGCGTGATCCGAGTCGTGTGCATCGCCATGCTCTGCATCGTGTGCAGCGGCGACGAGTTGGACGTCGGTTGCCCCCTTCCAGATGACAAAGGCAGATAAGCTGAGCAGGAAGCCGGTGCCGATGCAGAAGACCGCCATGTAGGCAGCGAGCTTGACCTTCTTGCCGTTTGAGGCCGGGTCGAGCCGTCTACCCCAGTGGCCGCCGTAGATCTCAATGCAGAAGCCGACGAGCGGGAGCAGCCAGGCGAGACCGAGCAGCCACTTCAGCGTGGTTCCTGTCTGAATGTAAGTTTCCGGCGTCATGTCGGGTTGGTTATCCCTGCAACTCGTTCGCGCGGTCGACGTCGATGGTCAAATGGTTGTTGTAGAAGTTGAGTGCAATCGCCAGTGCAACGGCGGCTTCGGCGGCGGCGAGGACGATCACAAACAGTGAAGCGATCTGCCCATCGAGGCCGAGCGGGCCGAACTTCGAGAAGGCGACAAAGTTCACGTTCGCCCCATTGAGGACGAGTTCCACGCCCATCAGCACACCGATGCCGTTGCGTTTGGTCGCCATGCAAATGACGCCACACACAAACAGCACGGCTCCAACGGCCAGATATCCCTGAACTCCTACGCCTTCCATCTCACTTGCTCAAAACTCGCTGGGCACATGTACTCTTCGTTTCGCCCGAGCCAGATACGCGGCTCCGATCAACACGACCAGCAGATGCACAGAGACGATTTCAAACGGGAGCAGATAACCCGTGCTGGGCTGCTCCCGGTTCTTCCCCAGATCCTTGTCGAAACGAGCACCCAACAGGGCCGTTCCGATACTTCGCGTGGTGTGTCCCTCGCCGTGCTGGTTGTATCCGGGGCGATCGAGGGATGACGCGCCGTACTGACCTTCCAACCGGGCCGCGTTGCCGTCCCAGTCGACCTGCAACACGGTCCCGACAACCATCATCAAAAAGCAGGCACCGACGGCGATCGCGAGGACCATTGAACCCGGGCTGCTTTTGATCGTGAGGAATGGTCCGCTCGCAGTGAGCATCACACCAAAAATCAACAGCACCACCGTGCCGCCGACGTAGATCAACAGTTGAGTGGCTCCGACAAAGTCCGCACTCAGCATGAAGAACAGACCGGCTGTCGAGCCGAGGGAAATCACCAGATAGAACGCCATGCGAACGACGTTCTGGCTCAACACGACAGCGATCGCTCCACCACAGGCGGCAGCAGCGAAAACGGTGAAGAGAAACATCTCCATTTAGTGTTCCTCCTCCGAGACAGTGGAGTTCGCCGTTAATGCCAGACGCGAATCCGCATCTTTCGGATGGGCAACCGAGACTTCGGACTCTGATTGAGCAGGCTCAGCGATAACGGCTGCTTCGGCCGCCCGGTTGCCTAGCCCCGAATCAATAAAGAAGAACGACTTGCCCGGGAGCATGACCGAGTGCGCGGTCGCCCCCAGAAACAGAAAGCAACTGATCGGCACGAGGTACTTGAGGCACGTCGTCATCACCTGATCGATGCGAAGTCGCGGGAGTGTCCAGCGAATCCAGATCTGCAGAAACACCAGCTTTGAAGACTTAATGAGAAGCACTGCGAAACCGAGGACGTTGCCCAGGTAGTTCACCACCCAGGAGTCATTGGTGCGGAAGAAGTCGTCAATCGGAGCGATGCCCGTCCACCAGCCGCCGAGGAACAGAATCACCCCCAACGCGCTCACGAAGTACATGCTGGCGTACTCGGCGAGGAAGAACAGCGACCAGCGGAACCCGCTGTATTCGGTGTGAAAGCCGCCGACCAGTTCACTCTCCGCCTCCGCCAGGTCGAACGGAGCCCGCTTGTTGCTGGCGAGCGTGACTGTGAAGAAGACGAAAAACGCGAGCATCGTGAACGGGTCGCGGAAGATGAACCAGTTCCAGAACCAGCCCGATTGCATGCGGCCGATCTCATTGAGGTTCATGGAACCGGCGATCAGCACGGGAATGACCGCCGTGATGCCGAGTGGGACCTCGTAGCTCACCATCTGGGCTGCTTCACGCATGCCGCCGAAGAGTGACCACTTCGAGCCGCTGGAGTAACCCGCGAGGATGATGCCCAGCACTTCGAGCGAGAGGATTGCGAGTGCAAGGAACAGGCCCACATCGAGTGACATGGCGACCCAATTGTCGCTGAACGGCAGAAACAGAAACGCTGTAAACGATGCGATCACCACAATGTATGGTGCGACACGAAACAACATCGAGTCCGCTGCGTTGGGCCAAAGGTCTTCCTTCTGCAGAAGTTTGATGCCGTCTGCGAGTGACTGCAGCCAACCGAATCGACCCCCCGTCCGCGTGGGACCGAGACGATCCTGAATACGCCCGGAGACTTTGCGTTCTGCCCAGATGCCTGCAAAGGCGGGAAGCCCGAAGAACGCACCCAGCAGAGCGACGTGCACCATGGCGGCACTGGCGAGTGCTGCAACGTGCGTCCATCCCCACTCGTCGGTGAGGTAGTCCGAAATCGTTTCGGCAGCCAGCAGGGGCATCATGCGAAAGGTTCCGTCGTGGAAAAGCGTTACGTCAACCTGCGAAATGGGCGGACAGCGAGTGTCACTTCGCCGTGAAGGCATGAACTATGGCAGAAGCCGCATGTCGTTTCAAGCGACCGAAAACGTGATTCCCACGATTGACAAACGGCTTCCGGTGATTGGGAAGTGTGAGGTGCAGAGGGATCGTCACCGTTGGCGTTCGTGACTGGGGAAACGCTCTTTCGAATACTCGCCGCCGAGGACGGCACGAAGTTCGTCGCACCGCTGGCGCATCTCAGCGAGTGCGTCGGCGTACGCTGGATCATTCACGAGGTTCGTCAGTTCGAGCGGGTCGGCTTCGAGGTCGTGGAGAAACTCTCCCTCGGGCAGATTCTCGAAATAGCGGGCGTACTTGTAACGATCACTTCTCACCCCTTCGTACTTGGGGATGTCCGGATGATCGAACAGATGCTCACAGAAGAAGTCGACTCGCCAATCGATTCTCAACCGCATCCCGCTGATCATCATAGGTCTGATGAGCAGTGAAAGATCGTGGCCTTGATAGGAAGTGGGAGTCTCTCCGGTGGCAAGGGACATGATTGTCGCGGGGACGTCAACGTTCAGCACCATTTGCGAGTCGACACGTCCTCGGAGCGAGTCCGGCAGGCGTGGGTCGAACACGATCAGCGGCACGCGGAGGGCTTCGTCGAAGTGGCTCCACTTGCCGGCGAAGCCGCGCGAGCCCTGGTAGTAGCCGTTGTCCCCCATGAAAATGATGACCGTGTTGTCGTCGAATCCCTGCCGGGCGATCTCGTTCAACACGCGACCGATGTTGCGGTCGAGCCCCGTAATCATGCGGAAGTAGGCCTTCGAGTTGTGCTGATACTTCTCTGGGGTGTCCCATCGCCAGAACCAGCGGTCGC
>JAGQPX010000021.1 GCA_020426505.1 Planctomycetaceae bacterium | reverse complement strand
GCCTGCTCCGTGCTCACCAGCACATCGTCCGGTTCGAGTGTCACCTCTTCACCCCCCAGCGTCACCGTCACCGAATCGCCGTTTCGCAGCGGCGCGAGCAGTGCCCCATCCATCTCGGGCAACTCCTTGCGAATTACCCCGAGCAACTTGCCGTACTTAGGTCCCAGCGTCTTCAAGTTCGGCTTGTAGGAGTACTCGACCAAATCATCCAAGTTACTTGCAGCCGTCAATTTCTTGACGTTCAGCTCGTCGATTATCGTATTCGCTTGGTCTTGGAGTGCATAAGCTTGTTTGTCATCACTGCAAGAAACTCGAAGTTCCATCAATGGTTGTCGTACGCGGTGACCACTCGCTTCTCGAAGCCGATGTCCCAGTCTGACCACTGTCTGAACTTGTTGCGTCTTCCAGTTCAAATCTACGTCGAGCTTCTTGTTATCGACTACTGGGTATGCACAAAGATGTACGGATTGATCAACTTCCTGAATGGCTGAGTCATTTGAATGGTATGATGGAGCCACCACAAGATTCTGATAGATTCGTTCCGAGAGAAACGGTATGCAAGGTGCCAAGAGTTTCGTTAGTTCAACAAGAATCTCGTATAGTGTCTGATACGCGGCGAGTTTCTCATCCTCCCAATCGGCGGTGTACCCGACCAAACCACTGAGGTTCGCTGCTGACGATCTCTTTGGTGCGCTTGGATCGCGTTCCGCATCACGTGCCTTCCAAAAGCGACGTCGGTTTCGTCGGATGTACCAGTTCGAAAGATCGTCAATAAACGCCGTCGCAGAGGCCATAAACCGTGCGATGTCGAACGCCTCGAATGACTCGTGAGCAATGCCAACTAGTTCTTGGAGACGCGAAAGAATCCAGCGATCAATCTCCGGACGAACTTCAAGCGGCACTTGCTCCAGCGTTGGGTCGAACTCGTCTGCGACGGCGTAGTTCACGAAGAATGCATAGCTGTTCCACAACGGGATCAACACCTGACGTCGAATCTCGTCCGCCGGTTTGCTCGTCACTTTGACCGTCGGCAGACCTTCCTTCGTCTCGGAGATCGGGCCATCAGGCGTGTTCAGCGTGACAGGTTCGTCGGGATGTCGTGTGCCGAACCGCAGGTCGCTCGCCGGATTCTGGGCGAGGTACATCCACCGCAGCGTGTCGACGCCCAGTTGCTCAGCGGCTTCCTCGAACCAGATGGCTGTGCCGTCACTCTTGTGCATCGGCTGCCCGTGCTCGTCCATCACCAGCCGATGCCCCAGCAGCGTCTTGAACGGCCGCTTCTCTTCCGGGTCGTCCGTCTCGTCATACCGCATCATCGTCGACAGCGCGAGCAGCGAGTAGAACCAGTTGCGGAACTGACCGGGGAAACACTCGGTGACGAAGTCTGCGGGATACCACTGCTCCCACATCTCGGGCTGTTCACGATACCCCATCGTCGAGAACGGCGTGATTCCCGCATCGAGCCACGGGTTGCCGACGTCCTCGACGCGCGTCAGCACGGCACCCGTTTTCTCGCTTTTGATTTTGACCTTGTCGATCCACGGACGGTGGGGCGTGTGGCCCTCGAACTCGTCCCAGCCTTCGACGGCCCGCTCCTTGAGTTCGGCCAGCGACCCGATCACCTCGAAGTCACTTGCATCGTCCGGGTTGACCCAGATCGGCAGCGCCAGTCCCCAGAAGCGTTTCTTCGAGATCATCCAGTCCCGCATGGTCGACAGCCATTCGATCTCCCGCTCCTGCCCCTGAATCGAATCGGGCAGCCACGTAATCGCCTTCGTGACCTCCTTGATCTCCTCCCGCCAGTCCATGTTGATGAACCACTCATCGACCAGCCGAAAGACCAGCTCCTCCCCCGTCCGCCAACAGTGGGGATAGATGTGCGGATACTCTTCGACGTAGACAAGGTGTCCCTTCTCCTTGAGCTGCTCGAACACCAGATCCGCCGTCTCCGGATCAACCGCCTTACGACCTGTGAACGGTCCGAAGCCTTCGCCAAACGTGCCGTCCTCTTTGAGCGGTGCGATGCTGACTAGGCCCAACTGTTGGCCGATCTGGTGGTCGACATCACCACACCCCGGCGCCGTGTGGACAATGCCAGTTCCCTCACCCGCGACCACATGCGGGTTCCCCTTGAAGTCGCGTCCACCGTCAATGACACGATGGCAGTCGACACCGGAGCGACTTGGAAATATCTCTAATTCCTCGTCAAGCTCATCGAAAACGTTCGCAACCAGTTGTCTTAGATTCTGATGTTCTTCATCACTAAGTGTTGAATGAGCGCCCAAGTCTGACGCCCTTCCATACTCATAGAGCGCCGCCCAATCCTTAGATCCAGCAAGAAGCCCGAGGCGCAAGAATGCATCGTCCAAGTCCCCATATCCCGCTGGGATGTTGTAGAAGCCAGAAAATCGAGAAAGACCATCAGCCTGCCCGAGTAATTCACGCAATGCGATAGCTGCCGACTCACACAACTGCTGCCAAGATGTGTCACGAGATTCGAGTTGCACTTTTAGATCAATTCGTGCGCGATCTCTAACCGAATCTTTTCCATCTACATACGGGAAAGGCTGCTTCCATTCTTGAATCGAAGCAGCTAATGCTTGTGGGTTGGTCGGGTGGCCACCATCAACCCTCTGCCCTTCCAGATCGTCAAACGGCCCCTCATACCGCCACCCGACCATGTCCGCGCCTTTGACGACGCCGTCGACTTCGTAGCCGCCCTGTTCCTTGAAGATCTGTGCGATCGTCTTCAGCTTGCCGAGGCCGTCGGGCCATTGCCATTCGGGGCGGCCGAAGCCTTCCTTGTACTCCCGCTCCAGCCGTTTGAATTCGAGGTTCTCCTTCGCAAAGTAGTAATACGCCGGCTCCTCATCCCCCCGAATCTGAGCCCTCACCCGCACGTACTCCAAGTCCGGATTGACAGCGGCAGCCACGTTCGACGTGAGCGTCCAGGGCGTTGTCGTCCAAACCAGCAGGTACTTGCGTGGTTGATGGTTGATTGTTGATGGTTGATCGACGTCCGATGATTCTTCTCCATCAACCATCGACGATAAACCATCAACCTTGTCAATGATCGGAAACCGCACGAAGCACGAGCGGTGCGTCGTCAGCCTGCGGCCGTCAGCGATCTCCATCTGTGAGTAGGCACTCCCCGCGCGGCCACCCCAGGGCATGACGTCGTGGCCGAGGTAGATCTTGCCACGATTGAAGCACTTCTTGAGGAACGTCCAGATCGTCTCGTTGTTCTCCGTTGAGAACGTGAAGTAACTGCCGCCCCAGTTCGGGTTGCCGAGCCGTGCTGTCAGTTCTTCCGCCGACCCGCTGGCGGTTTCGCCCTTCGGAGTCTGGAGCGTGACTGACTCGTCATTACCAATGTGCGAAGCCAGTTTGCGCAGTTCGTCCGGGTCGTCCCATTCCATCCAGTAGCCGAGGCGGACCGACTGCTCGGTCTGTCGTGCAGCGAACATGAGCACCCGTTTTTTGCACTCGTGGACGAACTTGTCGATGCCGTGCTCGGCGATGGCCGTTTTGGTTCCGAGGCCCATCTCCTTCTCGACCTCGACTTCGACCCACAGCCCCTGACAGTCGAAGCCGTTTTGATACCGCAGCTCATGCCCGGTCATCGCCCGGTAGCGTTGATAAGCATCCTTGTACGTCCGCCCCCACGCGTGATGGACCCCCATCGGATTGTTGGCGGTGATCGGGCCATCGAGGAACGACCACTTTGGCCCGCCGGCGTTCTTCTCCAGCAGCCGCTTGAACACGTTCTGCTCCTGCCAGAAGCGCAGCATCTCATGCTCGCCTTCGACAAACCGGGCTTCATCCACCTTTTGAAACATGGGTCACTCTTTGGGGGAACGTTCGACTGGGGAAACAGGCATGATCGAAGGGGCATCGCTCGTGGTCAACCCCTGCCCCCATGCAAAACACGCCGGCTCCACATTGCGTGCAGCCGGCGTGAGAATTGTCGTGGCCAGGAACAGGAAATCGAGGCGACGAATCAATCAGAATTCATCATCATCGTCGAAGTAGTCGTCGTCGTCCTCTTCCTCTTCGTCGTCATCATCGAAGTCGTCATCGTCGTCGAAGTCATCATCGTCGAAGTCGTCTTCGAAGTCATCTTCGTCTTCGAATTCATCTTCCTCATCGTCATCGAAGTCGTCCTCGTCGTCGAAGTCTTCGTCCTCTTCGTCGTCACTCATCGTGAATGAGTACGTGGAGGGGAGTTGAGAGTACCACGACGAGGCATCCTCCACGGGGAGCGTGGCGAAGTCGGTCTCTGGGGGAGCAACCATCATTTGTCGACATCCTTCAAAAGTTACCAATCAGTTGCGCCACAACGCGAGGCCGGGCACCATTTGCGAGTTTCGATAATCAATTCGGTCCAGACTTGTCAAGCGCTGAAACCCGTGTTTTTTTTCGCCCCCCATCCGAACGTTCCGCCGGGATGCGGTTCGACCGATTGTTCCTTGCGTCTGCCGGTTGCTTGAGCGTTCGCAGCGAGTTAGATTCGACGCCGACAAACCTCTTCATGGGTGGTGAAAGCTGCCACGATTTCCGGGTGCCCGCATGACCGCCACGACCGAACTCGCTCCCTGGACAAGACGGCATCTGCTCGGCCTGGAGGACCTCTCCGCTGCGGAAATTACGCGAATTCTCGATGTCGCGGCCGAGTTCAAACGCCAGGCTGAAGAAGGCGAACCCAAGTCGAGACTGCTCGCCGGTCGCGTTGTCGCCAACCTGTTCTTCGAACCGTCGACCCGGACCCGGACCAGCTTCAGCCTTGCTGCGAAGCGGTTGAGTGCCGACACAGTCGACTTCACCTCCTCCGGCAGCAGCCTGTCGAAGGGGGAAACCTTCATCGACACGGCTCTGACCATCCAGTCGATGGGGGTCGACATCATGGTGGTTCGGCACAAATCGCCGGGCGCCCCGCTGCTGCTCTCGCGGCATCTCGACTGCAACGTCCTCAACGCAGGCGACGGCACGCACGAGCACCCGACGCAAGGTCTGCTCGACATTTTCACCATCCGGGAGAAGCGCGGCTCGTTCGCAGGACTCACCGTCACACTCGTCGGCGACATTCTGCACAGCCGTGTCGCACGCTCGAACATCTGGGGCCTCAAGAAGCTCGGTGCCCGTGTGATCGTCTGTGGGCCAGCGACCCTCATCCCGCCGCACATCGATCAACTCGGCGTCGAAGTCTCACACAACCTCGACGACGTGCTTGCAGAGACCGACTGCGTCAACCTGCTCCGCGTGCAGTTCGAGCGACAACGGGGTGCCTTCTTCCCCAGCATCGCTGAGTACGCTCACCTGTTCGGCATGACGAGCGAACGCATGCGACGCGCGAAGGACGACGTCCTGATTCTCGCCCCCGGCCCGATCAACCGGGGAGTCGAGATCACCCCCGACGTCGCCGACGGCGACCACTCCGTCATCCTCAATCAGGTCACCAACGGCCTCTTCATCCGCATGGCCTGCCTGTCACTGCTGCATGAGACGCAAGCCTTCTCATAGATGCTTGCTTAAGTCGAATTACGGTGATTGCTCTGTGCCGACAGCCGGGTGGTCTGGCAAGGTTTTGGTTTCGAGGTTGAGGTTGAACTTGTTGATGGTGGGTGAGACCTTGCCGTTGGCGTGGCTCGTGGGTGGATGTTCGTCGGACCGCTTTACGGTTTGAGCTTTACGTCAGGCAGTGATGTCGTTTCGATGTCAAAGTTGAGGTCGACTGTGTCAGCCAGTACGTCAATGATGATCTCTCTGTTGGATTGACCGGTGAGGGTGACCACGTCGTCGATCGTTGGCTCTGGAACGACGCTGCCGAGAGTGCGGATGATGACGCTGTAGCTTCCCTTGATGACGCCGCGGGAACGCGGAATCATGTATTTACCACCGCCGATGCGCCCGCCCGCGATCGGCATCTGCTTGCCGATGGTGGGGACGAACGTAATGGTCCCCCAGCGGATCGGTTCGCCATTGAGCGAAACGCTGCCGCCGACCTCCAGTCGCTCCGCACCCGCGCTGGTGAGGAAGCCGTTGGTCTGGAGCCAGTCGGCGAGGCGTTCTTTCCAGGTGAACAGGACCGGGTCGGCGATGCCGAGGCCGACGCCGTGGGGGCCGTTCTGGTAGGCGTGCAGTTCTGCGGGGACGCCGTGTTTGATGCAGGCGGCGTAGTAAGCAAGGCTGTTCGCGACCGGGACCGCTTTGTCTTCGCTGGTGTGGAAGAGGAACGCGGGCGGCGTTTGTGCGTTCACTTGAGTCTCGTTCGAGAGCGACTCGACCAGCGCGGGATCGGGATCATCGCCCAACAAGTTGCGGCGTGAGCCTGCATGCGTGAAGTCTTCCGTGAAGCTGACGACCGGGTAGCCCAGGATCGTGAAGTCGGGCCGGCAACTCGCCATGTTGATTGGATATTCTGCGACTCTATTGCCCATGTCGTAATGCGTCGAGACGGTCGAGGCGAGGTGACCGCCGGCCGAGAAGCCCATCACGCCGACGCGATTCGGAGCGACCTTCAACTCATCGGCGTGTACCCGCACATAGCGAATGGCCCGTTGCACATCGTTCAGCGGAGCCGGGTGCTGATAGCGTCGTCCGAGACGGTACTTAAGCACAATGCCTGTCACGCCGATGGTGTTGCACCACTTGGCGATCTGATGCCCCTCATGATCGAACGCCAACCCGCCGTAGCCACCGCCGGGGCAGATGACGATCGCACACCCGTTTGGCTTGTCGGCTTCGTAGATACGAATCGACGGCCGATCCGCGTCCTCCTCCCCCACGGCACCGGGTGCACCGTCGGGCCAAAGCAGGATCGGTTCCGGCGGCTCTGCGAACGCAGAATCCGACACGGCGAGGAGGCCTATCAACAGCGACACAAAGAGACCACGTGGAATGTGATACGACATCAGTCGTCTCCGTTGGAATGCCTATGAGTTTGGAGCAAAAAATGAGGTGCAGAGATCATAGCAATCGGGCATCGTGCAGTCTTGCCGAGCGAGCGGGGTGCCAGGAAGCACAAACTGGCAGTTGTCGTCACGATTGATCAATCAGTACCTGCAAACGGTCGCCGACAGGATATACTGGAAAAGGTCGTCCACTTCGAGGTGGTGCCGGGGGCTTTTTGATGTCGTCCGGAAACGCGGCCTCTATGCGACGTGTTCGGTCAGACTTGAAGCAGAGCGAGACATGCTCCATTGTGGAAAGGCAAACCATCCGGTCACGAGATTGGTCTCCAGGCAGGTAACGAGTCACATGAGTTCGAAAAAGAAAGCAGCGGAGGTCAAGGCGTCAGGTTCCTCAAAGGGGTCGCGGAAAGTGAAGAAGTCGACACACGACTCGACCGAGTCGTCCAACGGGAGTCCGCGGAAGGTGTCGAGCGGTGACACACTGCCGTCGCATACGCAAGAGGGAATTCAACGATTCGTTGTTTCGAAAGAGACTGAGGCTGCGCAGGAGTCGAAGATCAGCGCGGTAACGGATATCGTCTCAAACTTGCCGCCTCATGATGTGGGCACGCTGACCAAGGTCTTCGAGGCCATTCTGGAAGGAACTTCGTCTGACGATGCTGAGGTCCTGAGGAATGCCCTTTCGAAGAAGCCCAGCCCGACCAGGAAGACGTCTGGTCCCAAACCGGACGATGTGCTCTCCTCCAACTGGCGAGACGGCGGGTACCCCTACAAGAATCTCATGACTCGCAAGAATTATGAGAAACAAAAGTACGTGCTTCAGGTCGAGCTATTGAAGCTGCAGTCGTGGGTGAAGAAGACTGGGCAGAAAGTCGTGATCCTGTTTGAAGGCCGTGATGCGGCCGGCAAGGGAGGCACGATCAAGCGGTTGATGGAGCACCTCAACCCTCGCGGTGCACGTGTTGTTGCGTTGGAGAAGCCGACCGAAGTTGAGCGGGGTCAGTGGTACTTCCAACGCTACGTTGAGCATCTGCCGACCGCCGGTGAGATCGTGCTGTTCGACCGCTCGTGGTACAACCGGGCCGGCGTCGAGAAGGTGATGGGGTTCTGCACGCAGGAGGAGTATGCCGAGTTCATGCGGCAGACTCCCGAGTTCGAGCGCAACCTTACCCGCAGCGGGACACACCTGATCAAGTTCTGGTTCTCGGTCAGTCGGAAAGAGCAGCGACGCCGGTTTAAGGAGCGGGAATCTCATCCGCTCAAGCAATGGAAGCTGTCCCCGGTCGACCTTGCGTCACTCGATAAATGGTCCGAGTACACCAAGGCCAAGGAGGCGATGTTCTACTACACCGACACTGCTGACGCGCCCTGGACTGTCGTCAAGTCAGACTGCAAGAAGCGGGCACGTCTCAACGCAATGCGATACGTGCTGCACAAGTTCGCCTACACGAACAAAGACCTGGAGAGAGTCGGAAACATCGATCCGCTTCTCGTCGGTCGCGCTCACGTCGTGTACGAACGAGGTGAGAACGCGGTCCCGTTGTTGTGACTCAAACTGAGATGGACGCTACAACGTCGGGACATCATCGCTCGCCGGCGCGGGGGTGACCAACTCAACTTTGCCGGTGGCAACGTTGTACATGGCCCCGACGATGGCAATGCGGCCGTCCGCTTCCATGTTGCGAAGAACGGTGCTGTGCTCGCGTATACGTTCGACGACGTTGAGCACGTTGTTGCGAGCCACCGTATCAACGAGCGATTCCTGTTCGTCGGCTCCCGCTCGTGGGAACGACCGAAGCGTCGGCTCGTCGATACAAGGCGCGATTGATTGAATGATTGCATCGAGATGCTCGCAACCGGTCGCGTCGCGGGCGTTCTGGTTCTGGCTGGTCAGCTCGACGGTTGATGTCACCGCACCGCAGCGGGTGTGTCCGACGACGAGGATGAGGTTCGAACCGGCACGAGCACAGCCGTATTCCATGCTGCCCAGCACCTTGGCACTGACGATATTGCCAGCCACGCGCACGCTGAACAAATCGCCGATACCCATGTCAAAAATCAACTCGGCCGGCGTGCGGGAGTCGATGCAGCTGAGGACGACTGCAAGCGGATGTTGACCGGCTGCAGTCGCAGCCAACTGCCGCTCGAAATTCCGGGACAGCTGTTGGCCCGTCCGGAATCGCTCATTGCCGTCGATGAGCACTTGGAGGGCCTGAGCAGGCGTCATGTGCTCCTGCACGTCGCGGCTGGAATAGTCGACGTACTGGATTTTGTCCTGAATCTGGTACTTCCGTCGGAACCCGAGCGTGCTGACTTTGATGTCGTGTGCGGGTGCTGTCCGTTCCTCAAAGTCGGCGAGCAGTTGCAACACATCCGGGTGAATGTAGTCTGATTGCGTCGCGTCGATAAGCACGTGCCCGCCATCGGGAACTTCCTGCAGCGTTCGACTCAGGCTGGCTCTGTTGAGAAAACTCACCTGATTGGCCAACTCGATGCGGAGGACTTCGCCCCCCACATGCTTCTCGACGATCCGTCTGACCGGACGCCGGTAACTGCTATGGAGAATGAAGCCCACACTCACGACCAGTCCGATCAGGATGCCGATAAGCAGATCCGTCGATACGATAGCGACAACAGTAACGATGAACGGTATGAATTCGTCCTTGCCGCCTCGCCACATCTGTTGGACGAGCTTCGGGCTGGCGAGTTTGATGCCCGTCATCAACAGAATGGCCGCGAGAGCCGAGAGCGGAATGAGGTTCAGAAGCTTGGGAAGAAACATTCCGCAGGAGAGCAGGAGGCAGCCATGAATGATCGCGGCGACCTTCGTTCGTCCCCCCGAGTTGATGTTGACCGAGCTACGGATGATGACCGATGTCACCGGCAGCGCACCGACAAGGCCGCCCGTCACGTTGCCGACGCCCTGGGCGATGAGTTCCCTGTTTGGTGGCGAGACGCGCTGACGAGGATCGATGTTATCGACCGCTTCGAGGTTCAGCAGCGTCTCCAGCGACGCGACGAGCGCGATCGTAATCGCAGCGGTATAGACCGTCGGATTCGAGAGCTGCGTGAAGTCGGCCATTTGAAGAAAGCCGAGGAACGCCTCGACGTTTGCCGCGACCGGGAGTTGCACGAGATGTGACTCTTCAATCTGCCAGACCGTTCCGAGCGACATGCGATCGAAACAGACTTTCATCAATGTGCCGATGACGACCACGATCAATGGTGCAGGCACTTTGAGTCTCTTCTCCAGCCCGAGCTTGCCGTAGATGACGAGCAGGGCCAATGAAGTGAGCCCGATGACGGCTGCTCCCCAATGCAGATCACCGATGATGGCGTACAATTCGCTGAAGGTGTTCTCATGGTCCGGCTGCTGGAACGACATCTCCCCTTCCGGGTCTGCGTCGTGGCCGAACAGGTGGGGGATTTGTTTCAGGATCAGGATGACGCCGATCGCCGCCAGCAGACCTTTGATCACGCTGGTGGGAAAGAATTCGGCGATCGAGCCGGCCCGGGCAATGCCCATCGCGATCTGCATCAGCCCGGCGACGAACACCGCACACAGGAACGCTTCAAACGTGCCCAACGCCTCGATCTGTGCAAAGACCACTGCGGTCAGTCCGGCTGCCGGTCCACTCACACTCGTATGTGAGCCGCTGATTGCCCCGACGACAAGTCCACCGACGATGCCCGCGAGCACCCCGGAGAACAACGGCGCCCCGGACGCGAGCGCGATCCCCAGGCAGAGAGGTAACGCAACCAGAAAAACGACCAACCCGGACGTGCCGTCTGCGATTGCGGTATGCAGCGGCTTCTCGTTGTAGTCGCTCAGCATGCTTGAATCGCTTCCCGTTCTTAAGGCGGTGGCTTTGGCGGTATTGGAGCCAAATGCGCCAGAGAGTCAAGGGCGATTCGACGACCCTATGCGAAACACTTCGGAGATGGCCCGTCAGTCACAGATCACACCGGGTCACACCGGCGAATCATCCATGAGTTGGAGACGCAGGCTTTGGTAGTTCCTGAGACTTCGTTCGTAGACCGGTGCGATCTTTGACTGTTTCCAAAGGACTGCGATGATCCCCGCACTCACAATGACCGCCAGCCCGGCGATCGGCCATGCCCGAACACCGAAGGAGACCACCGTGACAATCCCACCGATGATTCCGGTCATCCACATGGCTGCGAGGCAGGAAGAGGGATCAGGAATGACGTATTCCCCAAGGCTGTTGGTCGGAAGAGACTGCTTTCGATACGTCTCCCACTCCGCGTCCAACTGGTTGATCTCCGACTGTCGAGGATGTGGGTGAGGCTTCTCGTCTGGCGTGGCAGCAGACCGGTGCAGATGAGACACGAGTAACATCGATCCACAGTAAGCGCAGCTGATCTGTTCTTGATCGACCGCCACCTCTAACGGAGCACTGCACTGGCTACAGGTCAACGCGAGATACCGCATGAGATGTCCGTCCAAGTGAGATGTTCGAGGCTGTGTCTGAAAAGCAGTGTCGGGAATAACATCGTGATACTTCCGCTGGAGCTTGAATTCAGGTGCCATTGCTGGCTTGTCCGACGTTCAGTAGCCATCACGCTCCGCGTGATGAGCGGATGAAGTGAATGCTCGCGACAAGTCGGGACGCGTGCGAGCGTCACAGTCATCACGGCGGAGCGTGATGACTACTTTCGTTGTGTCGAGCTTCCGTCTACCCATGGCTTGTTCGACCGTGCCTTCGGATGACACGTCCTTGACCCATCGTGAGGTTGCTGGCAACCCTGTCACGTTCGTCGCAGCGGGATCAGTTCTCTCAAACGGGGCTCTCTCAGGAAGATGCCGAGCCAGATGATCACGCCGATGCCGATCTGAAACAGAAACGGATCGCCCACCCGCCAATGCGTGCAGATCGCTCCACCCATGTAACCCGTCAGCAGAATGGCCCCTAACACGGTCGTCTGCGGGAAAACATAGACCGCCACACAGACGAGTTCCAAGATGCCCAGTGGTACGATCATGGATTGCGGGATTCCCATTTCGGGCACCCCCTCCGTCCCCTTGGCACCCGTCGTCAACTTGGCGACAGCACTGAAGACGAATAGAAGTGCGACGAGAACCGTCAATACTCGTCCCACCCACAGCACAATCCTTGAAGGCGGGTGACTCCCAGGTACGGGCGACTCGGACATGAACATGACTTTCAAGGAAGAGGGTCGGAAGAATGTTGAAGGCTCATGGCAGGGAAATCGTATGTTCTAGTCGCCGAAATTGCCCTGGTCGCCAGTGCTCTCTGCATCTGGACTCGTCCGAGTTGATGATACCTCGATAACAAGTGCTGGTGGTGGCAGGATTCTGACGAATGTCCCCCCATTGTACGTGCGACTGTGCAGAGGCTCATGGTAACTGGACTTAAATCTTATAGCGGAGACCAGATAAGCGTAGCGGCAGAACTGCCGTAGTGATGGCTTCCAGCCGTCGCCTTTCACACGCGGCGGCTGGAAGCCACCGCTACACTTATACAGGCGCCGCACTAGAGCGTCACTGCGCCTTTGCCACTTTGCGTCAAATCTGTGCTGAGAAGGGACCGTCAGTTCCCTTGTCGTTGGTTGTCGAGTCGGTCGGATCTTATGGTCCGCGTTGGTCGACGTCTGACTCCGACACGTCCTCGAATATCCCACCTCGATCTGCGGCCATGTTCGAGACGATTCTGGTCTGCGCAATGTCAGGGGCGATGACGGGTGTCATCGCCCCTGCGAGTTTAACACGGGTGGGTCGCGGTCGAACTCAGCCGATCGACTCGATCGGAAGTCGGTCGAGCAGGAGGTCTTCTGCGCCACGGAAGAACCAGTCATGACCGGTGCTGCCGGCAAGCACATCGTGATCGCCGTCGTTCACAACGGTGGTGTTGTCGAGCTTTGGAGTGCCGATGCCGTTGCGGATACGGTTCGTTCGCGTGGCGTACGACTGGCCATTACTCCACACATCACGAATTTGTGAGAGGAGCGCGAAATTGCCGAGATAGGCCGTATCACCGCTGACGATCAGATCCTCACCCAGCCCTCCGAGAATGCGATCCTCTCCGGTTCCTCCAATTAAGAGATTGAAGCCGATGGTGCCGAAGAGATGGTCGTCCCCTGTTCCCGCGTACATGATGTCGTTGCCCCAACCAGCGAACATCCAGTCGTTGCCGGAACCGCCGCTGAGGAGGTCATCACCCGCGTTGCCGTACATGGAGTCGCTGCCGGCACCTCCGCTCAGGTAGTCATTGCCCGCGTTGCCATACAGGGAGTCGTTACCAACTCGGCCGAACAGCCGATCATCCCCTCGTCCGCCGTGGATGATGTCATTCCCGGCCTGCCCGTCTAGGATGTCATCGCCGGGTGTGCCGAAGATGAGATCGTGTCCGGTTCCGCCGAGCACTTCGGCCTGTGTGGCCCCCTGGGCATCGATGCGGTCATTGCCACCGTCACCTCGAATCGTGGCGGGGACTTCCAGCAGGGGCAGAAGCGTGAGAACGTCGTCTCCTTCACAAAGGACAACTTCAATGTCATTTACTTGTGCCGCTGTGAACTTGCGGAAGCTCCACGAACCATCGACGAAGTCAGTGTAGACGACGTATCCACCGTCAAGACTCCGGGAAACAGTGGCCCGATCGTCCTCCGCACTCCCTACGATCTGGAGCGTGCCACCGTTGACGCCCACGCCCGTCACCACAGCTGTCGCGGTCGAGGTGGCGACTCCCGTATCGTCGTCCGTCAGGGTGATGGAGATCGTGAAGATGCCGCCGGCCACATAGGCATGCGAACCCGCGATCGTCCCCATGCCGTTCGCCTCAGTCACGGTGAGCATCTCCGGTGCGGTCCCATCCCCCCAGTCGACGACGGCCTTGTGCGTGTCCTGAGTGCCGACGTCGGTGAAGTTGGCGACCAGATTGACGGGCTCGCCTTCCTTTGCTTTGTCGGCAAACGTGGCATCGGTGGCTGAACCCGCGATGACAGGGGCCAGGTTCCGCACTGTCAGGTTTGCTGAGGCCATGCCAGAGTCACCATCTTGATCTGCGACGGTGACCATGATCTGGTAGGTGTCTTGCGGCGTGACTGTGGGATTGTCATCCAGAAACTGATGGGACGCCGAGAACCTGCGTGTCCCAGCAGGCAGATTCACGACGGTTGTCGATCCGTCCTTCCAATCGATAGTAACCGAGTGAGTGTCCAGCGTATCGATATTGACAAACTCGCCACTGACGGTGACGGATCCGTTTTCGTCTATCGTTGTCTGAGAGAGCACGAGCGGCTTCACGTCGATGGCGATTCCCGTGGCTTCGAGCGTCTCAAACTCACTGAAGTTAATCTGTGCTCCACCGGCATAGTTGACAGTCCCGGCACCCGTCGCACCGGGGGTGTAGGTTCCCGTTTGCCCATTTCCCTGGAGCGTGAGCAAATCGTTCTCGGTCGAGACGCCACTGAAACCAATTCCTCCACGCGCTCGGAAATTGGCGGAAATCCGCCCGTCAATGATCACTTCATCGCTGTTGATGCTTGCATCGACGAGAATTTCTCCATCCGTGTCGGTGTTCAGGTTGATCGGATAGGTCAGTGGCGTCGCGGCCGCCGTTGTCCGAGCTTGATTTGAGAACGGGGCGACCGTCACGCCGACGACGGATGCACTGTTTCGTGTGAATCCGATCCGATCATGTGCGCCAGTACCGGTCGAATATGCCAGATCGGGTCGTCCATTCGAGTTGGAGTCCCTTAAGCCAAGATCGGCGTCTGTTGCGATGAACTGGTAGTTGTTCGGTTGCGTCACGGCAGGAGTGTGGGGGAGATCAAAGCGAGTGACAATGAACGGGTTCGCACGTGTATTCGACCCCAACCGAATCACATCGCCACTGGCAAGCAGACCTGTTGAGTGACGAAGCGTAAACGTATGAAAGGCTTCATGAGTCGCCGTATAGGCCATTCGCTGCGCCAACTCAGCATTGAACGTCGGTGACGTGTTTGGTACGGAGACATCCCCGAGAATGACATCTGCAAACGTCAGTGCCGCCTCATCCTGTTGATTTCCGTTTTGTGCCCGTCCGTCATCAGCAGCGGCACGACCAAACAAGCCGAAGCGATCGCCGACCGAGTTGCTCCCCATCGCAAATCCGTTCGATGTGACCGTGGTAACGAACACATATGCATCAAACTGGCCTGTGGCACTGCCCGCATTGGCATTGACCGTGTTCACAGCATCCGCAAACGACGTCGCCGTCGCGACCACGATGTTGATATCAAACGCCTCGAGTGCGCGTCTCACAAGTGGCACGACTGCGTTGGCGAGCGCGGTAATGTCCGCATTGTCCATATCCGCATCACCGTCGAAATCAATGGCAAGTGGTGAGAACACGAGTGAGTCTCCACCGTTCAGACCGCCCGGAAACGATGTGGTCCCGTTCGTCATGTCGGAACCCGTGCCGAATGAACCACCGCCACCCGGATTGCCGGCACCGAAGATATTGCGGAAGTTGGTCACCGTCTCATTGAGTGTGTTGCCCATCCCGATGCCGCCACCGAAGTCGAGAAACAACGTACTCGTCAACAGCACGCGAGTTTCGAGTAACTCCATGGCGACCGTCGTTGGCTGCGAGGCCGAACTGCGTCGCCTTTGACGCGTCTTCCGCAGATCGCGTGAAAACAGAAAAGAAGTCCAACGCGAGAATCGTCGTGACGCGCGCAAGCTGGATCGGAATGACATGGGAGGCCCTCGCAACGTGATAACTGTCAGGGATGGGAATCGTGAAGCGAGTCGGACAATTCGACTTCACCGTTCACGACTGACGTGGATATACAAATGCGCAGGCCACTTCGTCAATGCACTCAACCCTGAGTTGCCATGCCTTGCATATACCGCACTCACCGTGTTTTCTCTTTCCTGGCAGCATGCTCGTTCGGCAACAGAGCAATCACTGGGCCCTGTCAAACGCGACAAGCCCGGGCGGCAATCAGTTCGCGGCCGATCGTGGTCGGATCAGACGGCCTTCTGCTGATCTCGCTCTGCCGCCAGGTCCAAGTTGTCGCGCGGAGTCGCCATGGCGCGCAAAGTCGCACCGTGAACACACATGTAACTGCGGAGAAGTGACGGATTACGGAAGGGTTTGCGCCTCAGTGATACGTATGAACTCGTTGATCGCTGTCGCGACTTCCCGAGGTCGCTCGTAAGGCAACTTGTGAGCCGCGCCGGAGAACCATTGCAGCCGAATGTTCTCACGGTCCGGAATGCGAAGTTGCTCGCGAGTTGCAGTGGCACGACCGCGGTCGCCGTAGAGTTCGAGGACCGGGAGTTGCGTCTCCTTCAGAGTCAGCTCGCCGTCCCACTTCCTCCAGATGCGACCGAAGGCTGAGCGTTGTTCGTCGGTCCAGTCCTTCAGCACGTCCTGACGATAGGCAGCTTGTTCAGCCAATTGGGCTTCACTCAGCGTCGACGCCATGTCCCCGGCGAACGCATCCCGGGCAGCCGTCCAGTGTGACCACCCCTCGATCGAAATCACGCCCCGCAACCTCTCAGGGGCGACGCGTGCCAGCTCAATCGAGATCATGCCGCCCAGACTGTGACCTCCGACAAAAAAACTGTCGACTCCCAACTCGTCCGCAATCCGCAGCTCATCCTGAGCACACTGTTCGATCGACCCGTCCTCCGGAGGCGGCCAACTCCGCCCCAGTCCCCGGTTCTCAACCAGCAGCAGGTTCAACGACGAATCAAGATGCGACACCAACCGAGCAAACGCACGGCTGTCCGAAAACGTCCCCGGAATGAGCATCAACGTCGGCCCGTCCCCATGACGCTGAACACAACACAGCTGCCCGCCCTCAATGTCGATCAGATGCTCGACAAACGGCTCACTGAAACGTTTGGGGAGATCGGGTTCGTCAGCGGTTGCATGATTCGCATGCATTCCGACGACGGACATGATCAGAATGACGATGCGTCTTCGGAGAGTAATCGAATGACATTCTTCATTGAAACGAATGTTGTTCGGTGTTGCCGTCATTCCGGTGCCTTGAATTCAATCAGTGTCCGTGGCAGTTCATTGGCCGTTCGCGGTTGATGTCGGCCGGTGCGGATGGCTTTGAGTCGGTGCTCTTCCGCGGCGGGGTCCGGTTCTGTGTCTGGGGCGAGTTCTCGTGAGAGGAAGCGGAACACCTCGGGGAATCGATAGTCTTTTGAACGACCCACGTGGGCAGCACCTCGATGCAGGTGGTAGTCGTGTGGGATCGCGGCGTCGAAGAGCAGACGATGCAGGAGTTCGACCGAGCGGAAGTTGCCGTTGGCATCTTCGTCGCCGACTTCGATCATCATTTGCAGCCCGGACTCGCGCAGCTTGGCTGCATTGTCGATGACCATCGTTGGCGGATGTGTCGCCCGCCAGAACTTGGGGTCGACCGGCTCGCCGAACCGTCTCGCATTGTTCGCCAGCACTTCGTCGGAGAAGTAGCTGATGTCCCAGTCTTCAAGTTTGAGTACCGGCGGAAAGCCGGGAGCCATCGACGCGGCTGCGATGAACATGTCCGGATGCCGAAACGCAATCCGCAGCACCCCCTGCCCGCCGAACGAGCTCCCCGCGATCACGGTTCCCGCCCGGTCCTGCTGTACGTTGAACCGCTCCCGCACTTCGCTCAGCATCTGCCCGGTGATGAATGTGTCCCATTGGTTCGTCCCATCGTGCCAGTCGATGTAGAAGGAGTCCCCCGTCACCGGCGCAGCGATCACGCACGGCACCAGATCCCCTGTGGCCCAGGCCTGCTCAACGTGCGACCGGAGATGCCGCTGCAGGTAGTCCTTGCCCGATGTTCCTCCGTGCAGCCAGATCATCAACGGCACCGGCTCCGTCAGATCGTCATACCCCGGCGGCAACAACACATCGACCGCGGCGGGACTCGGCACCAGCGCCGTCTCGATCTGCACCGGAATCAACTTTCCGGAATGTGGAGTCTGTGCTGAGACTTCTTCCGCAGCGATGCACAATGTCACCAGAACAACGAAGACTCGCATGGGTTCAATCTCCGGGTTGGGTAACGATCTACGAACGATCACATCGCTGCTGACTCTCCGGCATGATTGTGCAGCGAGGCGAGTTGCCGTTGTCCGGCGACGAGAATTTCTTCATCCTCGCAGACATCAAGTTGTGAATAACAGGGATGACGGGATTCCTTGTACGGATCGTTGCGGCGTGTGTTGTAACAGCAGATCAACGCCCAGCGGGGGTGGTCGCTGCGGTTCTGGTCCGAGCGGTGCAACAGATTGGCGTGAAAGATGACAGCATCCCCCGGTTCCAGCGTCACATGGACCAGCTCGAACCGCTTGAGTGCGATATCGACCCGTTCGAGGTCGGCTCCCGTTTGGTCACCCGTTTTGCCGTGGTCAACACGTCCCATCACATGTGACCCACGAAGGACCTGCAGACAGCCGTTCTCTTCCGTCGCGCGGTCGATGGCGATCATGCAGCTGGCCATATCAGGGAGCAGGCATCCGTTGTGATACCAGTAGCCGTAATCCTGATGCCACTCCCACGCACCGCCGACGCGAGGCTCCTTGAAGATCAGCTTGTGGTGATAGTGATAGACCTCGCCATCGAGCAGCAGCGTGACCCGACTCACGACACGGTTGCTTCGGGCGATGGTGCTGTAGATGTCGTCGCTGAGGTCATTCCGGACGGCGAGCGTCGTCGCCTGCCCGGACGCATCCTGACGACTGTAAGCGGATTGCGAGAGCAGCTGATCCGCCCGAGCCACCTCACCCAGCAGATCCACCTCCTCTGCTGTTATCAGGTTTTTCACAATCAGGAACCCATCACGTTGGAACTGAGTGACATCGTCAGCGGTGCAGAGAGATGACATGAGTATTGGTTCCTCAATCTTCGATCCTGGAAAGCTGCCCACAGTGTCGTGAAAACGTGACGATCAGAAAAGCGATGCCGGATGCGCTTTTGACAGAATCTGCCTCGACCTGCTAGTTTGCCCTTTCGATGGAGCTTGAGGCGGTGCCCGTTTTGAGGACGCTGCGGCAGTTCAAATCAGCGGATTGAAAGACATGGCCAAGAAGAAATCGAGCAAGCTGGCAGCGGGTGCGGAGATCCGGATCAAACCGGGCACGCCATTGCCGGAGTTCCCCAACGTCTCCATCGACGACTGGACGGGGATGATTCTGGAGACGAAAGGAAGAGGTGCCGACCTGCAGTACATCATCGAATGGGATGATACGACCGTCGCAATGATGCCTCAGTCTTATCAGGATCAATGCGAAGAGCAGGGCCTGTTTTTCCGCATGGCCTGTCTCCCCGCCGATCATGTGGTCGCCGCTGCGGCCGACAACCCGGACGCATGACGACACCCCGGCTCAATCTCGTAGTGCTTCGCGTCTTGGACCTCGAACGATGTCGGCTTTTCTACGAAGCACTTGGCGTTGACTTGACTCAAGAACAGCATGGAAGCGGTCCCGTCCATCTGGCGAGTGACTTTGGCGACTTGGTGCTGGAGCTGTATCCCGCCACAGAGAAGAGCCCACCGACGATTGGTGCACAGCTGGGATTCGATGTCGACGCGCTCGACAAGTCCATCGCCTCAGCTGTCGATGCCGATGGCAAAGTTGTGTCCGGGCCTATTTGCGGTGCGAATCCCCGTCGAGCCATCCTCGCAGATCCGGAAGGACATCGCATCCATTTGAGTGAGGTCGCGGATTGAGGCGGATTCTCTGCGGTCGTGCCAACACTTCCTCGACCGGGATGTTGCAGCTGCGGGGCACATGTTGGTGGGCACCGTCTGTCGCCCGGGACAGAGCGATGGAAGATGCATTTCGCGACGGGCGTCGTTTGGCATCGCTAAGACGCAAGCGATGAACCTCACGTCTCGCAACCTTCAACCATCAACTTTCGATCCGCCCCTCTCGTGCCGATTGTGCCGGTCTGTTGCCAAACGGAAACGTTGATTTCCTGCGACCGCTGTGATTCTCACGACCGATTCGCCCAGTAGAAGGCACACTTTCAGCGAAGTCGGAACGAAACGGGCGATGATGCCTTGGCGGAAGTTGGGATTGACACGATTTGCCCCTACCAAAGGAGCAATCGTGCGAAGAATCTAAAGTCGTCAAGCCCGCGAACCCGATAGTACACGTCAGACGGTTTTGTGCGGACCAATGTGGTCAGACAAACCAGACGTCAGCAAGAGGCTGCCGTCAGGGGGGAAGCCGTCGAGGGGGGATTGAACTCTTAGAATACCGATTAACCACCAGAGCATGATGCTCTGTGGTGGTGTTTGATTGGTTCGCTCCCCGTTTGTGCGGCTGCACAACGTGTGCGGTCGTCTCGCACGACGTCGGCCATCCCTGATGACCGACACCAGATATTCATCGTCACAACGTGTGGCGATGAGCAAAGACCCCTGGATGTGTTCCAGACCCTGAGACAGCCCCGATCTGAATGTGATGACCAATGCGTAGGACCCGTTTCGACCGGACATTGGATATCACGGAAGTACGCCGACAAAGCAGACGAGACGTTGGAAACGTTCAAACGTCCCGCACCTGTGAGAAGGCACTTGGGGTGAAGATCCAGAGGGAACGACGCACCCTCTGACCCAGAAAACGTCAAATGGAGAGCCCGCAATGAGGACGATCTTCACAACTGGTCAAGTTGCCAAGATCTGTAAGGTAGCACCACGCACCGTCAGTAAATGGTTTGATTCGGGACGCCTTCGCGGCTACCGGATCCCCGGATCTCAGGATCGCCGCATCCCGCGGGAACACCTGATCCGGTTCCTGAAGGAGCATGGGATGCCTCTTGGTGAACTTGAGGACGAGGCGATGGGCAAGCTGCTGCTCGTCGGCGTCGATCCCACCACCCGCGCTGGACTGAATGAAGTCATGGGCCCGGAAGACTTCAAAACCGAGCTGGCTGCCAGCGGTTTTGAAGCGGGTATCCAGGCGGAGTCGCTCCACCCGGACTGCGTGGTCATCGATTTCGGCATGGGCCGCAACGAAGCTCTCATGATCGCTCAGAATCTCAAAAAGAATACTGACTACGCCGACACGGTGCTGATCGGTCTGCTGAGCGACGAGGACAATGCGAGCGGTTTCGACCGGACGCTCTTCAACGAGACGTTCCGCAAGCCGTTCGATGCTGCCTTGCTTGCCGAGCGAATCCGCACGCTCGTCGGTCGCAAAAAGCAGATTGCTTAATCGACGCTTAAGCTGTCAACGCCGATTGCCGGGGGCTCATACGTCAGCGTATGATTCGAGAGAATCTGCTGGCGTCTCCGGCATCACCGGCGGCTGAGATTCAAGGTCAGTCTTGCACTGGCCTGCTGCGCGGTGCTTCGCCCGTGCGACATGGCACGTACAAACTCGTGACAAGTCCCAATGTCGGGTCCACCACCTGAAGGGATGTCAGAAACGGGGGACACGGCGTCACGTCGCGCGTGCGAAGCATTCGTCGTTTCAGCCCGAAGGTGAGTTCACAACGTGCGTTCTCTCTGACAGCGACTTTCTCTCATCATGTCCGAAGCGACAGGCAGCCCGTCTTCCCCGACCGCGCCCGCGCCATCGGCACGTCGTCACTGGCCACTGCCCCTGCTCATCGCCACACTGGCCGGCATCGCCGTCATCACCACCCTCGACTCCAGCGGTGCTGTGCCTCAACTGGGCGAAGGCCCTGGCCTCACGTTCGACGAAACATTCAACGTGCAGATGGGCGTCTATCATGTCCGCGCCGGGCAGGAGTACGGACTCGGCCTGCTGCACATGGACAGCATCCGCGAAGTCTTCGGAGCGGACGTCTACAACCCGGACCATCCGCCACTCGGTCGCGTGATGATCGGCCTCGCCCACGAACTCTCGTGGCCTCTGCTCCACCCCAACGTCCCGGCAGATTCCGTCGCTGTCACCTGTGGACGCACGGCCTCCGCTTGCGGTTTTGCACTGACCATCTTCCTGATTGGTCTCACGACGTCCCGCTGGTACGGACGGACCGCCGGGCTCATTGCCGCGCTAAGTATGGTCCTTATGCCACGCCTTTTCGCACACGCACATATCGCCTCACTGGAGACGTTCACCAACCTGTTCTATGTCGCCACAGTGTTGTCTGTTGCTGACCGTTGGACAATAGGCGACCGACCAAGTTGGCAGACGGTGATGTTCAGCGGCGTGCTTCTCGGATTCACTCTGCTCACCAAGATTCAAGGCATCCTGCTGCCGATCCCCATCGCCCTCTGGGCACTCTGGCATTGGCGACAGCGGGCCGTCCTGCCCATCATCCTCTTCGGCCTGACCGGCGTTGCTCTGTTCTTCGTCAGTTGGCCGTGGCTGTGGCTCGACCCGGTGGCTCACGTCAGCGAATACCTCGGTCGCACAACCGACCGCCTCACCCTCTACTGCTGGTACATGGGCCACAAGTGGGCCGATACGGACGTCCCCTGGCATTACCCGGCAGTGATGTTCGCGGTCACAGTGCCGGTGGGGTTGCACCTGTTGGGCATGCTTGGGCTGCTCAAAAGTAGCCATCACGCTCCGCGTGATGAGCGGATTGAGAGCGAACTCCCCAACCCAATTCGATCCCTGATTGCTCTCAACGTCCTCTGGCCGCTCCTGTTCTTCGCTCTCCCAGGCATCACCGTCTACGACGGCACGCGTCTGTTCCTGATGGTCTTCCCGCTATGGGCCATCCTCATCGGACGTGGCGGCAGCCTGTTGTGGGAATCGCTCGCAGCACGCTGGTCATCCCGAATGGCCACGATTGCTTTGACGATCCTGCTCCTCTGCCAGTCCTACGGCACACTCGCCATGCACCCGGTGCAACTCAGCTACTACAACCTGCTGGTCGGTGGGCTGCGGGGAGCTGATCGCCTCGGCTTTGAAGTCACCTACTGGGGCGACAGCGTCACGCGATCGATGCTGCAAGACATTGCTAACGATCGCTCAGAGGCCCCCCTGTTCGTCGCACCAGTGCTGCATCCATTTCAGCTCAAAGAATTCCAAACGCAGGCTGCTGAGTTGAGTGCACCGCTCATGCCCTTCGATGACAATCAACCTTGGGATGTACGCCGCGCGCTCGTCATCCGTCGCCGCGCCGACTCATGGTCCGCACTGACCCCCGAGCCGCCGCACAGCGAAGTCGACGCGGAAGTCACTCGTGAAGGTGTGCAACTGTCGGGTTACTACCAAATCCAGCCCGGCACCTTCGGCGATCGAACTCCGTAGCTGAACTCGCCAGAGTTCAGACCGACTTGCTGAATTCTGGCGAATCCAGCTACGAAAGGTCGGCGATGATCTCCTCGACGCTCGCGAGTTGACGTTTGAGGTTCTCCAACGTCTCACGCACCCCGGCGACAACATCGTCCGGAGCATTCGCAGTGAACTTTTCGTTGTTGAGTTTGCCTTCGTTGCCTTTGATGTGCTTACGGAGTTTGTCCGCCTCTTTCTGCTGTCGGGCGAGTTCGGCCTCTTTGTCGATGAGTCCCTCCAGCGGCACATAGCCGTCGGTATCGCCGAGCGAGAAACTGGCCGAGCCCTGCGGACGCTCGACGTCCGCCCCCGCTGCTTCCAGCACAGCTTTGGCCAGGTTGTCGAACTGACCGGCGACCGACTGCATGTCCTCTGCTGTTCGCATCAACAGCTTGATCGGCGTCGACGGCGGGATGTTGTACACCGCCCGCACATTCCTCACGGCGACAATCGTCTCCTGCAAACGACCAAAGCGACGTTCGAGTGCATCATCCTGCCACTCGGCCGGGAGTGTGGGCCACTCAGCGATGATGCACGCATCAGCGACGGGTTGAGGGTTGAGAGTTGAGGGTTGAGAGTCAGAAACAGGCAACGCCCGCTCGGGAGCGATCTCCTTCAATCGCTGCCACAACTCCTCGCAGATGAATGGCGTAAACGGCTGCAACAGACGTACGAGTGAGTCCAGCACGGCCAGCAGTACTCGTTGGGCGATGATTCGCTCATCAGAGCCCGGAGCGTTAGCGACGGGTCCACCAGGCGCTGACGCTTCCGGCTCTGAGCGCAATCGCGGCTTGATCATCTCCAGGTACCAGTCGCAGAACTCGTTCCAGGTGAAGTCGCGGATCGCTCGGGTGGCGGCGTCGAACTGGTAGCGGCTCAGGTACTCGTCCATCTGCTGAGCGACCGTGCTCAGCCGCGAGAGAATCCAGCGGTCTTCGAGATGGAGTTGGTCGGCTGTCACCTCGCCGGGGGTGTACCCTTCGAGGTTCATCATGGCGAAGCGGGCCGCGTTCCAGAACTTGTTGCAGAAGTTGCGGCCGTACTCGAAGCGTTCGCTGATCGTCTTCGCCACCGGCACGTCCGGGTCAGCATCGTACAGCGGCGTGGTGAACTGACTCGACTGGCCGCACTTCTTGTTCGGGCATTTGAGCGTCGGTTTGGGGGCCCCCTGCGGCACGGGGAACTCACCCTGCAGCGTACTCGGCACGACGACCGTTTGGGCGTCCGTTTTGTACAGCTTGGAGGGGATCATCTCCTCGCAGTGCGGACACTCGTACGAGATGGGCAGCCGCACGTCCTGCGTCTCACCGGCGAAGGAGGCGATGGTGAAGCGGATCGCATCGGCTCCGTACTTCTCGATGAGGTCGACCGGATCGACGCCGTTCCCTTTCGACTTGGACATCGTCTGCCCGAAGCCGTCGAGGATCTTCGGATGGACATGCACATGCCGAAACGGCACGTCGTCCATGTTGTAGAGCCCCGCCAACACCATCCGCGCGACCCACAACGTGATGATGTCGCGGGATGTGATGAGCACCGACCCTGGATAGAAATAATCAAGAACCGCATTGCCGTCAGAGCCGCGCCCGTCAGGAAGCGGCCGCTCACTCGTGTTGCCGCTCCCTAACGGTCGCGGCTCGGATCCGGATTGCGATGCGACAACATCGGCATCCAGCGGCGGATCATGCTGCGTGTCCGGCCAGCCCAACGTCGCATGTGGCCACAACGCGGACGAGAACCACGTATCGAGCACATCCTGGTCTTGCTCGAAACCGAGTTGCTCCAACTGCTTCATGAATTCTGGGTTCCAGCCTTCCTCTCTCGGGCAGATGAGGACTTCAAGGTTCCGGCCCCTCCACTCGTTTACGGCGTTAATGTCATGTGATGAAGGGCGTAACTCTTCTCCTGTATCACGGTCAAATACTCGTGCGACACAACTGGATTCATCTGCCTCCATCATCTCATCGGCATCTGACCAATGCATTGCCGCGTCCCAGTCATCGTCGGTTGCATCTGCGCTAACTTCACGACGCCAAATCGGAATCCGGTGCCCCCACCAGAGTTGTCTTGAGATGCACCAGTCGCGTTTTTCGCCGAGCCAGTCGAGGTAGGTCTTCTGGTAGCGGGAGGGGTAGAACCGCACGCGGCTGTCTTCGACCGCGTCCATCGCCTGTTGGGCGAGGCCGGGGGTGCCGTCGTCGTTGTCGCTCATGCGGACGAACCACTGGTCCGAGAGGTACGGCTCGACCGGGGTCTTCGAGCGGTCGCTGTGCTTGAGCGGGATGACGCGGTCCTCGACGCCGTCGTAGAATCCGAGCGCGGCCATGTCCTCGACGAGCATGTCGCGGACCTCGTAGCGGTCCTTCCCGACATACTTCTCGTTGCCACAGTCGGTGTTCAGCGTGCCATCCGGGTTGAGGATGTTGATGATCCCAATCTCAGGGTTCCTCATGTAGCAGGCGTAGTCGTTCGGATCGTGAGCGGGCGTGACCTTCACCGCACCGGTGCCCAGCTCTTTGTCAGCCAGTAGCGCATCCGCGATGATGGGGATCAGCCTGCCGTTGAGCGGGATGCGGACCTGCTTACCGACGAGGTCCGTGTAACGCTCATCCGTGGGATGCACGCAGACAGCCGTGTCACCCAGCATGGTCTCCGGACGGGTCGTCGAGAAGTGAATTGACTGGGCCGTGTCGTTCCCTTGATCATCAACAATCGGGTAGTGGAACGACCAGAAGTGACCGGCGATGTCCTCTGCATACACCTCGTCATCCGCGACAGCCGTCTGCAGATGCGTGTCCCAGTTGACCAACCTTTTGCCCCGGTAGATGAGGCCGTCGGAGAACATCTTGAAGAACGTCCGCCGCACGGCCTTCGCGCAGACGTCATCCAGCGTGAAGCGAATCCGCCGCCAGTCGCAACTCGCTCCGAGGAGTTTCTGCTGTGCGATGATGCGTTTCTCGTAGGTGTCCTTCCACTTCCAGATACGATTGACGAGCGCCTCGCGACCGACGTCGTGTCGCGTGAGCCCTTCCTCCTCCAGCATCCGCCGCTCGACGACCGCCTGGGTGGCAATGCCGGCGTGATCGGTCCCCGGCATCCACAGGGCTTCGTACCCCTGCATCCGTTTCCAGCGAGTGATCAGATCCTGCAACGTCCCATTGAGCGCATGCCCCATGTGCAGCGCCCCCGTCACATTCGGGAGCGGGATCATGATCGTATGCGAAGGCTTGTCGGGGTCCGGGTCCGCATTGAAATCGCCCCGCTGCTCCCAGAACGAAAACCACTTCGCCTGAGCATCAGCCGGGTCATACTGCTTGGGGATATCGGTCATGGGGAAGAATGGGCTTCCGTGCGATGGTCTCTCGCAGTGCCGCGGAGACGCAGAGGGTTACTTCAGAATGTCGTCGACTGATAACTCAAATGTTTGCCCCAGAGCCTCGAAAGAGACTGTCTCACCAGCACGATGAGTCGTGTGGTATTCGTACTTTTCAAAGTGTGGCTGAGGGTTCACATAGTGTTCGATCGTGTTGTCTCTCAAATTGACGAGCCAGTAATGGGGGATGCCGGCCACCGCATAGTTCTGCTGCTTGCGCCCGCGATCCGTTTCAAGCGAACTGTCCGCAACCTCGATGACGAGTGGAATCGCACCTGGACCGGGATGGTGATCGTCGTAGTCGTCCTCGTGTCCCAATACGATTGCTGCATCCGGCTCCGGCTCCTGAATGCCATTCAGCGTGACGGGTTGCTGCGATTGAACATGGCAGCGATAGCCCGCAACGGAATCGGCGAGAAGACGATGGATCCTCTTGACAATGTTCGCATGTCGCGGCCCGACGGTCATGATATCCCCTCCCTGATCGCGGCGATCCTTCCGTATCAGCAGCCCGTCAATCAACTCGATCGGCACGCCTTCTTCGAGAATACCCTGCTTGATCATCGCGTGGTATTGCTGCACAGTCAGCGGCTCTAAGGTCGCAGACTTTATCGTCGAGAATTCTTCAAGAAGCGAATCCGGCATGAATGTCAGTCCCCCGATCCTGCGATCTCCCCTTCATCCTTGAACAGCTTGTATTCTACTGCATCGACGAGGGCGAGCCAGCTGGCTTCGATGATGTTTTCGCTGACGCCGACCGTGCTCCAGACGTGGTGTTGGTCTGCACTTTCGATCACGACTCGCACGCGGGCAGCGGTGCCTTCGGTCGAGTTGATGACCCGCACTTTATAGTCGACCAGGTGCATCGATTCGAGGTTCGGGTAGGTTTCGAGCAGGGCTTTGCGGAGTGCCGTGTCGAGAGCGTTGACCGGGCCGTCCCCTTCGGCGACCTCGTGCCTGATCGGGCCGTCGCCATCGATCTTCAACTTAACCGTCGCTTCGGTGAGCGGGTCGGTCTGGCCGGCTGTTTCGACGTTGACACGATAGTGGATGCGTTGAAACTTTGGTTCGTAGGTGCCGGCACACTTCTTGACCAGCAGATCGAACGATGCCTCGGACGCTTCGAACTGGTAGCCTTCGTTTTCCAGGTCGACGACGCGGTCGAGGATCTTCTTCATCAGGGTCGGGTCTTCGTCGAGTTTGTGTTTGGTCGTTTTGGCGACGATGTTCGAGCGACCGGAGAGTTCACTAACGAGGACACGGCGTTCGTTACCGACCCGTTCCGGCTCGATGTGTTCGTAGCTCCTGGCGATGCGATTGACGGCGTGAACGTGCATGCCCCCTTTGTGAGCGAACGCGCTGCGGCCGACGAACGCCTGGTTCGACCGGAAGTTCATGTTGGCCAGTTCGTAGACGTAGCGGGACAGCTCGGTGAGGTGCGCGACCCCCTGCCCGTTCAGCACGTTGTATCCCTTCTTGATGGCGAGGTTGGCAGCGATGCTGATCAGGTCGGCGTTGCCGCAGCGCTCGCCGATGCCGTTGATTGTCCCCTGCACCTGAACAGCTCCCGCATCGACGGCTGCGAGCGAGTTGGCGACGCCGACATCGCAGTCGTTGTGACAGTGGATGCCCATCGGGATCGTCAGTTCCTTTGCGACGGCTTGCAGTGTCTCGACGATCCGTTCGGGAAGCGAACCGCCGTTCGTGTCGCAGGCGACGATGATCTCGGCTCCCGCATTCTGAGCCGCCTGCACTGTCTTCACCGCGTACTCAGGATTGGCCGCGTAGCCGTCGAAGAAGTGCTCCGCATCGTAGATCACTCGGCGACCTTCGCTGACGAGATACCCGACCGAGTCAGCGATCATCGCGAGGTTCTCATCGAGATCGACTCCCAATACCTCGGTGACGTGCAGGTCCCACGTTTTGCCGACGACCGTGCATGCTTTCGTATTTGTGTTGAGGAGCGCCTGCAATCCCGTGTCATCCTTCGCCACAACCCCTTTGCGTCGCGTCATGCCGAACGAGCAGACGGTCGAGTGCTTGAGTTCGAGGTCCTGCACCTGCTGGAAGTACTCGGTGTCCTTCTCATTCGACCCGGCGAAGCCCCCTTCGATCAGGTCGAAGCCGAGATCATCCAGCATCTTTGTGATGAGCAGCTTATCCTGAATCGAAAAGTTGACCCCCTCGCCCTGGCTGCCGTCGCGAAGTGTGGTGTCGTAGAGTTGAACGGTCATGATAAGTTCTCAGTTTTCAGTCATCAGTGGTTGTTGCCTCATTTTGACAACTGACAACTGACAACTGACAACTCAACAAAAAACCCTCAGGTGTTTGACCTGAGGGTGTTGGATTTGATGAGACAGTCTCCGCACCTCAGCGTCGCAGTACGACGGAGTCTCCAATAATAATTTGAATGGAGATGGAAGACATGTGATGGTGCCAAAAGGGCTGTTGAGCGGCTGTCAACGCCCAAACTATACCCCTTGAAGCGACTTGGGTCAAACCGGAAGCGGACGGCAATGGAGCAAGTCACGGCTGTAGGCGACTGGCTTGTCGCAGGGTTCAGAGAAATGTCGTGTCCTCAGCTGAGGACCATCCACGTAGGCACGGCAACGCTCAAACGCCGCTACGAGAAAGTCCCTGCGGCACTAGAAGTCGTACCAGATGCCGGCACCGGCGACCGTGATGTCTTCGTCGAAGAAGGACCACTGGATTTCCTTGCCGGTGTAGAATTGGCCGCCGATGCGGAAGCGGTTGCCCGTTCTCGGTCCGATCCATTCCCATCCGGCAAGCATGTTGAAACCGCCGCCGAAGTTGAACTCCTCCCGGAGATGGAAGTTCACAGCCGCGAAGGGGGCACCACCGGGACCGGCGGCATCGGGTGAGCTGTACTCGGAACCGAACTGCAATTCGAGCGGCTCGGCCCCGCCGTCGGTTCTGAAGGCATACGCCACTTCGCCATAGACAGCGATGTCAACCGTCACATTGTGATAGACACCGACAATCGCCGAGTCACGAACGTAGTTGAGACGTTGGAACCCGATGTTCCGGACGAGGTACTCATCGCCGACGTGCGAGCTGAGGTGGTAGTAGCCGGCCTTGTAAGCGGTCGCTCCCTGCCGGTAGGTGATCACACTTCCCACGCGAAAGTCGACGGCCTCGACATCGAGTTCGTTATCGATGTCCTGGCGCAACAGGGCGGCGGATTCGAGATCCCACTGCCATCCCTGCGGATTGATCGGTCCACAACTGCCGTATCGCAGGAGGCCCAGTCGTCCGCCGATCGATTCTTCGAGAACGGTGCCGCGGTCCTTCTCGCCGAGGACGGCAATCCCCATTCGGGGCTCTTTTTCACCGGCGATGTACGACGGATATAGGATGCCGTCCGGGAGGCGTTGCCACGAGGGACAGGCTGAGCAGGAGGGCCGATGCGCTTGCGGTGCGAATCCGCGCAAAGGTGCGATGACCGCCTCATTGAAGGACGCTTGTCGGTTTTCTGCCGGAACAGCGATGTCAACCGCAGCAAAGTCGATATCCGACGACGTGATGCGGGCAACACCCGTACTTTGAGGACGCTGAGGACGCTGAGATTGCGGAGGCTCAAGTAGAAGAGCATCAGGAAAACAGACTCGGAGATCGTCCGTCCACTGCGGGGAATCGGCACGTGATGTCCCCGTCATGACGAGTAACGTCACGAGGAGTGCAACTTTGAACTGGCCTTCCGTGCCAAGCATGGGCGAACCGATCGTCTCCGTGTTTGCATCGGGTTGTGTCGCACCGCTCCATGTCCGGATTTGCCCACCAGTGGCACGGACCTCGCTCGTTGCGGGCGCGACAACGACATCCGCTCTATCGACTTTGCGGAAGACGACACTGCGTCGGCGATCATGCCCTGTGCGTGGAACACGACTTTTTGTGTCTGATGTACGTCCTGTACCGATTGTGCCGGTTGCCCAGCCGGGTCAGGCGAAGTGACGTTTCCCTTGTGTCCGCAGTCGGTTACAAATCGGCGACACCGGCAGCAATGGACCGTGCCGACAGTTTGATTTTCATTCAAGTCTCCCATGTCGAGCGAGTCAGTGCAGACAACTCCGGAAGATGCGGACCCTGATCCGACCGCGACGCCCCGTGCGCAGCGGGGGGTGATCGGGTCGGGCTTTCGGGTCGTCAGCCTGTTCACATTGCTCAGTCGCGTGATGGGACTGGCCCGCGACATGCTGATGGCGGGGCTGTTCGGAGCGGGACCGTTGATGGACTCGTTCTCCGTCGCCTTTCGCGTGCCGAATGTCTTTCGCCGGATGTTTGGTGAGGGGGCACTCACGACCGCATTTCTGCCCGTGTTCGTGCGCGAGTTTGACCGGTCGGGAACCGATGCCGCCAACCGATTGACGACAGCCGTGTTCGTGACGATGAGCAGCGTGCTCTTCGGGATCGTGTTGTCGGCCGAACTTCTGCTGATGGGAACGTACTATTTCCTTCCGGTTGGGTCAGAAGGGCGAACACTGATTGCACTGACGGCGGAGATGCTTCCCTACGCGGTCCTGATCTGTCTTGTGGCACAACTCAGTGCGGTGCTGCATTCACTGCAACGATTCGCGTGGCCCGCTTTCGCTCCGGTGTTGCTGAACATCATCTGGATGGTGTCAGCTTCCGTTGTCGCGCTACTCACGGACGACCCGGATCGACGGATCCATGTGATCGCGTGGAGCATTCTTGCTGCGGGAGTCATTCAGCTGGTGACGATCGGGATCGCCACACAGAAAGCGGGGATCACTTTCAGTCCTGACTGGAAAGAGGCGCGGCCACTCGTGCGTGAGGTCGTCCGTGCGATGATGCCGGTGCTTTTTGTCACGTGGATCACTCAGGTGAACACTGTTGTCGACGGCCTGATCGCATGGGGTCTCGCGGCTCCTCCGGATTATGTGCCGGGCCGAGATGAGGGATTTCCGTGGCCTCTCGAAGCAGGGACGGCATCCGCATTGTACTTCGCTCAGCGGATGTATCAGTTTCCACAAGGCGTGTTTGCGATTGCACTCGGCACCGTGTTGTTTCCCCTGATGTCGAAACATGCCGAGCGAGGGGAGTTCTCACAAGTCGGTCGCGATCTGACATACGGCATGCGGCTCGTCGTGGCGATCGGCGTTCCTGCGAGCGTGGGACTCGCACTGCTGAGTGAGCCGATTGCCGTATTGTTCTTCGAGCGTGGAGCCTTCACCGCCGAGGACGCCTCGTTGACTGCCCGTTGCATCGCCGCTTACGGCATCGGCGTGTGGGCCTACATGGGGCTGACGATTATTCATCGCGGCTTCTTTGCATTGGGCGACCGGCAACGCCCTTTGTCCATGGGGATTCTCGCCATGGCACTCAACACGTTCCTCAATCTGACGCTGATCTGGTTTCTGGCAGCGACGGGCCTGGCCCTTTCCACAGCGATCGCGGCGATGGTGCAGTTATTCCTGACCGTGGCCATCTACCAGCGTCAGAATGGGCTGTTGGATGATCGATCGATCGGAGCGACCGTCATTCGCACCATCGCTGCGACTGCGCTGATGGGGGTGGCGTGCCTGATGTCGATGTCCTGGCTGCCGGGAGATGAGTCGCTTCTCAGCCGCGTCGCGGCACTGGTGGTGCCGATCGTCGTGTCGATCGCCGCCTACGCCGTCGGCGCGAAACTGGTTGGACTACGCGAGCCGTTCGATCTGTTAGGCCGAAGACTTTCGACAGAATAATCGTGGTCTTGTCGGCAAACTCTGGGGTGGCCGGGACTGGACCGAAGGGGAAGGCCCGGACGTTGTTCGTGCAGGGCCATTCGCCTCGCTGCTGACCCTGCCACCCAGGATCATTTCGGGTAATCAGACGAAGCGTCGGTGTCTCGGCGATCGTCACTGATTGCCCTCGTCAACCGAAGACGTCTTCGAGTGCCTGTCGCATGATTGTGGGATCGGGGTCGATGCCGCTCCAGTATTCGACGCCGATCGTTCCCTGATTAACGAGCATGCCGAGCCCGTCGATCACGCGGCACCCGCGACTCTCAGCATCACGGACAAGATTCGTATGCGGTGGGTTGGGGATCACGTCCGCGACGACCATGTCACGGGTGAGTGAGTCGACGTCGAGGTCGAGCCGGGCGTTGACATCCGGGAAGAGTCCGATCGATGTTGCATTGATCACGATATCGGTCCCCTCAGGCACGACGTACGACTGATCCCAAAGGACAAACTCGGCCTCAGCCGGGACTTTGTCGTTGAGCAGTATTACGAGTTCTTCGCCACGCTCTTTTGAGCGGTTCACAATTGTGATCTGAGTGGCACCAGCGAGTGCGACTTCGACGCCGATGGCACGAGCTGCACCGCCTGCTCCGAACATCACGACTCGCTTGCCGTTAGGATCGACGAGTTCCTGCAATGACTTCACAAAGCCTTTGCCGTCAGTGTTCTCACCGATCAACTGATCCCCGCGCCGGACGACGCAATTGACCGCACCCATCAGCGATGCGGACTCGCCCAGGCCGTCGAGATGTTCGATGACGGCGACCTTGTGAGGAATCGTGCAGTTGAAGCCGCGAAACCCCATCGCCCGAGCCCCGGCGACAGCCGCTGCGAGATCGCGTGGTGCGACCTCGATCGTCAGGTAGCGCCAGTCGAGTCCGTGGTGCCGATACGCGGCCTCCATCATCACCTGTGTCGGGTTCTCAGCAACTGGCTGCCCAAAGCAACCGGTCAATTCCTGTTTGAAGTTCAAAGGTTCCGTCATGGTTGTTCATTCCGTCTTCGTGTCGTCCGTGGCGATGAGTGCTTCGAGATGTAACAGGACCGATTCGGCCAGCGCCTCCACGTTGTATCCGCCTTCGAGCAGGCTCACAACTCGCCCCTCGCAGTATTGCGATGCAACGTCCGTCACCATGCGAGTCAAGTCGCTGAAGTCCTCGGACTCCAGGCCGAGCGAGCCGATCGGATCGCGCGTGTGAGCATCAAAGCCGGCACTGACGAGGACGAGTTGCGGACGACAGCGCGTCACAGCCGTCTCCAATGCATCCTCGAAGGCGTCTTTGTAGTCGCCACGTGAGATGCCGAACGCAAGCGGCAGGTTCAGCGTCGCTCCCAGACCTTTTCCTGTCCCCGTCTCGTCCTTGTCACCCGTGCCGGGATAGAAGGGATGCCGATGAGCAGAGAAGAAATGGACCTGTCCGTCATCGTAGAAGATGTCCTGCGTGCCGTTGCCGTGATGGACGTCCCA
>JAGQPX010000184.1 GCA_020426505.1 Planctomycetaceae bacterium | reverse complement strand
CGACACGGCGACAGGCAGAGTCACGATTGCAATCACCGACACATCCCCGGTCATGGCCGCGCCGCCTGAGAATTGTCGCCTGTCTGTCACGGGTCGGCCGACCCACTTTTTCTGACTTCTGCTGACAATCAAGTCCTCACGACGAAACGAGAAAAACCTCATCAGTCGAAGACCACCCGACAATCAAACGTGCACTGATCGCTGAGTTCGCCTCCAATCGGAACTCCGTTGAATTCAGCGACGCGCGAAGCTGCATCATAACATCAACTCACGGTGAATCGATCACTCGATGAACCCGTGGTAGAGGCCCATGTAGAAGGCGAGCAGGTAGTGGAAGCCGGGGCGGAGGACCATCCCCTTGTCGTTGGAGCTGAGTTCCCAAGGGTCCCAGTCCCAGTAGGTCTCGTTCCGTTCGTCGATGGGGAACGCGTAACCGTGGATGTCGCTGCCGATCTCGGCGTGCTCGCGGTCCTGACCTTCGAGGGGGAGCATGTCGATGCGGTGAGCATTCGACATGGGCCATTCGACCAGATCGAGTGGGTAACGCTTGAGCGTGTCGATTGCATCGGTGTAACACTCATCAGGGGGTGACATGTCGACCTCACCCCAGTTGTCTTTGCGAATCTTCCCGCGACAACAGGCGGCGTAGATGAAGTTGGTGAACGCGTTGCGTTCGTACTGCTCGAAACTCCAGTGACGATTAATGGCGAAGTAGTACATGCTGAGCAGTTCCGGGTCCGTCTCGTACCGCAGCAGGTGGTAGTAGTTCATGAAGGTCAGGTTGTCGCCCGGCTGATGACCCGGGGAATGCGAGCCGGGAATCCACTTGTACTGACTCATGCCGTTCATTCCGTAACCGTGGTCGATCGCCAGCTTGAGGTAGACATCCCGGTACTTCTGATCGCCCGTGATGTGATGGGCGATGATGAGATAGGTCAGCATGGCGTACGAGTTCATGCCCCGCTCAGCGACCCAGGCGGGGTTGCGATTCAGATCGTCCGGCGAGAAGTGAGCCCACCGCGTCGACTTGCCGTCATGATCGACGAGCGAATAATCGTGCGTGAGCAAATGCTCGATGATGTCTCTCACGACCTGTCGCACGGGCTCCTTCTCTTGTTCGGTTTCGCAGATCAAATCGAAATAGACCGCGTAGCCGAGGAAGTGGCCGTCCAGTTCGTCCGAGCTGGAATCGCACTTCCAGTACCATTGACCCGTTTTGTCGGTCGGCACGCGCGGCTCCATGATCTTCCACAACGCATCCCGTTTGTTCCGCCGGATGTCGTACTCGATGTCGTAACGATCGTTCGGATTCTCCTCCGTCGTCGGCACCACATTACGGGCAACAAAGCCTTTGGGCGCTCCATGCGGGCCACCTTGCGTGACCTCGCTGAGAAAGGTCAATGCGCGAAATGCCTTGTGTGCGTACACCTCGAGCTTCGGTTGCTCGGTCGCTGCGTATCCAAAGCTGACCGCTGCGAGATAGAGCCCCGTGTTGAAGCCGTCGTTGTCCGAGTAAGTCGGCTTGGCCGTGCTCTTGTCGCCCGGCGACGAAAGTTTGGCTGGGTTGACGTACCCGAACTTCGTCCTGCGGTTGTACCGCTCAATCTCGTCCTCGTAGTACGCTGCCTTCGTCGCCAGCGTCATCGGCTTTGTCGCAATACAAGAGACTCCTTTGGACGTCGCAATCCACGCATCGCCGGACGAGTCGACCGCAATGTCATGTACATGATTGTCCAGCAGCCAACGACCGCCCTGTCGAAAGAACCACTGGCCGTCCACATACTTGATGGCTCCATTCGTCGTGCCGAACCAGACGCTTTCCGGCCCAGCCGCGATGCAGGTGAAGTCGTTGTACGGCAACCCATTCTGTCCGGTGAATAGCCGCCACTGGCCATTCTTCTCGCGATAGCCCACGCCTTGTGGAGCCGCGAACCAGAGTTGCCCGCTCGCATCATACGTCACTCCTCGCACATCAACCGGAGCCCAACGTACGTCCCCCTCCTGTGGTAACGCGAGCTCCCACTTTGTTCCATCACCGACAAACAGCCCCTCCTTCGCCGCGACCGCAATCTCCCCGTCATCCTCAGCGACATCCCGCACCGACTCCCGCGACTCGACTACTGACGCCAGACTGTCATACCAGGACAGCGGCTCGAACATGTCCTTGCCATTCTCAACTCGGCTCCACCGTTCTTCCTCCAAACGAAACACGCCCCCAGATTCGGCACGCGCATAGATATGACCGTCCGTCCCCGTTCTGATCGCATTGATCTCATGTTCGGGAAGACCCGCATCGACACCATAAGGTCGATGAAACGACTGCGAGAACTCCCCCACCCGAATCGGAATCTCAGCCACCAACTCATGTGTGAAGACGAACACGAGTCCACAGACAATGGTGGTGAGGGTTTCGCGTTTGAGTAGAGAGCGAGAAGGCGAAGTCATGGGTGATGGCTACGTGAAGGGGGTGAGAAAACGAAGAGCAGCTCAGACCAGACGCACCTTACCGAGTGACACGTACTCACAGCAAAGGCAGCCCACGGATTGCCGCTCAAGCCATGATCACTCAGTGTGCACAACCCAATTTGAGACTCCGTCCATGGTTTGGCGAACCTGAACAATTGGGCGTTCGTGACATGCGTTGACATGATCATCCTCGATCGTCCCAATTGTGCCATCAGTCATGCGGTGACATCACATCTGGAAGGATACGAATTCGTGCATCCGATTGACGGGCGTGCCTGTCTGCGGCGAGAATCTTCATTCTGCCGCCAAAGTGGAGCCGACCGATGATCATCTTCGTTCTGAAGTGATGAAAGGAAATCCGATGCCGTTTCTCCGTCTGTTTGCCTTCCTGTTGCTGACGTTGTCATCAACCGTCGGACTGCGGGCTGAAGAATCCACGGATGCTCCGCAGGTTGGGTTGGACGAACGTGTTTCCTGGACGACCTCGCGAATAATCGGGTCACCGGAGCCGCCGCTGCCGTACATCACGGAGCAGGTCTTTCCGTCGCTGACCTTCAACAATCCGGTCGACTTGGAAGCAGCACCGGGGACCAATCGGCTGTTTGTCGTCGAGCAGTCGGGCAAGGTGTATTCGTTCGAGAATGATCCAGACGTTGAGCAGGCCGATCTGGTCATCGACATTGCTCAAGCGATCGAGGGGGTGCAACAGACATATGCCATCGCGTTTGATCCGGACTTTGAGCAGAACGGCTACTGCTACGTCTGTTGCATTCACGCGAGTGGTCAGGAGGACGGCACGCGCATCGTCCGCTTCGTGATCGATGACACTGACCCGCCCACGATCAATGCTGAGAGTGCGAC
Organism: Planctomycetaceae bacterium; assembly: GCA_020426505.1. GTDB lineage: Bacteria > Planctomycetota > Planctomycetia > Planctomycetales > Planctomycetaceae > JAHBXU01. Next base: position 31,360 of record JAGQPX010000184.1, on the reverse strand, counting down.
CAATATCATCACGTTCCTCTCCGGAGGTCACAACGGTTGCTGTCTGGAGTTCGGACTCGACGGTTACCTGTACATCTCCACGGGTGACGGATCGGGTCCCAACCCACCCGATACGCTCCAGACCGGACAGGACGTGAGCGATCTGCTTTCGTCGATCCTGCGAATCGATGTCTCAGCCGGTGAGGCCGAACGAGCCTATCGCATCCCGGATGACAACCCGTTCGTCGACACGGAGGCAGTCCGACCGGAGATTTGGGCGTACGGTTTTCGCAACCCGTGGCGGATGAGCATCGATCAGCAGACTGGCGATTTGTGGGTCGGAGACGTCGGTTGGGAGTTGTGGGAGCTGATGGTCCGTGTCGAACGAGGCGGCAACTACGGCTGGAGTGTGATGGAAGGGCGACAGCCGACGAATCCCGAATGGCCGCGCGGCCCCACGCCCATCTTGCCGCCGACCATCGATCACCCTCACTCCGAGTCGTCGTCGATCACGGACGGTGTGACCTATTATGGCTCTCAGCTTCCGGAACTGGTCGGAGCCCACATTTACGGCGACTATGACACCGGCAAGATCTGGGCCGCCAAGTGGGAGAACGGAGCTGTCACCTGGCAACGCGAACTGGCCGACACGACGCTCCGCATCGTCGACTTCGACACTGATCAGTCGGGCGAGATGTTCCTGTTGCATCACATCGGCGGCACGATTCATCAGCTCATTCCCAATCCGGATCAATCGAAGCCGAGTGCCTTTCCGCACCGGCTGAGCGAGACTGGGTTGTTTGACTCGGTTGCTGATCACACACCTGCTGCGGGAGTCATTCCCTATTCGATCAATGCGGAGCCGTGGGAGGACGGCGCAGTTGCTGAGCGATTCGTCGCGGTGCCGGGCGAGGGCATCATCGGCACTGCGGACGCCGGCTGGACGTTCCCGGCAGACAGCGTGCTTGCCAAGACGCTCTCACTTGATGTGCGAGAGGGAGACGAATTCGTCCATCGCCGCATGGAGACGCAGATCCTGCATTACTCCGGCACCGACTGGCGTGCCTACACCTATCACTGGAATGACGCCCAGACCGATGCTGTACTGGTCGACGGAGCGGGAGAGGACGTGACGGTCGAGGTCCCGGATGACGTGACTCCCGGCGAGTTCCACAAGCAAACGTGGCACTTCGCCAGCCGAACCGAGTGTCTGCGGTGTCACAATCCGTGGTCCGGGTCAGCACTCGCATTTCAGACTGCCCAACTCGATGGTCAACATTCCTACGATGGTCGCGTCGCGTCACAGCTCGACACGCTGCTGCACATCGGTCTCTGCGCGCCCGAGATCCCGGAGGACAAACGCACCGCTCTGGTCGATCCCTACGAAGAGGCACACGAACTGTCTGCTCGCGCGCGTTCGTACTTGCATGTCAATTGTGCTCACTGTCATCGCATGCACGCAGGGAGTTCGGTGCTCTCGAAGATGCAGTATGATCTGCCGTTGGATCAAACCACGATGGTCGGCGAACGACCGTCTCAGGGAACGTTCTCCATCCCGGGGGCTCAGGTGATTGCACCGGGTGACCCGTTCCGCTCGGTGCTGATGTACCGCATCTCCAAGATCGGTCCCGGCCACATGCCCCACATTGGCGCTCAACAAGTCGACCCGCGCGGCATCACGCTGATCGAAGACTGGATCAACTCTTTGCCTGACACAACCGAAGACAAATCACCACCTCACGACAACTTGCGCGAACGAGACAGACTGGCACAACTGGAGAGCCCGTTCACAGAGAAATCAGACGAGTTAGCGACAGTTGTGGACGAACTGCTGTCGTCAACGAGCGGCGCGCTGATGCTGTTGCGAGCCATCGACCGTGATCAACTGACGGAGGAAGCTGTCGCTGCGGCTGTCAGTCGGGGCGCTGCCCACGAGCAACCGCAGGTGCGTGACCTGTTCGAGCGGTTCCTCCCCGAAGACCAACGGGTCCAACGGCTCGGCAGCGCCGTCAGACCGGATGACATCCTCTCACTGGAGGGGGACGTGGCTCGTGGTCGCGAGCTGTTTCTGATCACCGAAGGCGTGCACTGCCGCAGTTGTCATCGATTGGAGAACGTCGGCCGCAGCATCGGACCGGACCTCGCCAAGCTCGACCAACGTAACACCCCCTCCCAGCTTCTGGAAAGCATCCTGCAGCCGTCCAGGTTCATCGAGCCAAAGTACGTCGCCTATCTGGTCGAGACGAAGTCGGGAGAGCTGCATACGGGATTGCTTGTCAAAAAGGACGGCAAAGAGGTCGTGCTCCGCGATGCTCAGGACCGCACGATCAGCGTGCCGGTGAACGAGATCGAACAACTCGTCGGCCAACGCCAATCCCTCATGCCCGAACTCCTCGTCCGCGACCTCACCGCTCAACAAGTCGCCGACCTGCTGGCGTATCTGACTTCGCTGAAGTAATGCAGAGCAAAGGAGATGTGTGACAGGCGGTCTAATGGAAGTGTGATCATGAGATGAACCGTATGATACATCAGGCTGTTCAGTTGGCTTCAGTCTCGATATCTTCATTCGTGTTGACCATTCCCATCAGACAATAAGACTGGAACCGCCATGAATGAAGTGTTAGAGGCATATGCCATCACGTTTGGTTGGGCGCTTGTCGGATCAATTTCGATGGGGATGGGAATCATCATTACGCTGAAAATGTTTGACATGTCGACGCGAGACGTGGATGAGTGGGCACTTGTCAAGGAAGGGAACATCCCGGTAGCAATTATTCTTGGGGCAGTGATCATGTCCCTTGGAATCGTCGTGTCCGCAGCAATACGTCCGTGATGCAACCATGAAGCAAATTTCACTGTTGATCCTCTTAATGGTAACAAGCCAGCGTGATGGATTCGCTCATTCGGGCGGACTGGACGCTTTTGGAGGACATAACGACCGCAAGAACGGTGGGTATCATTATCACGGTTCTTCACGCAGTTCTTCCTACAGCTATACTCCACCGTCGACAACAGCACGGACAACAGCTAGGACAGCGTCGAGGCGAACGACGTCAAGCCTATCAACAGCGCGCCGTGACGCTCGATCCAGTGCACGCACACCCGATGAGAGAGCGAGTGAAGCGTTCGATGCGATTGGCGAAGCAATGGCGACACTTCACTATTTGGCCGACCATCATCCTGAGACTCCGGTGGGCAAAGAGGCCAAGCAAGTGATCTTCAGGGTCAATGCATGCAACGACGAATGGGAGGCTATGCAACATGAACGTGACCATGAGGAACAGGAACTGAAGGCGGAGAACAAACTCAGGCTGGCGAAGTCTATGCTAAAGCAGAAGCCAAGCATCGGAGAGAAATGGTTAACGGACATTGTAGAACAGTTTCCCAATACCTCGGCAGCGAAAGAAGCTCAAGAACTTCTCGATCAGCTCTGATTCGCAATTGGACAGTTCAAACAAGAATTGATTTCGTCAACCTTCGTTGTTGTCAACATTCGCATGGCTACCGAACTCCACCCAACTCTCGCTAAACCACGCGTGACGGATGGACTTGCCGGTGAACTCTGATGCGTTGGCGTGGGTGTAGGTGCAGTGGATTTGGCCGTCTGCGGATTGGATCAGTGTGGGATAGGAGGCGGTGCATTTCCCCTGGGTGGGGTCCATGTGTTCGAGGAAGCGTTTGCGGGTCCATGTCTCGCCCTCATCGTTCGAGAGGTAGAGGGAGAGTTGATGTCGGCCGCGGGGATCGTCGTTGACGGCGAGCAGCCAGTTGCCGCTGTTGAGTCTGAGCGCAGCGATGCTGGAGCCAGCGTTGGGGATGTCCAGCGGGACTTCGGTCCAGGTCCAGCCGTGGTCGGTCGATTTCACGCAGCGGGTCATGGGTGACGCTCGGAGGTAGGCAAGCAGGTCGCCGTTGGTTTTTTGGATGGGAGCCGGTTGAATCCCCCAGGCCATCAGCGGTCGGCTGAACTCCCACGTGTGGCCGGCATCTTCGGTAAAGGCGAACAGCGAGCAGTCGAAAGTGTCCGAGTAGAGACCCAGCATCATCCGTTTGTCGGTGAGCATGACGGGAGGCTGACGCGGCAGCCAGCCGATTCGCTGAAAGAGTTTGTCGCCATACATCGCTTCGCGTTCGTGGAGTTGCCGCAGCGCCTGCTCCTTGTCCGGGCCGGTGAGCAGTTCGCCGCTCTGGAGTTGTTGCAACCGTTTCTCTCGCAACTCGATGAAGGCAGTCTCGGCATCCATGGGTCGAACGAAGAGTGCATCCTGCCACGCCCAGACCGGAGGGCCGTCGTCCTCGTAATCGACGGAGTACCGATACTTGGGAAAGAAACTGCGGACTTCGTTGTCGAGCGCCGAGGTCCAAAACAGCCACAGCCGTTTGTTCGGGTCGATGAACAGCGTGCAGTTCTGATCCGGCAGGTTCGGATTATCCGCCATCACAAACGGCTTTGACCACGTCTGTGCTCCTCTGTTCTTCCTCGCCCCCAGGATGACGAGACTGTCATCCTTGCGTTCCCCCTTCCCATGAAACCAGCAGGCAATCAGGTCACCTCCCGGAGTCTCGACGATGCTGGATGAGTGATTGTGAAAGTCCTCCGGCGGAAAGAGATGTTCGACGTGATAGTCAACCTGAGTCTGGGCGAAGAGCAGTGCAAGAACGATTTGAGCAGACATGATGACGAACTTCTCAGTGAGCGTGGCTGAGGACAAACGACAAACTCGATATCAGACCGGGCTGATGACGAGCGAGTTGATGAGTGCGTTATTGTACTTTCCGCCCATCGCGGTGAGTCCAATGGAGAGTTGTCCATCAGCGACGGTGACCTGATACGTCTCGACATGGTACTCACCCGCAGCGGTGGTGACTGTGTCGACGATGACTCCTTCAATGCTCAATTGCATGTTGTCCTGCAGGACACGGTCGTCCCCCATCCGCACGGTGACGTCGTAGATGCCGTTGTCGAGATCGACGAGAAAGTCAGCCGTGCTACGGGTGAACACGAAGTCCCGTTCGAGGTCGTCGCCCGTGCCGCGGTCCAGATGGTAGTAAACTGCGCCGGTCCATCCGAACCCTGCCGCTGCGTCGTAGGCGTCGTCCTTTGTGATGCGAGTGTAACCGTCCGCGACGACCGATGTGGGTGTGCCGAAGTCATAACGTTGCACGGGGTCCGCTTCATCGAGAATCTCCATGCCCTGCCAGCTGATCGTTGCATGGCTCGTTGACATCAGTGAGCCGGTACCGTCGCCATTGTCCTGGTAGCTCGGAGCAGTGACACCCTGCACACTCAGAATGAGTTCATCGCCTCCTTCACCGACAGTCGGCATGCCGCCGTCGATGAAGATCGGAATGCCAACGATCGGACGAGCCGAGATGACATCGTCACCGCTGCGCCCCTGGATCGACACGGAACTGACCTCAGCGGAATCAAACAGGCCAATCGTCGCGCCGTTCAAGGTCACTTCCAGACTTCCCGACGGGGTTGATATGAGTTGGATGGAGTCTCCGCTGTCGGGGTCGTCCTCGCCTGTGATGAACAACTCTCCGGTGATCTGATCGAGAAAGGCTCCGCTGCCGGTACCGGTTGACAGTCCGAAAGCGAGTTGTGCAGTTGCCTCCTGTCGACCGGAGAGTCGCCGCGATCCCGACAACTCGTCGGAGAGGAAGTCGACATCAAGATCATCGATTGAGCCGAAGACGCCGTCCGGTCCCAGACCGGTAAGTTGATCAAACGTAGCGTCGTGATCCAGGAGACTGGGTGTTCCAAGGAAACGATCGGTCGGAAAGACGCCCAGCGTTTTCGCCACTTCACGGCTGACGATGTTCCCAATTGCGACACCGATCAATTGGGCAACGTCGCTGGATGGATCGAGCGGAATCGAATTGAGTGAGTTGGATTCGCCGGCAAGCGCACTCAACTGGTCGAGCAGCACCACGGTGGTCTCTGATGTCACAAAGTTCCCCACATCGAGGGATGGTGCGAAGGCGATGCCGTCGACCCCGAGTTCGGATTGCGTCCCGCCAATGATGACACGGCTGACATGCGGGGCGACCCCGAACAGATCGATGTTATCTCGACTATTGAGGATGCGAATGTCCATCTCGTCAGCAATTCCGGACACGGCGAAATCACCATTCGCAGCTGCAGTTCGCAGGTCAGCGGACAGATTCTCCATGACAGTCGACTGAATGGCGTTGATGACCGTATCTTCATCCGAACTGTCCAATCCCCAGTTCGCCAGAAACGCAGACAGGGGAGATAACGCCGCTGAGGGACTGCCCTCGCCGAGCAATTCGGCGGCGTCGAACGTTGCACCATCGAAGTCAAGATACAGCGTCTGCCTCGCTCCGACCGGCTCGTTCTCAAGGCCGGACCGAGACACATCGAGTTTGAGTGAAAAGGTTCCTGCTCCCAAGGTCACACCGATCGAGAACGTGCCGGACACCGGCGCCACAAATGCGACACTCGAATGACCGACGTGTGCTCTTAGCGGCGATGCGGACGGCAAGAGCGATATGAGATCGTGGGACGACGAGATGGCCTCGGAGCCATCGGGGTAACGGATCGACAACGAATGGAACCCGCCGAACCCCGCTGCGGTAAGAACATCGCCAGCCTGCAAGTCCACACTCACAAAATCCGGATCGCCGACATCGATGCCGATAAGCAAGTCGTAGTCACCCGTGCTGCCGACGCCGGGGCCACTCCCCGTCTGGGTCGGATCGCTGGGCAAATCATCCGGTGCCTCTGCGCCGCTGAATGCTCCGCCGATGGCCACAAAGAAATCGCCATCGTGAGGTGCGACAAACGTCGTGGCGGCATCGTGAGCCGGAAGGCCCAGAGCCACCACGTCGAACGAATCGTCATTGTGATTCACGAGTTGTCCAGTGGCATCATAGATTCCCAAGATCGTGTCGACGGAGCTGGTGGTGCCGGCGCCGAGGAAATCATCCGTGTCGACCTCGATCAACAGCTGCTGACCAGTGAGCAGAGAAACACGGTAGAAGTCAAAATCGCCGGAGCTCAAACCGTGCGGTCCGTCGCCGAGCGTTTGCCCGGTCAGCCCTAGCAGTTCACCGGGGATGATGAGCGATGAGAGATCCATCGCGGTATCGATCGTATCGCCCACGTCAGAGCCGCTGTTGTCGATTAGCGACGGGTCGGGCAATCCCTCCTGCACTAGCTCGATCGTCGCCGAGGAACCTTCTCCGGCGGTAGTTCCGAAACCAGCGATGGGTGTCGCGGTGAATGGCGTGTCGTTCGGTTGGAGCTCTCCGGTCACTTGGGAAAGATCAAAATACGAAACCTTGCGGACAATTTGACTGTGAAACTCCTGCAGTTGATTTGATCTCACTTGGTGAATCCACCGAGTGACATCGCCATCGATGGGAGAGAAGAAACCACTGGAGGATTCGAATGACAATCCGAGAGTTCGCTGGTGCGTCCACTGAACCGTCGTGAAATCTGTCGCGACGCCGAAGACTTCACTGACCGGTGCTCCCCAGTCGTTGCGTGCCGACGACGTTTCGCCGTAGTGATTGTCCTCGTCGACGTACATCCCCCGGTTGTTGATCGCCAGGTATCCTTGTCCGTTTACGGGGGGACCGGTCCATTGCCAGACGGTCGACTGACGATAAGTATTGGTCGCGACAAGTTCCGGAGGTGCGTCGAAAACCTCCGCTGTGCCGTCAGATCGCTGAACGAAGAAGTGCCATGTCGTGGTCGCGAATTGATCGTGAGGGCCGTCGTGATCAAGGTATGCGAACAGCAGGTTTGCTGTTGCCGGCGTGTCGTTCTCGCCAAAGCTGTCGATCTTCCACAGGCCACCTTCAGTCGGATGTCGTTGGCCATCGAGTAGTTCTCGTTGAACTCGCCAGCCGTTTCCTTCCGACGTCAGCACATCGATCGTCTGGTTGACATCGAAACGAGGTATTGTGGGGGTCCCGAGCGACGAGTTGTTCGATGCCGCTTCGCCCCTGAGAGTATACCACTTGCCGTGACTGCCCTGATCGGGCACGAACAACGCTGCGGCTGACCCTTCCCAGTTGCTGAAATTCCGGAACGCGAAGTGCACGCCGAGCACCCAGCGTCCGTTGAGCTCCTGCCTCACGATGGACCTCGGATAGAAACGACCGTTTCCGATGATGTCGATTGTTGCCGTGGCACCGGATCCCTGCCCGTCTAAACTGGAGATCCCGTCGATTCTCACGAGCGCCGCCGAGGTGGCAGCGGCCGTGCCTCGTCGAGTTGCGATGGCGATGTTGTCAGCGTCCGTCGCGACCACGTGAGCATAGGTGAAGAGAGTGTTGTTCAAGGCATCGAACGTCCCGGAAATCTGTTCAACATCGCCGTTCGGCAGATAGCGGACGCGAAAGCCGTTCGAAACGTGACCAACCTGAACGACGGCGATTCCGCTGCCGTCAGCCAATGCAACGATGGCAGCTCCGTAATGAAACTTGTCATTCCGTTGATAGAGATCACCGCTGAATACCTGTCCGAGCGGGCGGTTGTCTTTGGAGAGAAACAGGTTGCCCGTGTACATCTCCGCGTGGATCTGGTACGTGCTCCCGTTGAACAGGGTCGCGTGCGGAGCCGAATGAGTCGCAGTCCCCTGGTCCTCGACAACACCGCTGACGGGGTCGGCCTCGCGAATGACGACACCATCAATCGTGAACTCGCCGAACTGAACCTGAGCGGTCACGGTGACCCACCCGCTCGTGTTCGACTCCCACGCGATTCCATCCTCTGACAGGGGACTGGAGCTGGCATCATCAGAGAACTTAAGCGTGATCGTCTGTTGACTCTTCCCGTTAATGAGGAATCGCACTTCCTGACCTGCTGCCGATTTGGGTGTCACGACGCCGATCGAGTAACGTCTTCCCGCGGTAACACGAATCCTCGCACTGTAGGATTGCCGTGCAGTGTCCTGGGCGGTGACCGCCTGCTGGTCTGCGAGATGCGGCAGGATGACCCGTTCCGCGGTCGGCACGGATTGAACGCCTGGAGTGGATGCAGAGAAGGAGAGAATCGAGGGCGTGGGCGCAGCGTTCCCACTCCAGGAGATCCCCGTCCGCCGCTCCGTCAGAAACATATCATCCGATGCGGTGAGCACCAGTTCGCCGTTGAAGTAACCGAGCAGGCGATTGCCGCTCATTTCAATCCTCGCTGTGAACGGCACACCCACCTCGACGACGACCGCACCGAATGCAAGCGTTGATGTCGACGAAGCATGACGAACCAGTCTCACTCCTCCTGCGCCATCCACCCGGAATCCGTATCCGGTCTCGGTCGATTCACTGTAACGAGCTCGTACTTCGACGTGTCGCGATGAGAAACCGTTGTTGTGTTGGGCGATGATCTCCGCAAAGTAGTCGTTGCTTCCCAGGTCGACCTCCGCGCGTACGGAGCGCACGGCATTACTTCCGACGGCGATCAGTTCTCCATCGGAGATCTGTGAGTCACCATCGAGTTCGCTCCATGTGAACGGTGCTCCATCACTGAGATTCGTACTGTCGGCACGCTCGAAGTCATCAGCCAGATCAACGTCAGGGACGGTCGACTGGACGATACCTGATGTGACTGCGGCAGGTATGATCGGTCCGACGATACGCGCGGACATTGAACCAGCCGTGTCGGGGGCTATCCGAGTCAGTGGAGCTTGCGCGAATGGGATGACGGCGGAGGACGACTCGTCGATGATGGCCGATTCGGCCGTTGGAGCTGCGAGCATCGTCCGCCGTTCCAACGGCTGAACGATCGCCGTCACATGGGAGGAAGACGATCGACGACTGATCCTGCAAGCACGACTTGTGAAGATCCGGAATTTGAAGTCGGTGACTTTCAATCGGCGAAACATCGGCCCATTCCCGATTGACCCAGTCTTCCGTTTCCTCACCCAGAATGCCTGTCACGGCATGGGACAGAACGCCTGCGAACAACGTGAGTTTTCGAGTGTTGCACTCACCGCCAGCGAAGTCAATATCCGCATGGACGACGTTACTTCGACGCATCGCGACCACGACGGAATCCTCCACGGTGGTTGATCCATGTGATATACTTTTGGTATGCGAGCACTTTTCCTGTTATTCCTGTTTGTCTCACCGGTCGCCGTACAGGCTGCGTCGGTTGACGTGTCGCCGTTTGAGGTGACATTGACGGGGATGTCGAACCGTCAGCAGTTGGTGGTCACCCGCACGATTGATGGTGACATCAGTGATGTGACACGACAGGCGTCGTACGTGAGCGACGATGCCAACGTTGCCACGATCGATGAGCGAGGTGTCATTCGGGCCGTGGGGCAGGGGAGTGCGGTCATTCGGGTCGATGTCGAAGGACTACAGCAGTCGGTCGCTGTGACAGTGCGCGATCTCGGCGAGGCGAACTCACTCGATTTCGAGCGGGACATCCAGCCGATCCTCACGCGACATGCATGCAACTCGGGACCCTGTCATGGCAAGGCGCGAGGGCAGAACGGATTCCAGCTGTCGTTGTTCGGCTTCGACTCCGACTTCGATCATCAGTCACTCGTAAAGGAGGCGCGCGGGCGCCGGGTATTCTTTGCTGCTCCGGAAGAGAGTCTGCTGCTGACGAAGCCGACGGGCATCGCACCGCATGGTGGAGGCGTGAGGTTAGAGGTCGGCGGGGAGGCGTACGAAATGCTGCGTCGCTGGATCGCAGCGGGAGCACCACGTCGTCAACCGGACACACCCACGTTGACTGGCGTCACGATCAAACCCGAGGCTCGTGTGTTACCCTACCACGCCAGCCAGCAGTTGCAGGTCACCGCTCATTACAGTGACGACTCGATGCGCGATGTCACACACATGGCGACGTATCAGTCGAACGAAAGTGCGATTGCGGCAGTCGATGAGACGGGACTTGTCACCGCCAGCGAAGTGACAGGCGAGACAGCCGTCATGGCCCGGTATCAGGGTCACTTTGCCGTCTTCACACCATCGGTACCGCTGCCGGGGGATGTGCCGAGCGAGTACTACGACGACCTGCCACGCCGCAACTTCATTGATGAGCATGTCTACAAGGGCCTCGAACGGCTGTCGTTGACGCTCTCGGACACGGCACCGGATCACAAGTTTCTCAGGCGGGCTTACGTCGACATCATCGGGCGCGTGCCAACGGTTGAAGAGGCCCGAACGTTCCTCGACGACCTCTCACCGGAAAAGCGGGACCAGTTGGTCGATCACTTGCTCGCCCAACCGGAGTACGCTGAGCACTGGGCGAACAAGTGGGCCGACCTGTTGCGACCAAACCCGTACCGTGTGGGTATCAAGACGGTCCTTAACTACGACAACTGGATTCGCAGTGCCTTTCGCCGCAATCAACCGTACGACGAGTTCGTGCGTGAGTTGATCACTGCAGAAGGGAGCACCTGGAAAGACGGGCACGTCACGCTTTACCGCGACCGCCGCAGTCCGGATGAGATCACGACGATGGTCAGTCAGTTGTTCCTCGGCATCCGCCTCGAATGTGCGAAGTGTCATCATCACCCCTTCGAGGTTTGGGGACAGGAAGACTTTTACTCATTCGCGGCCTTCTTCGCCAAACTGGGTTACAAGGGAACCGGACTGTCTCCACCGATCTCCGGATCGGAAGAAATGGTCTTCGCAGGCACGAGCGGCAATGTGACGCATCCGCTCACGAATGTGGTCATGGAGCCGCGACCTCTATTCGGCGATCCGGTCGATGTTCCCGCTGACGGCGATCCGCGCGATGCACTCGCTGCATGGCTGACGTCGGACGACAACCCCTTCTTTGCCCAAACGATGGCGAACCGCGTGTGGGCCGACATCATGGGCCGCGGACTCGTCGAACCGGTCGACGACCTGCGGGCGACCAATCCACCCAGCAATACGGCTCTGCTCACGGCCTTGGGCAACGACTTCCGCGACTCGGGTTTCGACCTCAAGCATCTCATCCGGACGATCACCACATCACACATCTACGGGTTGAGTTCACTTCCCACTGATCGCAATGCCGTCGACACGAGGAACTTCTCCCGGCACTATCGAGTCCGCCTGCGTGCGGAGGTGCTCGCTGATTCATGGACGCAGATCGTCGGCATGCCACAGACCTACAAGGCCATGCCGCCCGGTGCTTCTGCGAAGGAAATCTGGACGCACCGGGTTGAGTCGCAGTTCCTCGATACGTTTGGGCGCCCTGATCCCAATCAGGATCCGCCCTGCGAGCGAACAACGGATACAACGGTTGTGCAGGCATTGCATCTCATGAATGCGAACGATTTGCACGCCAAACTCGTCGACGACGCCAGTTGGGCGGCCAAGCTGGCCGAGAGTGAGATAGAGCCGGCTCAGATCGTCGCGAATGTCTATCTGGCCGTCTATTCCCGCCTGCCGGACGAAGAGGAATTGCAAATCGCCCTCGATTTGTACGATAATGAGGGTTCGGGCCGACGCACGGTCACCGAGGACCTGTTGTGGGCTCTCCTCAACACACCAGAGTTCGTGTTTGAAGACTGATCAAAGTAGTCATCACGCTTCGCGTGATGTCACATACAGGGAAGACTCAAGGTTTATTCGAAAGTCCTCCCCAACCCCGCTCGTCACGCGGAGCGTGACGGCTACCTACCCGCCGCAACATCCCGCCTACATCTGTTCCGCCCGGAGCGACCCATGAGCCGATACCGCAACTGCGAAGGCATCAGCCGACGTGACTGTCTCAAGTTCGGCCTCGGAGGCTTGTTCGGCGCCGGGATGATTGACCTGCTTCGTCTGTCCGGTCATGCCTCGAACGCGGCTCCCATCACGCCGACGGCCAAGAACTGCATTCTCGTCTGGCTTGATGGGGGACCGACGCACTATGAAACGTTCGACCCCAAGCCGCTCGCTCCCTCCGAAATCCGAGGCGAGTTCCATCCGATCGAGACCAGCGTGCCCGGCGTCCACTTCTCTGAGCACATGACGAAGCTCGCAGCGATGGCGGACAAGGTCTCGATCATCCGCTCAATCCGCCACAACCAGGGGAATCACGGTGCGGGAAATCACTACATGATGACCGGTGCCCCGCCGCGTATCCCGGTCGGCTGCGGCGCGTTCGTGAGTTTCCACCCCAGTCTCGGTTCGACGACAGCATACCTCAACGGACGCAACAGCGGTCTGCCCGACTACTTCTCGATGCCCAGCATGTCTCGCTCGGGCGGCCCCAACTTCCTCGGTGCGAAGTACGCGCCCTTCGTCGTGCCGGACGATCCGAACAAAGACAGCTTCCGCGTCCGTGACGTCTCACTCCCTGGCGACCTGGAGACGCCCCGCTTCGACAACCGTCGCGGATTGCGCCAACTGGTCGACCGACTGCCGCGCATCGAAGAGCCGGTGGCCGCAGATCCTGTCCTCGCTCTCGACGGCTATTACAAGCAGGGGTATGACCTTGTCTCGTCTCCGGAGGCCCAAGCCGCGTTCGACATTCATAGCGAGTCGGACGAACTGCGCGACGCATACGGTCGCAACTCGTTCGGACAGCGGGCTCTCCTCGCCCGACGTCTCGTCGAAGCGGATGTCCCCTTCATCACGCTTTACGAAGGCGGATGGGATAACCATGTCGGCCTGTTCAGTAATCTCAAGAAGCGGCTTCCCACCTTCGACCAGACAATCGCGACTCTCATCAAGGACCTTGAGGACCGTGGGCGTCTCGATTCGACACTCGTGGTTGTGCTGGGCGAATTTGGCCGCACCCCGAAGATCAACAAGGACGCCGGCCGCGACCATTGGTCAAACGCGATGTCGGTGTTGATGGCCGGCGGCGGCACACCCGGCGGTCAAATCATCGGCGCGACCGATCCTCAAGGTTACTCTGCTGTCGACCGGGTTCTTTCTCCAGAGAACTTCGCTTCGACCGTCTACACCAAACTCGGTATCGACCCCGGCCAGATTCTCTACACGCCTCAAGGACGACCCACCCACCTCGTCAGCGACCCGACACCGATCACCGAACTGATGGGGTGATGACATCGCAACGACTTCCACAAATCCTTGGGAGATTCTTTGGAACACTCATCTTCGCTAATTCACACTAATGGTTGAATCAATTAGTGAAGATTAGCGGAGATGAGTGTTTCTTTCTTTTCGGCGAAGGACTGGCCACCTTTACCAATCCTTACCGACCTTTGAGATTGAGATGGCACAACTCCGGACATATCTGTTGGCTTCAGTGCTCTGGGGAGTATGCGGTGTCGTGTTTGCGGAGCCGCCTGCGATTACAGGGTTGTACCCGGCGGGTGTCCAACAGGGTGAGAGGGCCACAGTCTCCCTGATTGGCAAGCCGGGGACTGAGCCGCTGGAGACATGGTGCAGCCGTGATGATGTCGTTCTGTCACCAACGAACAAGCCGGCCGAGTGGGTGTTGACCACGGCGAAAAACGCGCCACCCGGACTCTGTTGGGTGCGGTTCTTCAATGCGGAGGGAGCCAGTTCGCTGCGGTCGATCGTCGTTGGGCAACTGCCGGAATCGACGGAGGCCGAGCCGAACGACGATTGGACCGCGCCTCACGATGTGCCTTCGCTACCCATCGTGGTGAACGGGCAACTCATCAAGTCGGGAGATGTCGACACGTATGCGGTCAACCTCGAAGCGGGACAGACGCTTGTTGCCTCGGTCGATGCTCATCGTACGCTCGCCTCGCCGATGGACCCGGTGATGCAGTTGCTTTCGCCACGCGGATTCGTGATCGAGCAGAACGACGACCATCACGGCAACGACCCCCGCATCGTGTTCACCGCCCCGCAGGCCGGTACGTACTTCGTGCGAATGTTCGCCTTCCCCGCTGATCCGAACAGTTCCATCTCGTTCTCCGGAGCCGAGACGTACGTGTACCGGCTGACACTCACGACCGGCCCCTTTGTCAATCACGTCGCCCCCCTGGCGCTCGGCGATGCCTCGCGGCTAACGATGCCCGTCGCGCGGGGATGGAACTTGCCGGACGATCCGTTACGTCTTTCGGTCGACACCAATGTGCCTCGATCCTCGCCGGTTTTCTCTGTGCCGACGAGTCTGATCCTGGATCGCCTGCCGCGTGTGTCTCATCCGACCTTGTTGGAGAGCGAACTTCCGACAGACACGTCTCCTGCCACGCTGACCATGCCTGTCAGCGTCACGAGTTCGATTTCACAGCCTGAGGAGACCGACGTTTTCACATTCACCGGCACCAAGGGGCAGTCGCTCGCCATCACGGCGGATGCACATTCGTTCGATTCGCCGCTTGATCCGTTGCTGAAGGTTTTCGGTCCGGAGGACAAGCTGCTCAAAGAGGCGGACGACGAGTCGCGGGACGATAACGACTCGCATCTCACGGTCACGCTGCCTGCTGATGGGACCTACCGCATCGAATTGACCGACCGCTTCGGCCACGGCGACGAATGGTCGGTCTACCTGCTCACTCTGCAGGAAGACGTACCTCGTTACGAACTCACCCTTGCGGCGGACTCGCTCGTGCTTGAAGCAGGCAAACCGGAGAAGGACCCGTTCACCATCCCCGTTACGATCACTCGCAGCGGCGGCTTCAACAAGGAGATTACCCTGCGTCTGCACGGCCTCCCGGACGGCGTCAGCGTCAGCGAGATGGTCTCCCACCCGAGCGGCGACAGTTCCAAGTCGGTGAACCTTACGCTCGAAGCAGCCGGCGATGTGCGATTCAGCGGTCCACTGCGAGTGCTCGGCACGATCGATTCGGGCGAAACGGTCGTCGCGCAGAGTCCCGCCCCGGTCGAAGGCTTGCACATCGACTCCATCTGGCTCACGATCGTGCCAGGAAAGTAGCTGGATTCGCCAGAATTCAGCCAACGGAGAGACCGTCGAATTTCTGAACTCTGGCGAGTTCAGCTACAAAATACGCACCTCTCATGATCTGGGACCTGCACTGTCATCTGAGCGGCGTCGACGGGCAAACCCCCGATGAACGCACCGCACAGTTGATTGAGTACGCGGACCGCATGGGCGTCGAGCGGCTGGTGTTCTTCATGGGGCTCAAGTGGTCGCATGAGCCGACGCCGGACGACTTGCGACAACAGAATGACGAGGTGTTACAAGCGATCAGCCACTGGCACGACCGGGCATTCGGCTTCGCCTATGTCAGCCCGCAGCATGTCGAGGCAAGTCTCGCGGAGATCGAACGCTGCATCGCGAATGGGCCGATGGTCGGCATCAAACTCTGGGTCGCAGGCAAGTGCAGCGACGAAGCGATCGATGCCATCATCAAACGAGCCGCGGAACTCAAAGCGGTCATCTTTCAGCACACGTGGTTCAAGGTGACGGGCAACCTGCCGGGCGAGTCGTCGCCTCTCGATCTGCTCACGCTCGCCCGGCGACATCCGGATGTGCCACTCATCTGTGGTCACACGGGAGGCGACTGGGAGCGGGGTATCCGGGCCATCCGCTCTGCCCCGAACGTGTCGATCGGCCTCGGCGGCTTCGACCCAACCGCAGGCGTGACCGAGATGGCCGTGAGTGAACTGGGTGCCCGCCGTGTGATCTACGGCAGCGACATCGGTGGCCGCAGCTTCGCTTCGCAACTGGCAAAGGTGAAAGGAGCCGACATCCCGGATAAAGCGAAACAACTGATCCTTGGTCAGAACCTGCGGCGGATGCTGCTCCCCATTTTGCGAGAGAAGGGGATCAACGCATGATCGACGTGAACGTCAGCCTGTCGCGATGGCCCTTCCGCCGTCTGCCGGACGATGAGACGCACAGGCTGGTCCAGCGGCTCAAACAAGCCGGCGTGACCCATGCCTTCGCCGGTAGCTTCGATGCCCTGCTGCACAAGGACGTCGAAGGCGTTAACCGCCGACTCGTCGATGAATGCAATACACACGGCGACGGCCTGCTGCTCCCCTTCGGCTGC
Source organism: Planctomycetaceae bacterium (assembly GCA_020426505.1). Lineage (GTDB taxonomy): Bacteria > Planctomycetota > Planctomycetia > Planctomycetales > Planctomycetaceae > JAHBXU01. The sequence goes on along the minus strand of JAGQPX010000184.1, from coordinate 14,513 downwards.
GTCAATCCGACGCTGCCCGACTGGCAGGAAGACGTCCGCCGCTGCCGCGAGGTCCACCACATGCGCGGCATCCGTCTGCACCCGAACTACCACGGCTACACCCTCGACGCTCCCGAGTTCAACGAACTCCTCACCCTTGCCGCCCAACACCAACTGATCGTCCAACTCTCGATCATGATGGAAGACGAACGCACCCAACACCCCCTCGTCCAGGTCCCCGCCGTCGACACCACCCCGCTTCCCGATGTCCTCACGAACCACCCGGACCTCCCCCTCATCCTGCTCAACAGCCAACGCGCCATTCACGGCGAAGCCCTCACCCAACTCGCCGCCTCCGGAAACACCTACTTCGACATCGCCATGCAGGAGTCCATCGGAGGCCTCACCAAACTGACCACACTCGTCCCCCACACCCGCATCCTGTTCGGCTCCCACGCCCCCTTCTTCTACCACGAGTCCGCCACCCTCAAACTGCAAGAGTCCAACCTCGGCGAAACAATCCGACAGGCGATGGCCGTTAACAATGCGAAAGACGTGTTGAAGTCAACGACATCGTGACAATGAACAAGAGTGGCTGAGGTCGTAGCGAAGTCCTCAGGTGAATGTCCTGTGGGCTCCCGTTGGTCGACCACAGCCACCCGTCGGTCACTGGTTACTCTCCGTCTGCTTGATTTTGCACAGGGGATGAGCAGGAGACTCATCTTTAGGCTTGATTTCATCAGAGTAGACATGGCACAATTATCCTAAGACCTCAAATTGCGAACTCCACATCCTTCGGCGGTAACTGATGCGCAAGACCATGTTCTCTCTCGCGAGTGTAACCCTGCTGCTCTCTGTCGGCTTCGCACCTGGGCAGTTTCCACTAGGGGATAACGACTGTGACGAAGCAGACCTCACTAAAGGTCCATGCAAAACCCTTGGATTTGATGACCTTGGAGGTGATGGCGAATGTGGAGAGTGTGAAGATTATACGATGCAGGGTTTAGGGGGCTCATGCCAGGGCACGGCACCCGCATCAGGAAATAGTTGCAAAGATTGTCAGTGTTGGCCATCCGCGGCAACTTGGGGATATGGAACCCGCGATGCTACCACTGTCGAAATCATCTTTTGCATGACGAGGCCATCAAACATAAGTAGTACCCCATGTCTTTATTGTTTAACCAGTACGGCGTTTGACTTCAGTGCGTGTCTCCCGGCTTGCGCAGTTTGTGCAGCCTTAGATTGCTTGGAGGTATGCGAATGGGATGGCGGTGGTCCACAAGTTGACAACACCAAAATCGATTGCTGCTTAGACATCTGATCGACCAAGCGGTGCTGCTTCGATTCATGTACCGGGGATTCATTCATGGTCGGACTGCTTCTGTTTTCTGCAATTATCGGTGATGCGAAACCTTCATCTGATGCCAGTGACATAAATGTTGCAGAGTTCCGTGGACGGGTTCTTGATCGACGGATCGCAATTAAGGACCAATCGCTGTGGGCTGTGTTTCTACGTCGATACACGGATCACCGGCTCAACTCAGCAGATAAAGAGGAAGAATGGGATAAGCGTAAGGAGTTTCTCGAAAAGGTTTATGAAAAGAGGCTGACCATTTCACGCTCTCCGCAAACGGCCCTTGATGCGAAGGAAGAAGGACTGAGAAACCTGAAGGAGCGGCTTGACTGGAAATATACACCAGAAAAAACGGAGGTAATTCGTGCGACTATCTTAGACGGCAAGTTGAGGCATGAGCGGACGCCGTTTGATGCCGACGTTCTCCTGTCCGGTATTCCGCTGGCTGAATTGGCGAAAGATTACAAGGTGACATATGACGGAACATCTCCAGATGGTGTGATTGTCTTCGACGGCAATGAAAGCTTTGCCATGTCGAATTCTGGGCCAAACGGCGAGTTGGTTGCTTATGTGGCCCCGGAAGAGCCGCGGCCCTTCGTGTTTTCCACGATTTGCGGATTCGAGGATGAGTTTGCGCTCGATAAACTCAATACCCAGAGTGTTTTTTCGACTGAAGAGGATGCTGAATTCGGTCATTTGATTGTGTGCATGACGCCACATGCTGAGGGCGCGCTTAAACACGAACTCGCTGTCTGTCCCGAGTTAGGATATGCTGTGATCAGGCAGATCCTTTACGGCGGGCCTGATATTATCAACGCCGAATACCATAGTGACTTTGTGTCGGTCGCGGACGGTGTGTATGTGCCGAGATCAATCGTTCGCGAGAGTTACCGAGGAGATACCCTTCGGACTGTCGAAGAGATTCATATCGTAGAAGGGCCCGTGCTGGGCAAAACAGTATCGTCTGAGACGTTCACTCCGGTTGAAGCCGAGAAGGTGATCGACCTTGAGGAATATGGCAGGAGGCTTTCTCCAAAAGTGACCGGGCCTCCCGTCGTTAAGGATTCATCAAGCATGAAGTGGTTATTGATCTTCAATGCGATCGCTATCGCAGTGATTGGCGTATGGCTCCTGTTCCAACGGAGAAGCGGAAGCCCAGCGGGCTAACGATTGTAATACGAGCTAGGTAGGGCCGGCTGTGCCCACGGCAACCGCACCACCGCTCCACACGGCAGGTCAATCTCGACACGCGACAACCCGACCGCATCCGGAATCGACAACGCCACGAACTCCGGAAGGGCGTCGTTGTCCGTCGCCAGCTTCCTCCGCCAAGCGTAAAACGAGTTCTGAGAGACACCGATCGATTCACAAAAGTCGACCACGCTCAGCCCCGACTCACGCTGCTCATCGATCCACTCAGCCCACTGCTCCGCCGAATAACCACGCATCTCGATTCCTCCGATCAAACTCGGAGGATAGACCGCCCGTCAACATGCTGTCCGCCGGGCGCTTACGACAGCCGTGAGTTCTTTGAAGACTGGAGCATTCTGTTCGGTCTTCACCGTGAAGAAATAGGTACCTCCGGGGATGAGCGCGCGACGATAGTTGGGCATTGGGGCATGATACTGCGGGTTGATTGGTCCGCACAGCGGACCCTACTATGTTGATAAGATGAAACCGAGGTAGCTTCAGGTGTTAGCTCTGAGGAAGGCTGCGTTCGTAGCGTCGGCCGTTCAGGATTTCCCCGAGGCGCCCGTGGCACGCGGTGTTGCTGCCTTTCTTGGCCCCGCATCTTCAGCGCTGGTAGATCGGCAGTAATTGGTAGGGAGGCGTCAGTGCCAGCAGGGCGAATGATGTTGAGTAGCAGAAGCCCAGGTGTTCGTCCTTGTTCGCCTCGCGGGGCCAGGCCCCATTCTCAAGCTGGTTCTCGAAGAATGTTTTCAGCAAGCCTGGGTAGAACTTTTGCCAGTGTTCGCCGCCGAGTTGAAACATGGCTTGGCTGCAGTAATAGGCCCCGTAGAAGTAGCGGTCCTCGCGTGTCAGGTTGCCGCGGTTGAAGTCATCGAACGGATGGCTCAACACAAAGCTGGCGGTTTGCATGGCCATTTCGGACCGATGCTCACCCGCCAGTGACAGCGATAAGATCCCGGCCCCTGCCATGGACCGACTGAATTGCTTTCTCCGGTAACTGCTCAGGCCGTAGGAGAACGTCCCCATTTGCGGCACATAACAGCGTTTGACGAAAGCGATCGCTTCATCCACGTACTCTTGTGGAACGTCGAACTCGGCATTCCTCGCTGACCTGTCGAACATGAGTTCCCAAGCTGTAGACGAGAGAGCGGCATTGCATTCATCCAGGAGGAGATAACGCCAGCCCCCACGCTCTTCTTCCGGCTCGGTAAAGGCTGTTTGTCGTTTTCGTGAGTAGGCCAATGCACGGTCGATCGCCTGCCGAATTCGTTCCTGTCTTGGGGACTGCGTCATGCCGTAAACCTCACCCAGCATCAGACCGCTGATGGGATGATGATAGGCCCCGTAGATATTCCATTGCCGCCCTTTGGGCAGATCGCAAAACAATCCGTCTGGTTGCTGCTTAGTCAGCACATAGTCGATTGCGCGGCTGAGGAGATCGCCATAGCGTCCTTCGCCGGGAACGTGTCCGCGCCCAAGAAACGCTATCACACCGAAGCTGGTCACCGCAGGCTGACCTAACGGAGGGGCGTCGATCGAGCCATCCAGATTCTGGTGCCGAGAAAGGAATTCAAGACCCCTGTCCACTGCGCCGTCCAGGCTGTCCCATTGCTCGGGAGTGAGATGGATCTCACGTTGCTCGTCCGGTCCAGTCGACGGCTTGTCTGCGGCGCTGGTCTCAGAAATCGTCAGGGACGACGGTCAGGCAGACCCACACGAACAATCCGGGCAAACGCGATGCCTGCTGGTCGTGAGAGTGCATCTTCTGCTCCCAAACGAATTCTGGAATTCAGCGATCAATCGGACTTCGTCATGCTTCATGCTGTATGTCAAGGGTCTCGTGCATGGATTCTACAGAACCGTAAACCAATGATGTCAAGCAGCGGTTCGCTTTCCTAGACACGCTACGAGAAGCCGTCGGGGTCGCTGTGGTTTTCGAAGCGGATGCCGATGGTGGCGCCGAAGTCGATGTGGGCGAGGGGTATCCGATTGGCTGCTCCGGTTCGCATTTGCGGGCTGGCTGCTGAAAGTGGGGCTGATTTCTCAAGGCCCCCTATCTTGTCGGCGAGTGCTCCATCTGCGGGTGCCCACACTCCTTCATCGATGCAAAATGCCTCGTTGCGTATGGTTGCGTAAGTGGCCTCGCCGTTTCTAGAATCCGTAAGTGAGTGATCCGGAGTCCCCCCGGGTCGTTGTGATTCTCGGCCTCATGGAAAAGGAGTGACGGTCGATGCGGGCACTGATTTGCGCTACCGGTTTGTTGTTGATTTGCCTTGCCAATGTGAGTGAGGCGGACTTGATCGCCAACTGGAATTTCAATTCCTACGATGGCGACGCTCATACGATTGCTGCTGACCGAAGCTATGCACCCGGTGCGTCGATTGAAATCGACGGCACGTGGCCTTCGACAGATCTTTCAGCCTCCACTGGAACGTCTGAGAATGCGTTCGGCGGTGATGCTCCCGGATCTGCGGTCCAGTTTTCCAACAACGCCAACAATGGCGAAGGGTTCACGATGGAGTTCTCGATGGACGGCTGGTACGACCCTATCCTGACGTTTGGCGGACGCCGAACGGGAAACGGATTCGACACCAATCAACTGCTCTATTCAACAGACGGGGTCACCTTCACACAGTTTGGTGGCGACTTCGACACGGTGCAGGGTGTCAACTATCAAACGTTTTTATTCGATCTCAGCACCATCAATGCGCTGGACAATATCTCCACGGCTTATCTGCGAATCCAGTGGGACGGGGCCTCGAACTCGTCGGGCACTGCGAGCATCGACAACATTCAGATCAACGCCGTGCCTGAACCAGCCAGCCTTGCTATGGTCGGCCTCGCCTGCTGCGGGTTCATTGTGGTGAGTCGACGTCGTCGCAAGCCACGCAAGGTTGTTGCTTGAAAGTCGAGCGGGTGAGACGGTCGCTCCGCGTGCCGGTCGTTGCCGAATCAAATTCGGCACCGCGCGATGAGCCAGTTGTAAAGCCACTCGTCTGGAAAGTGGCAGGGCCAGGAGCAAAGCGGATGGCCCTGCGATCACCGGACCGGCCTTCCCGTTGGTCAGACCAGGCCACCCCGTTCTCTGGTTTTATAGCATCTCGTAGACTTCGTACGGGAGATTGCAGGGTGTGCCTCGGGTGATGTGCATGCGTTGTTCACCCGGCTCGATGATGACGGAAAAAACAGTGGTCCAGAATCCGTGCGTGGGGTCGTCGTTTGGGTGACGGCAGATGGAACGTGGATGATCCTGATGGTCCGAAAGACCTTGCTTGACCATCTCGACGGACACTCCTTCACTATTGGAATTGAGCAACTCGCCTATACGGTGAATGCGATCGTGGGACTGGATCAATTCCGGAAACTGCTCGTTGATCGGCAGAAGGTCGGGGTGCAGGCAATGGTTCGTATGTGTGACGGGGGTTGCGTCGGTGCTTCGCAAGACCCGAACGTCATCAATCGTGACTTCCAGGTCGGCTGGTCCCTGCGGGGTGATGAGCATGATGTTCGCCGGAATGGCACGTTCCGCTCGCCGAATGGCAGCGGTCACATCATCGAGTGAGTCGGCTTCGAGGATAGCCCGCACGATGAAGTAGTGAGGCACGCCGATCCGTCGGCTGGGAGCCGGAAGCGTATTGAGGCAGAGGCCGATGCCCTTATTGTTGAAGCCGATGTAGGCGATCAGCCCGGCCTGTCCGATGGTGGTGACAGCCGGCTTGCCGTCCGGTCTGCGGGTCAGCACGACGTTGAATGCGTCAAGAGCCGGGTCGTTGTCCCAGTTCTGAGCGACGAAGCGTGTGCTTCGTCCCGCAGCGGCGAGCGAAGTGCAGCCCTCCCGTTCGTCCGGCTGCAACTGATTTCGCACCTGCAACAGCATGATGTCGTCGAGCGAAACGCCTGCCCCTTCAGCTGTGCCGCGAAGTTCTTCGACCATCTCGGGGGCGTACGACTCTGCGTAACTGAGGCTCTGCTGCGCGACGTCGATGGCCGATGCCTGTGAGATGTTGACGGTTCGGTTGACGTGTTCGATCGCGGCGGCACAGAAGCCCCGGATCTGCTCGCGCATGGTTTCGCCGATCTGTCGGCCAAGCTCTCTCGGCGGTCCGGCAACTTCAAACTCCGGATAACGTGTCGCTGCGGTCATGTTGCCTCCACTCGTTCATGCCAGTCTGGATCGGCTATTCAAATGTTCTGTCAGCTGTCGCCTACTGAGCCGTCGGGCCATTGATGGGTCCCGCGTGTCTTGATGAACGGGCGACCGGGACGCGTTTTGGCGACTTCTTCGTCGATGTTGATGCCCAGTCCGGGACCGGGTGGAAGTGCCGCGTAGCCGTCGGCGTATTCGATGTGGACTCCGCCGTACAGATCTTCTTCCCATTGTTCGTACTTGCGAGCCTGATTGAACTCGTGGATGACACAGTTGGTTGTGCATGCATTCACGTGCAGCCCCGCGAGTGTCATCACCGGACTCTGTGCGTTGTGCAGTGAGACGTTGATAAAGTGTGCCTCGGCCATCGCGGCGAGTTTCTTGCACTCCGAGATACCGCCCGCGTGGATTACGTCCGGGTTGATGAAACTGACGACGTGCTGGTCAATCATGTCTTGGAATCCGAACTTCGTGAACTGGCTCTCGCCCTGGCAGAGCGGCACGTTGACATGTTCCGCGAGCCATTTGAGCTTGCCGAGGTCGGACGTCAGCATGGGCTCTTCGACGAAAAACGGACGCAGGTCCTCAATCCTGCGACAGAGTTCGAGTGCCATCTCCGGCGTGAGCGTTGTGTGGGCGTCGTACAGAATGTCGAAATCCTTGCCGCCTGCATCACGCATTTCCTGGAGGCGTTTGATCTCGGCGTCGATATCCCAGGGCTGTTGAAGGACGCCGTCAACTGCGATGTTTGGTCCGGTCTTGCAGGCGTTGAAGCCCATCTCCTTCGCACGATGAACGTCGTCTGCTGAGCCGCCACCGATGTAAAGGCGGATTCTGTCCTTCGCCGCCCCGCCGAGTAACTGGTAGATGGGAGCATCCAGGACCTTGCCTGCGATATCCCACAACGCGATGTCCACCGCACTGACTGCACTGTTGAGGATCGGTCCTCCACGCCAGCGCGGCCAGCGGTACATCGCCTGCCAATGTTTCTCAATCTCCAGCGGGTTCTTCCCGACGATGTACCGCTCGTGTTCCTGGATGGCCGCGATCATGGTCCCGGCTCGACCACGAATGCCCCCTTCGCCGACGCCGGTGACTCCTTCGTTCGTGTACAGCTTGACGTACACGTAAGTCATCGAACCGTTCCAGACCGGGATGACTTTGAAGTCGGTCACTTTGAGATTCTTGGGAAGCTCCGCAAGAACCGAATTTGGGAACAGACCATACCCACCGCACGCACCGGCCATCCCTGCGACAAGACCTCGTTTCAAGAATGATCTTCGATCCATTGCGTCGCTCCCGGCCGAACGAGTGAGGTAAAGCAGAGCACCGTATCGACGTGTTGAAACGCCGGTCTTTCGAGAAGTCATCGACATCGAGTGTAGGCGGGGGGCCAACGAACGGGCAAGGAGACCGTCTCTGTCGTCTCAACGTTGACATCCGGTAGGATGTGAAGACTTGGCAACGAAATTGGTCACCTTCCGCTGGTGGAATCGAGTATCAACATGCCCACGTTTGATTTGTCGCCGTATCACGGAATCTTCCCGGCCGGGATGACGTTCTTCGATGCGGACGGAAACCTGGATGAGCGGGCGACCCTTGAGCACTGGCGGTGGCTGGTCGATCAGGGTGTGCACGGGCTGGTAGTTGCGGGGACGAGTGGCGAGTTCATCTCGCTGACGATCGAAGAACGCTTGCGGCTGTGTCGTCTGGCGGTGGAGAACTTTGGCGGCAAGTTGCCGATCATCGCGGGGACCGGACATGCATCAACGAAACTGACGATTGAAATCTCGCGTGAGGCTCAGCAGGTTGGCGTGGATGCCTTGATCGTGATCCTGCCGTACTACAGTCGACCACCAATGTTGTCGGTTATCGAACACTATCGAGAGCTGCGACTGCAAACGGATCGACCGATCATGCTCTACAACAATCCTGCAAACACGGCGTGTACCGCGTTCACCGCCGCTCAGATCGCCCAACTGGTTGATGAAGACGTCGTGCACATGGTCAAGAGCACGATGGAGTCCGTCGTTCCGGTGCACGATTTGTCACTTCTTGCTGGTGACACGATGCGGATCTTCTACGGCAGCTTTCTTGCGGCTCTCGAAGGTTTTGCGGGCGGCGCTCATGGGTGGATCAGCGGCGTCCTCAACGTCGCAGCCGACCGGGCGCTTCGCATGTATCGGGCGGTCGTCGAGGAGAACGACATCCGACGTGGCCTGGATATCTGGAAGGAGATCCTGCCAATCGTGCACCTTTATACTTATCAGAAGTTGGGTCCGGTGGCGGACATCCCGATCTACCGGGGCATGCTTCAGCTCGCCGGTCGGCACGGCGGGTACTCACGGGAGCCATTCTCGGCACTCACCGATCCCCAGCTGGAGATGCTGCTGACCGAACTGCGTCAAGCCGGTTGGATGAAGTGATTCGTCGCGGACCGGCTGGCGTCAGGGGAGCGTCACGTCCCAGATCTTTGTGCGATCATCCTTCCCTTGTGGGCCTTCGACGTTGAGCGTGACGATGTATTCGCCCTCCTGTTGATACTGATGAGTCGGGTGCTGCTCGGTCGAAGTCGTGCCATCGCCGAAGTCCCAGCTCCACGTTGTGATGTTTCCGAATGACTCATCACGAAACGCGACCACACGATCCGACTGACTGACAACTTTGAAGGACCAGTTCGCCTCGACAGGTTTGCGGAACCTTGCTTCGAGGGGCATGAGCCGGAACGCGACCAGATCGGACGCGTCGCCGTACATGGTCGTTTTGTGCGAGAGGTTCCAGAAGCCATCGTAGGTTTTGGCGTGCTCGTCGTCATAGTCGAGAATGGCCCAGGAGAGTCCGATTCGTTTATCCACTTCCAGCTTGGTCTGCACGGCTCGGGCGGGATCTGGAGGAGCGTAGTCGAAGGGGGTCACGAAGAATTCGAGGACCAGTTGTCCGCCTTCGCCCGTCTGAAAGTCGTACTGGTAGGCCGCGTTGGCATAGGGCAGATCCTTCACCCACGGCTGTGCCCCCCAGACCATGGCCCAGTCTTTTCCTTCGGCCGGCGTGAAGATGTGATAGTTCTGTGCATGGACTCCGTGGAACAGGAAGTGTGTGCTCATCTTTTCACGGAGTTTTTCGTTGGGATGCATCTGACGAATGAGGGGCCCTCCGGAGAGATCACCATCGATGACAATCTCGAAGATGTCATTGTGCAGGTCCTTCCTGGCAAAGTCCCAGAAGTCGTCACTCGCCTCGTAGAGGAAGTAGAGCTGGTTCAATCCCTTGACCCATCCAACCTTGACGTTCACGTCGAGGTCCGAGGGATCATGCTTGTCGCCGATCTCCATGACCGTTTCCCGAAGCTGATCCGTGCCGATGGCATACGAGGCGGGAACGATCGACCAATCATCGGCGTCCCCGTCGATTCGCGGGATCTGGTTTGCGGGGAACTGAAAGATCTGAAACTCGGTATCAGGCCGCTCCAGACCGATGCCCAGTGCCGCGAACAACAGCAGAAAGGAATTCATGTTCAGTGATCCTTAAACGGGGTCGAATGTGGCGAGTTTGCGGTCCCGGTCGAGCCTCGGCCTTGGTGGCCAGGTCATAGACAGATCGTGACAAGACGTCGAACGCCTCCTCAGGGTCTTCAAGCACATCGTGAGGCTCGGCAAGGAGTTGTGGTGAGATGATAGTTTCCCGCGTTGCCGCCGTGCAGCCTCGATCCGGTTGTCGGACCGATCACATGAGGCAGGGTTAACCTCAATGCCGACAGGCCGTCAGGGCGCACTGCCGACCTCACTTTTGGTGGGCACCTTTTTACGGAATGACGATCATAGTTGTATCAAGTCGTCTCCATTCGCAGGTATCGTGCAGTTTCTGCTCAAAAACGTGCCTGGGTCCCGCAAATCGACGACATCCCATTACGCACCCGACCAAATCCGATCTTCGGATGAGTGATCTGAAGTGCATTCACCAGGGCAATGGCCATGCTGCTCAATGATTGGCTGAAGCTGCTTCAGTCCGGGATCGATCGACGACGTCACTCAACGGTGCGGACCCGGCATTTCGGTCGAGGTCATTCATGGAACGCAGTCGCGGGGGTCCACCGCTGCGTTGAGGTCCTGGAAGATCGAACACTTCTGGCGGCGGACCTCAGCGGTCTTGCGGACTTCGGAGATTACTACTGGGTCGACGGTGAACAGGTTCCACTCTTTCGACTTGAAGGCGAAGGGCTGTTACTGACAGATGCAGTCGTCGAGGCACAGAGTGTCCTTTGGTCGGAAAGCGATTACACAGCGGTCTCGGGACTCAACTCATCGACCGGTCTGAGTTCTCCGGACGGTCAAACCGTCGGTTGGGTTTCACCCGCGTTGCGGACAGCGGACTCACCACTGCGCGTTTGGCTGACTGATGAAATCATCATCCGATTGTCCTCCGAGCATGACCTGGACGAAGTCATCTCGTCGGATGCGAGTATCGCCACCAGTTCGCTCCTGGCCGGAACGCCCGATCAGTATGTACTGACGGTTGAGGGGACCGGATTGGAAGCTCTTGAAGCAGCCAACCATCTTCACGAGTCCGGACTTGTCACCTGGGCCACCCCCAACTTCATCGCAGAAGCACAGGCAACTGCTGCGACGAATGATTCCCTGCTTTCCCTCCAATGGCACCTGAACAACACGGGTCAAAGCGGTGGGACGAGCGACGCCGACATCGACGCCTTCGAGGCATGGGACATCACGACCGGGAGCAGCGACGTTGTCATTGCGATCTTCGACAGTGGAGTGGACCTCGGTCATCCGGACCTGGCGGCCAACATCTGGACGAACCCCGGTGAGATCGCCGGTAACGGTATTGACGATGACGGGAATGGTTGGATAGACGACATTCACGGCATCGATGTATCGCCCGACGCGACTGGCACGAATGGATCGTCGAAATACGATAACGACCCCAGTCCATTCAATGCCTTTGACAATCATGGAACCGCTGTCGCAGGTGCTGCTGCGGCCGTCGGAAACAATGCCACCGGAGTTGCCGGCGTTGCCCATTCGTCGAAGATACTGCCGATCAAGCCATTCAGGACGACAAACTCTTCCGGAAGTCTCAGCCTATCATACAACGATCTGGCAGCGGCGATCTACTATGCCGCCGGTCGGACGTTTGACGGACTGGGAACGTGGCGAGGGGCGGACGTTTCCAATCACAGTTGGGGTGGCGGACCAGCCAATCAGGCGGTCATCGATGCATTTGCGTGGGCTGAGCAGAACGGTCGCGGGGGCAAGGGGCAGGCCTCGTTCGTGTCGACAGGCAACGACTCGACGGGGCTGATCTCGTTTCCATCGAGTCTCAGCTCGACGATTGCGGTGGGAGCATCGGACCATAACGACACGCGGGCGAGTTACTCCAACTATGGGTCAGGGATTGACTTCGTCGCCCCGGGAGGAACGTCGAGTGGCTCCGCCTGGTACTACACGACGGACCGTTCCGGTGCCAGTGGTTACGTGAGTGGTAACTATGTCGGGATTACGGGGACATCGTTCTCCGCACCGACGGCTGCCGGCATTGGCGCTCTCGTACTGTCAGTCAATCCGAACTTGACCGCGTCAGAGCTGCGATCACTTTTGCGCGACACGGCTGACAAGACAGGCGGTTACATCTACATCGGTGGATTCAACTCGCAGATGGGTTATGGGCGGCTCAACGCCTTTGCCGCAGTTCAGGCCGCTGCCGATTTCAGCGTCACCGGCAATGGCGTGGAGATTGTGGACGGCGACACGACGCCGAGCACGACTGACCATACGGACTTTGGCAGCGTGAGCTTTGGAGCGACAGCCATTACGAGAACATTCACGGTCACCAATGACGGCGACTATGACTTGTCGCTGTCGAATCTCAGCGTGCCGTCCGGCTTCGCAATCACGGAAGGGATTTCTGCGATTCTGGCGAGCGGCAACTCAGACACATTCACGATAGAACTTCTCACGTCATCGGTCGGTGTCAAGAACGGGCTGGTCAGCTTCGACATCAATGACACGGACGACAACACCTTCAGCTTCAGCATCACCGGTGAAGTCACGCCCGCGCCCGAGATCACCGTCAAAGGGAACGGCATCCTCATCACAGACGGAGACACGACGCCTTCGCTCTCTGACCACACAGACTTTGGTGTCGCTGCTTTGGGCGGCACAACCGTCTCGCGGACATTCACCGTGACAAATGACGGTACTGCGACCCTGACGTTGTCAAACTTGAGCGTGCCGTCCGGATTCACGGTGACAGAGGGGTTGGTTGCGAGTTTGGGAGTCGGTGCGTCTGACACGTTCACGGTCCGACTCGATACCCTTGCGGCGGGCGACAAGAACGGCCCCATCACCTTCGATACCAACGATTCTGACGAAAACCCGTTCAATTTCGACATCGTCGGTCAGGTGTTAGCTCCGCCGGTCGTCGTGGTGAACAGTTTGACAACCAATGATCAGACACCACTCATCTCCGGCACGATCAGTCATGGCACACTCGAAGTTACTGTCAACGGTGTGACATATCCCGTCGGTTCGGACCTCATCGTCAACGGAAACGACTGGACATTGCAAATCCCCGCCGGGGACGTCCTCAGCGAGGGGACGTATTCGGTGACCGCCACCTCGACTGACGCGGCCGCCAATGTGGCGAGTGATGGTACCAGCGACGAACTGATCATTGACCTGACCGCTCCCACGGTTGCGGTCAACAGTCAGACCACAAGCCATACGACGCCCTTGATCACCGGGACGGTCAGTGACGGAGCGTTGGAAGTTACCGTCAACAGCATCACGTACACGGTTGGTTCAGACCTTGTCGTGAACGGGACCGACTGGACGCTGCAGATTCCTGTGGGGAACGCCCTCGCTGAGGGGACGTACGAAGTCTCGGCAACGTCGACCGACACAGCGGGCAACGTGGGTAGCGATCAGACCAACAACGAACTGATCATCGACACGACGGCACCTGTTGTTCAGAGCATGACGCCAATCGACAATGCGACGGACGTTGCCGTCGACACGAGTCTGACGCTGGTATTCGATGAGACGGTCGTCAAGGGGGCATCGGGGTCGGTTACGGTGAAGCGATCGTCGGATAACGCTGAATTCGCGTCGATTGATGTAACGACGGCTCAGGTCAGTGTGAGCGGCGCGACGGTCACCATCAACCTCGGTTCCGACCTGGAACATAGCACGGATTACTACGTGCTGATTGACGCGGGTGCTCTGGTGGATGCAGCCGGGAATGGTTTTGGTGGCATTGCAACAGCGACCACATGGAACTTTACCACAGTCCCTGTAAATAATGCGGCACCGTTGCTGCAGGATGCAGACCATTCGCTCGGCGAGATCCTTGAGGATCCCGTGTCGTTCGCCGGGGTGTCGGTCAGTGACATTGTTGCTGACGGGGCGATCACAGATCCGAACGTTCCGTTATTCCTCACATTTGAGGCCGGCATCAGTAGTACGGGTGCCGTCACGATTCGCCAGTACGACCCGGTGGCGTTTGCCTGGGATGACAATGACAATCAGAACGATTCTCCTCAAGTCATCATTGGCTTCAATGAACCCAGTGCCAGTAACACGCTCCGCGAGAAACTTCGTGGACTGTTTGAATTCGACCTCTCGACTCTCGTCAATCAAGTTGGCGGCCAACCCTTTAATGTCGATGGGGTTTCATTTGTGCTCCACCGAGCCGCCAAGGGTGATATCAGTGGCACGGGGTACAATCACCAGAACTTGACCCTTGATGCGTACCTCTACGGATTTGATTTCGACGAGGGGGCTGCAACGTGGGCACATCCGTCGGCAACGAATGGCGATCCCAATGGTC
>JAGQPX010000183.1 GCA_020426505.1 Planctomycetaceae bacterium | reverse complement strand
TTGAGGGCGACGTGCCAGAGGACGCCCGGCGGGGGTGGAGGGACGGCGGCTCCGCCCATCTGTTGGCCGCGCATCATCTGATTGGCCATGGCCATTCCCATGCCGAGGCCCATGCCAGCGGCGGCTCCGCCTCCGGGGGCCGGGTTCTCGGCGGCAGCCGTCATGGCCTTGCCCATCTGGAACTGCTGATACGCCTGCATGTCGCCAATGACGCCCATGCTGCTACGGGTGTCGAGAGCTTTCTCGACTTCTTCGGGCAGCGAGATATTGACGATGTCCAACTGCGGAATGTCGAGGCCGTATTCATCGTCGACTCGTTCGATGACAGTGGCCCGAAGTTGGTCGGAGAACTCTCGATAGCTGCCCGCGAGGTCGAGGGCTGCGACCTTGGACTCGCCCAGCAGGTCGGCCAGCGACGAGATGATGATGGCTCGCATCAGTTCGTTGATCTCGTCCGCCTCGAAGGACTGATCGGTGCCGATCAACTCCTTGAGCAGAGCCTTCGGGTCCGAGCATCGCATGGAGTAGGTGCCGAATGCCCGCAGGCGGACCGGGCCGAAGTCCGGATCGCGGAGCATGATCGGGTTGGGCGTGCCCCATTTGAGTTCGGTGATCTGCCTCGTCGAGACGAAGTAAACCTCCGATTTGAACGGGCTGTCGAAACCGTACTTCCAGCCCATGATGGTCGAGAGGATGGGCAGGTTGTCGGTCGTCAGCTCGTAGTGACCGGGACCGAAGGCGTCTGCGATCTCGCCTCGATGGACGAACACAGCGACCTGTCCCGGCCGGACGATGAGCTGGGCGCCGTTTTTGATTTGATTGTGATACCGCGGGAACCGCCAAGCGAGTGTGTGCCGGGAGTCATCGATCCACTCGATGATATCGATCAGTTCATGCCGCAGCCGGTCGAGCAGACCCATGAGAAACTCCTGCGATGTTGTCGGTCGAAAGTGAACGGGACGCTTTGAATTCTATCGGTGCGATGAGGTGTGCATCAAGGAGTGCAGATCAAGGCACGCATGACCTGTAGCCGGCCTTCACCAGAAGCCGGAGTACGGACGAACGCCGAATACCACTCGATCCGCCGTCTGGCGACGCCGGCTACCGTGTGATCCAACCGTAGTCCGTCTCCGACTCGGATGGTACGATTTGCGTCGATCTGTCTTCGTACCTCGTTCTGTTGGATGACCGTCATGTCACTTGATCCTCAAGCAGAGGCGTTTCTCCAGCGGTTAGCGGAGGACCATACGCCGCCGATTCACGAGCTGTCGATCGAACAAATCCGCAGCATGGTCCTGCCGATCGCAGGCGAGCCGGAGCGTGTCGGTGGGGTGATCAGCGATCATGTGACAAGCGACGGAGGTGAGATTCCGGTTCGCATCTTCACACCGCTGATTCAAACAGCAGAACTGGATGCGATGGACGAGCCGGAAGAGGGCCGTCCAATGATCGTGTTCTTTCACGGAGGCGGATGGGTGACCGGCTCGATCGAGACGCACGAGGCGGTCTGTCGGCGGATGGCGAATGAAGGCCGCTGTCTCGTCATTGCGGTCGACTACCGGCTCGCACCGGAGCACAAGTTTCCCGCAGCGGTCGATGACGCGTTTGCATCAGTGCAATGGGCCGTGGGAAAAGCAGAGCATCTTGGCGGTGACCCACAACGGCTGTACGTGTGTGGGGACAGTGCAGGTGGCAATCTCGCGGCCGCTGTCTGCCTCAAGGCACGTGATGGGGGTGGACCTGACATTCGCGGACAGATTCTCATCTATCCCATCACAAACGATCAGTTTGACACCGATTCTTACCGGGACAATGCAACCGGTTACCACCTGACGACCGAGAACATGCGTTGGTTCTGGCAGCAGTATCTCGCGAATGAATCCGAGGGGGAAGACCCGCTCGCATCGCCGCTTAAGGCAACGGACCATTCCAATCTTCCTGATGCTCTGATCATCACGGTTGAGAAGGACCCGCTCCGAGATGAAGGTGTTGCTTATGCGGACCGGTTATCCGCAGCGGGGTGCCTGGTCGATCAGATTCACTGCACGGGCATGGTGCATGGGTTCTTCCGCCGACTCGACACGTTCGACCGTGCCGGGCGACTCGTGGAGGAGATCGCTCAGTGGATTCACGAAAATGGGTAACGACTGAGCGTGTTTTCGGTGGATTGTCCCCACACGGACTGTCTCCAGTTTCGGTTCGCCCCCGTCGGTTCACCTGTTAGACTCAGGGGTCATTGATGTGATCGACCACGCGAGGGTTCAATCGACATTTGGAGGAAGAGATGTTTGTGAGCAGGAATCGGGCGATGGCTCTGGTGAGTCTGATCTGCCTTGTTTCCGGGTGTGGAAGCAGGTCTCCGCTTGATCGTGTGCTTGAGGGTGGTGCTGGTCCGGTGGACGCCGATGCTCCGGAGGAGTTCACCTCGACGGACTCCGGGCTTCGGTATCGGGTGCTTCGTAAGGGGACGGGCGAGAGTCCTCTGCCTCGTGACACCGTCACGGTTCGTTTCGCCGGCTGGCTCGACAGTGGGCGTCAATTTGATTCGACGTACCATCAAATCGAGCCGCTGGAGATCTATCTGCCCAGCTCCATTCCAGCCATGAGGGAAGGGCTGCAACATGTCTCCGAAGGGGGCATGATCGTGCTGGATGTTCCCGCCAAGCTCGGTTACGGACCGGCTGGACATTCCGATGTCGTTCCTCCAAATTCGGATTTGAATTTTCTGGTGGAATTGATCGGGGTCCAGCACGCGCTCGCCCGTGTTGAGCCGGGACAGGCAGACCCTGATGCTCCCAAGGAGTTCACAGTCACGGAGTCCGGGCTGCGTCACCGCATTCTCCGACCCGGCAACGATCAGAAGCCGACGCTCGAGGATCAGGTCTCCGTCCATTATCGCGGGTCGTTAATGGACGGACGAGTGTTCGACAGCTCGTATTTTCGAGGGGAGCCGCTCACGGTGACCGTGAAGAATGTGATCGATGGATGGGGCGAGGGTCTGACGCTGATTGGAGAAGGCGGCATGATTGAACTCGTGATTCCCAGCAAGTTAGGGTACGGTGAAGAGGGGTATCCGCCCCGGGTTCCCGCCAATGCGGATCTGCATTTCCTCGTGGAACTGCAGGAAATCCTATCGGAGTAACAAGTCACTCACTGGCGGGCGAAGTCATCCAGGCGCAGAACCTTGATGCCGAGCTACCGTCTCAATTCAGAATCTCAGGAGTCTTTTCGATGGATCGAGTTGTTGTCACAGTCCTTGCCGTGGTGGTGATGAGCAGTCTCTGGGGATGCGAGACGGCGTCGCAGGTCACGGACAAAACTGACCCGCCCACGCCCGTGGCCCCGGCCATTCAACAGGTCTCGAATTCGGAGCCCGGTCCACGAGACCCGGACGCTCCGGAAGAGTTCACCACGACAAGTTCGGGGCTCCGCTATCGCATCCTCCGCGAAGGGACGGGTGACAAGCCGACCTCCGCTGATACCGTGAGAGCCCATTACAGGGGCACACTCGATGACGGCACTGAGTTCGACAGTTCATACAAGCGTGGCGAACCCACTAGTTTCTCGCTGTTGCAAGTCGTTGCCGGCTGGACCGAAGGACTCCAATACGTTCGTGAGGGAGGCATGATCGAACTCGAAATCCCCAGCGACCTTGGCTATGGTGCTTCAGGTCGTCCGGGCATTCCCCCCAACGCCACGCTGCACTTCATCGTCGAACTGATCGAGATCGAGTAACCTGCGGCGACTGCTTATTTCACTTTCTTTTTTTTCCCCGCAAATCGAAAGCCTGATCTCGTGACAGTCAATCACTTCAGAGCCGCTCTGCTTCTGGTCGTCCTGTTCGCGATGACAGGATGCTCCGGCCCCATGTCAAATGCAGCAGATGTCGAACCTGGCCCGCAGGACCCCGATGCCCCGACCGAATTCACGGCGACCGACTCCGGTCTCAAGTATCGCGTCCTCCGCAAGGGGGATGGTGCGAAACCGACCGCTGATGACAAAGTTACCGTGCACTACAAAGGCTGGCTCGACGATGAAACGGTCTTCGACAGCTCCTACGAGCGTGGCGAGCCAATCTCGTTCCCGTTGAGTGGGGTCATCGCAGGCTGGACCGAGGGGATGCAGTTGGTGAGCGAAGGGGGCATGATCGAACTGGAGATCCCCAGCGAACTCGGATATGGAGCGAGAGGTGCCGGGAAGGACGTCCCACCAAATGCCACGTTGCACTTCATCGTGGAGTTGCAGAAAGTGACTCCTCCGCCGAAACCCGGACCGGTCGATGAGGATGCCCCCGAGGAATTCACCACGACTGATTCCGGCCTCAAGTATCGAATCCTCCGCAAGGGGACTGGCGAGAAACCCGAACGAAGCGACAAAGTCACTGTCCACTACAAGGGCTGGCTCGATGACGAGACCGTCTTCGATAGTTCCTACCAGCGGGGGGAAACCATTTCGTTCCCACTCAATCGCGTCATTCCGGGGTGGACCGAAGGGATGCAGCTGGTCAGCGAAGGAGGCATGATCGAACTGGAGATCCCGAGTGAACTCGGTTACGGTGCTGCAGGTTCCCCGGGATCGATTCCACCCAACGCAACCTTGCACTTCATTGTCGAGCTGTTTGAGATCAAGTGACCGGGGCGGACGATCCGTCGATCAATTGTTCTCGTGGGAGCTGTCGCCGAGGCGTTTGCGGATGTAGGCGGCGCGGGCCACATTGCGTTCGGCCGATTCGAGCTTTTCGTTCCGTAACTTCTGCAGATGCGCGGGCTGCGTCTGGATGAACAGCTCGTTGATCGTCGGGATTTCCAACCCGTCAACCAAACCGAGGTTAATCCCCATCCGCACACTGGAGAGCAGGTGCATGGTCTCTTCGGAGGTGATCGTCTGAGCACTGCTGAGCACGCCGTGAGCTCGGGCGACCTGATCGTGCAGACGTTGGCGATTCTTGATGACCAACTCATCTCGAACTCGACGTTCATATTTGATGATGCCGTCGATGACCTCCTTGAGTTTGTCGATCAACTCCTGCTCGGACGGGCCAAGCGTAACCTGATTTGAGAACTGGTAGAAGTCGCCCATTGCCTGCGAGCCTTCGCCGTACAACCCACGCACCGCGAGTCGCATCTTCTGCATCGCCTGAAAGACCTTCTGGATCTCCTTCGTGAGTGCCAGAGCGGGCAGGTGCAGCATCACGCTCACACGAATTCCGGTGCCGACATTCGTCGGGCAGGCGGTGAGGTATCCCAGTTGTTCGCTGAAGGCGAAGGCGACCTGCTGCTCGAGGGCATCGTCGATTCGATTCATTTCCTGCCAGCAGTCATCGAGGGCGAACCCGCTGCGGAGCACTTGCAGTCGGAGATGATCTTCCTCATTGATCATCAGGCTGACGTTCTCCTCCGGTCCGATGCCGACACCGCGCGAGCCGTGTGACTCTGCATGCTCACGACTGATCAGCTGACGCTCCACGAGGAACTGACGATCCAGCGCCTCCAGGGAATTGACGTCGAAGTAGGTGAGCTCCCCTTTGATGGGCAGCGACGAAATCGGCTCCTGCAATAGTGACTCGATCTCGGTCCGGACCCCATCGTCAGCCCGGCTGAGGAATGGGAACTGAGCCAGATTCCGCGCGAGGCGGATGCGACTGGAGACAACAATGTCCGACTCGGGGCCGGTGCCTCGCAGCCATTCGCCGCTGGTTTGCGTGAGCGATGTCAGATCCATGAATGCTTACTCTTCCAATTCCTCTTCGAGAGCCGACTCCATCGACTGGATCTCATCACGCAACTGGGCCGCCTCCTCGTACGACTCGGATTCGACAGCGGTCCGCAATCGATTGCGGAGCTTGATCAACTCGTACTGACGTCGGCTCGCCTCGGGTGCCCGCTGCGGGAGTTTGCCCGTGTGCTGAGTCTCACCGTGGATGTTCTCGAGCAAGGGCATCAACTCGTTCTCGAAAGCCAGATAGCACTGCGGGCAACCCAAGCGACCCTGACTGCGAAACTCCTTGAAGGTGATGCCGCAATGCGGGCAACTCAGCTGATCGACGTCGTGCAGGTCCTCGATGGAGTTCTCGATCTGCTGCTGGAAGACCTCTTCCGGATCACCGCTCGCCTGACCAGCCTCGACGTTGCTGAGATAGTCCTGAGCACACGCTTCGCACAGGTGGAGGGCATGAACGTCCCCCTCCTTGATCTCCGTGATGTGCAGGGTCGCCGGCTTCGAGCAGCGGGAACATTTTCGCATGGAAGACACCAGGTGTCTGTGAGAGGGAACGACTCGACCCGTCGAGTTCAGCCATGGCGACCAACGGCGAATCGCTGCGACCCGATGTGGGTCTGAAAGAACGTTCGCCGCTGAGAGCGTGTTGTACTTGCGACGACTCTCGCGGATCGTATTCTATGGGGGGCGGAAAGTGTGTCAACCACGACTCTTTTGCCTCATGGCGACGTAACCATAAACCGCGATTTCAGATAGGTCGCAGAATCGGTCATCCAACTCATGTCACACACTCCCGATTTCGCGACTGTTGACCAACTGGCCAAGGGGGTCAGACTCGTCCCCGTCTATCGACGTATCCTCAGCGACACGCTCACGCCGGTCTCCGCCTTCCGCAAACTGGGCGATGCCGAGCATGCCTTTCTGTTCGAGAGCGTCATCGGCGGCGAGCGGATCGGACGGTACAGCTTCCTGGGGGCGGACCCGTTTCTGCAGATCGAAGCACACGGTTGTGACGTCACAGTCACCACGCACGGCGAGACAACGACCCGCACGGTCGATGATCCGCTCAAAGAGTTGCAGTCGCTTCTCGATGAATACCCGGCCGCTCATCTGCCGGAGCTTCCTCGCTTCTGCGGCGGAGCGGTCGGCTACGCAGGATACGACACCGTTCGTTACACCGAACACCTGCCGAACGCTCCGGAAGATGATCGTCGTCTCCCGGACCTCGCCTTCGCCTTGTACGACCTGATGGTCGTGTTCGATCACATTCAGAAGGTGGTCCTCGTCGTCGCCCACGTTCCGACCGACACGGGCGATCTTGCCGGTGCGTATCAGCAGGCGTGTGATCGGATCGACGAGTTATGCCAACGATTGCAGGCCCCGACCGTCGATCTCACTGCTCACGATATCTCGCTCACCGGTGAGCCGACGCTCCCCTGGACCTCAGATTTTTCGCAAGAGGAATTCGAATCAGCCGTCGAGAGTTGCAAGGAGTACATCCGCGCGGGCGACATCTTTCAAGTCGTACTCTCCCAGCGACTTCAACTGGAAACAAAGGCCCAGCCGCTCGACATCTACCGGGCTTTGCGTGTCATTAACCCCAGCCCGTTCATGATCCTGTTGAAGTCTCCATCGGTGTCGCTGGTGGGGAGCTCGCCGGAGATTATGGTGAGGGTCGAGGACGGAGAGACGACGATTCGTCCGCTCGCAGGAACCCGCAAGCGCGGGCGAAATGCGGCTGAGGATCAGGCACTGGCCGATGAACTCCTCGCTGACCCGAAAGAGCGAGCCGAGCACGTGATGCTGATCGATCTGGCCCGCAATGACGTTGGACGCGTCTCGCAGTATGGGTCGGTCAAACTCAGCGATGTGATGGTCGTTGAGCGGTACAGTCACGTGATGCATATCACGTCCAACGTCACCGGTCAGCTGCGTGAGGGGGTCACGGCACTCGATGCGCTGCGGGCCGGTCTGCCAGCCGGAACAGTCTCCGGGGCGCCCAAGGTGCGAGCGATGGAGATCATCGACGAGTTCGAGAAACATCGCCGCGGCCCGTATGCGGGTGCGGTGGGCTACATCGACTTCACCGGCAACATGGACACGTGCATCGCCCTGAGGACACTCGTGATGCAGGGGCAGACCGTCTACGTCCAGGCGGGGGCCGGCATCGTCGCTGACAGCGTCCCACGAGCCGAATACGAGGAGACGCTCAACAAGGCCAAGGGACTGCTCAAAGCGATTCAAGTCGCTGAGGAGCAGGTCGCGTCCGTTTAACCGCAAATCTCAAGTGCGCTGCTAAACGGTGTATGACGCTTTGAGTTCGGCAAACTGATCAGCCAAGTCGGGCATCGCCCCGCTGTGAGAGGCGACGAGTCCACCGATCGCGTTCGCGAACTCGGCCGACTGCTGCAGGGGCCAACCCCAGAGTCGCGTTGCAATCAACGCCGCTGAGAAGGCGTCGCCTGCTCCGACCGCGTCGACAACGTCAACCGGTTCCCCCGACAGATCCACCGTTTCGTTGATGTCGCTTAGCCAACAACCACGTTCCGCTCGAGTAATACAGACAAGCTCAATCTCGAATTGTTCGCGGATTCCAGATGCGAATCGGTGTATTGATTTGATGTCTAGGTCAAGTAAACGGCAGAGAACTGCGGCTTCATCCAGGTTCAGTTTGGCAATCGTTGACAGCTCCAATGATCTTTCGATCCATTCACGGTCATACCAATGCTGTCGCAGGTTGACGTCGTAGACGATCAGGCACTCGTCGCTGCAGGTATTGAGGACTTGATGAATGGTCTCGCGACTCTGCGGCGAGCGTTGGGCCAAGGTTCCAAAGCAGACAGCGGCAGCACGACCGGCGGCATCAAGCAACTCGCTCGTTGGTTCGAGATGGTCCCATGCGGTGTTCTCGTGAATCACATAGTCCGGATGCCCGCTATCAGATATGTCGACGGTGACCCGCCCCGTCTCGTACTCCGCATCACGTTGGATGAGTGATGTGTCGAGCCCCTTGCTGTCGAGGAACTCAAGCAGTTCGTCTCCCAGCGGGTCCTCACCCACACGAGAAGCGACGAGACCATTGAGCCCGAGTTGCGACGCCTGAAACGCCACATTGGAGGGCGCTCCGCCTGGACGCTGGGAGTCCGGAAAGACGTCCCAGAGCAGTTCGCCCAAACCGATGACGAGTGGTGCGTCGGGTGACGTCATAGGTGCCCCGACTGATGATCGCGAAACGAAGAATCAGGCTTCAGTCTTCTTCTCGGCGACTTCGAGGCCCGGCACGTTGATCGCCGTGATGCGGACGGTCGTGTACTTCTGCCGATGACCGGTGTGGGTGCGGCTGTTCTTGCGTCGACGCACCTTCTGCACTTCGAGCTTCTTCCCCTTGTGCTCCGGGTCGATGACCTCGGCCTCGACGGTTGCTCCCTCGATCGCGGGGCGGCCGATGACGCTGCTTGCGCCGCCGTTGGCGAGCAGGATGCGGTCGAACGAGAGGCTCTGGCCGACTTCGCTGTCGGCTCGGTAGTCGACGTCCAACTCGGCTCCTTCTTCCACACGGTACTGACGGCTGCCGTCTTCAATAATTGCGAACATGGTCGAGAGTCAAAGGTTAGAGAATTCTGGTAACGAAGCTGATTCGAATCGAACACTTTAGCCGGTCACCGCTTGGAATGCGAGCGTTCTGTCGTAAGAACGTGGACTTCGCTGCCAATCTCGTCGAAACAGCGGATGACCAGGTGTTCCGGGCTGGCGTCGCTTCGCCCCTGCACGTTGACCGTCACGTTGTACTCTTCTTCCAAATTGGTCAACTCGCGGCGTTTGCGATTAATCAGGTAGTTGGCGACGGCCTGTTGGACGTCGATATCGACCCGATGGACGGAGTCTGAGTTGGCTGCGGTCATCAGTCGCCGCATGACCTCGATTGCCATGCTTTCGGCCGTCTTCACCTGTCCGGCTCCGCTGCAACAGGGGCAGTCTTCGTAGATGCTGCGGCGGAGTGACGGGCGGATGCGCTGACGGGTCATTTCGATGAGGCCGAACGGACTGATCCTCAGGACTTTAGTGCGGGCCCGGTCCCGTTCGACAGCCTCACGGAGCCGCCGCTCGACCCCTCGGCGATGACGTTCGTCCCGCATGTCGATGAAGTCGTTCACGATCACGCCTCCCAGATCACGCAGTCGGATCTGCCGAGCGATCTCTTCGGCTGCTTTGAGATTGACCTGATAGGCCGTCTTTTCTGCGTCATCGTCAACCCGGAAACTGCCGCTGTTCACATCGATCGCGACAAGTGCCTCTGTCTGATCGATGACGATTGAGCCGCCGCCCGCGAGCGGAACGTGCCGTTGCTGAATGAGGTGGATCGACTCCTCGATATTGTACTTGTGGAAGATCGGGTCCTTGCCTTCGTAGAGCATGATGCGGTCGACCTGCTTGGGGAGCACGACCTTCATGAACTCACGCGCCCGCTCGAAGGCTTTGCGTTCGTCAATGTAGATCGCATCGATCTCTTTGGTGTAGATGTCCCGGATCGTCCGGATGATCATGTCGCTTTCTTCGT
>JAGQPX010000182.1 GCA_020426505.1 Planctomycetaceae bacterium | reverse complement strand
GGGAACGTGGGGCCGACGCCGAGGTAGTCGGCTCCGTCCGTGACGGCTTGGCGGGCCTGGTCAATGTTGTGGGTGGAGACGCCGATGAGGGCGTTTGCTCCAATGATCTGGCGGGCTTCACGGACGGTCAGGTCGTCCTGGCCGAGGTGGACGCCGTCGGCGCGCGACAGGGCAGCGATGTCGGGGCGGTCGTTGACGATGAACAGGGCACCGGCTTCTGCGGTCCATTCGCGGACGCGGTGCGCGAGGTCGAGCAGGCGGCGGTCGGGCATGTCCTTCTCGCGGAGTTGGATCGCGTCGACCCCGCCAGCGAGGGCGTCGCGGATGAGCGGACCGGCTCCATGCGGACAGTTGCGGTCGGTGACGAGCAGATACAGTCGACAGTCAGCGAGACGTTCGCGGGCGTTGTGTGTGGTCTCGATGGCCTGTTCGGTCGTGTAGAAGCGGTACCGCAGAGCTTCGCAGCGGGCAGCGAACTCAGCATCCATGACCTTACCGTACTCTTCGAGCGTGCGGAGCGACTCCTCGACCCGCTTGGCATTCGCTCGGGCCACGTGATGCGGGCCGAGTCGTTGTCGCTCAGCGGACGTGTCGATGCGCGTGCCGACGTCCCCCGGCGTGTCACGGGAGCGGAGCAGTCGATCGGTCGGCAACATCGCGAGCGCGGCTGTCAGATCATGCCGCAGGTCTTTGAGCAGCCGTGAGAGATGAGCGTCATCAAGGACGAACCGCGTGAAGTCCTCGACAACCCGCAGTCCCTCGCGGCA
Source organism: Planctomycetaceae bacterium (assembly GCA_020426505.1). Classification (GTDB taxonomy): domain Bacteria; phylum Planctomycetota; class Planctomycetia; order Planctomycetales; family Planctomycetaceae; genus JAHBXU01. Next base: position 31,111 of record JAGQPX010000182.1, on the reverse strand, counting down.
ACGATTGGCAGCCGCATCGAGAATGCGATCGGTGTGCGTGGTGTCCTGTCGAGTGACGATGGTGGGCGAGAGAGTGATGTCGACCGGAATCGGCTCGTGCGGCGAACCGGTCTCGTCAGCCGTGTGTTGCTTGATTGATTCGAGGGTGATGCCCTGCTCGATCAGTTGGTCAGCAAGTGGTCCGCCCTGTGAGATGAGGCCCATCAGCAGGTGCTCGGTGCCCATCTCTGCATGCCGTCCCAACTGTCCGGCGTGGGATTGGGCTGCCGTGATAACGGTTGAGAGTTTGGGGAGATGTGATGGTGTATCACTTTCTTTGAATGTGGTTGATTCAGTGTCCGTGAGTGAAAACACGTCATCTCCGAGCAAATCGCGGATCGTCTCGTCGGTCAGCCCGGCCTGTTCGAGAAGACCACGAGCCACGCTTTCGTCGAGCCAGAGAGCGGCGAGCAGATGAGGTTCTTCGGCTTTTTGCGAGTCAATGTGCGCCAGTTTGGCCGTCAAGCGGAGGACGCGTGTGACCGCTTCGGAGGTGGGGCGGAATTGCTGCATGGAAGGATTGGACAGTCGAGCAGGACTTGGTGGAGTCGCGGCATTGGCTCCGCCTGTCTTCAAACTAACAAAAGGCAACATCTTACGACTACTGCGGAGCCTGCCCCGTCTTGTCACGTTTGGGGTCGGAGACTAGAATTCGGTTCGTCACTGCGGGGAGTCGTCTGTTTGGCACGATTAGCGGGGATGCGTCGAGTTTCCGGGCTGTTTGACAACAGTATTTGGACTTTCGGCACGTGCCGCGACGGTCAACGACGGCTTCTCGAGGGGATACGGGAGTTCGCCCCTCCCAAACCCTGTCTGTGACGTACGTTTGGGCAGATTGACTGTCCCTCACTCCACCGACCTTGGAGACTCGTCGGATGTACGAACGATTTACCGATCGCGCCCGCAAGGTGATGCAACTCGCCAATCAGGAGGCGCAGCGATTCAACCATGAATACATTGGCACGGAGCACATTCTGCTGGGCCTCGTCAAAGAGGGCTCCGGCGTTGCGGCGAACGTGCTGAAGAATCTCGATGTCGATCTTCGCAAGATCCGGCTGGAGGTCGAGAAGATCGTGCAGTCGGGACCGGACATGGTCACGATGGGCAAGCTCCCGCAGACGCCTCGGGCCAAAAAGGTCATCGAGTATGCGATGGAGGAGGCCCGGAATCTCAATCACAATTACGTCGGCACCGAACACCTGCTCCTCGGACTTTTGCGTGAGCAGGAGGGCGTCGCGGCTCAGGTGTTGATGAACCTCGGCCTCAAGCTCGAAGACGTTCGTGACGAAGTGCTGAACCTGCTGGGGCACGGCCTCGAAGGGGAAGAGGTGCAGTCGAGCGGTCGTTCGTCCGGCAAGGGGAGCAAAAGCAAGACCCCTGCCCTCGACAGTTTCGGTCGTGACCTTACGGAACTCGCCAAGCAGGGCAAGCTCGATCCGGTCATCGGTCGTGAGACGGAGATCGAGCGCGTGACGCAGATTCTCTGTCGGCGTCAGAAGAACAACCCTGTGCTGCTTGGAGAGGCGGGTGTCGGCAAGACGGCGATCGTTGAAGGCTTCGCGCAAATGGTCGTTGAAGGCAACGTTCCCGAACTGCTGCGTGAGCGACGCATTGTCGTGCTCGACCTGGCGATGATGGTCGCAGGCACGAAGTACCGTGGTCAGTTTGAAGAACGCATCAAGGCGGTGATGAACGAGGTCCGCCGCGCGAAGAACACGATCCTGTTCATTGACGAGTTGCACACGCTCGTTGGTGCGGGTGGTGCGGAAGGTGCGATTGATGCGTCGAACGTGCTCAAGCCTGCGTTGTCTCGCGGTGAGTTACAGTGCATTGGGGCAACGACGCTTGACGAGTACCGCAAGTACATCGAGAAGGACAGCGCGCTGGAACGTCGATTCCAGTCGGTGATGGTCGATCCGCCGTCGGCTGATCAGACGGTGAAGATTCTCAAGGGTCTGCGGGATCGCTACGAGGAGCATCACCGCGTGCAGATCACCGATGACGCCTTGGAGAAGGCGGTCGAGTTGTCGAGCCGTTACATCACTGGCCGTTGTCTGCCTGACAAGGCGATAGACGTGATCGACGAATCGGGAGCCCGCATCCGGCTCAAGTCGATGGTGCGTCCGCCGGACCTCAAGGAGTTGGAAGAGGATATCGAGCGTCTGAACACGCAAAAGGAGGAGGCGGTTGCCAATCAGGACTTCGAGAAGGCCGCTGCATTGCGCGACCAGGCGGATAAGCTCAAGAAGAAGAAAGAGACCATCACACGCGAGTGGCGGCAGAAGTCTCAGGAGACTGATGGCGTTGTCGATGCTGAGGTGGTGGCCGAGGTCGTCGCCAAGATGACGGGCATCCCACTCACGCGGATGTCGAGTGAGGATGCGGTTCGGCTGCTGGAGATGGAGAAAGAACTGCACAAACGCGTCATCAGCCAGGATGAGGCGATCCGGCTCGTCTCCAAGGCGGTACGTCGGTCACGATCGGGGCTCAAGGATCCGAAGCGTCCGACGGCGACGTTCCTATTCTCAGGTCCAACCGGTGTCGGCAAGACTTTGCTGGCCAAGACGCTTGCCGAATTTATGTTCGGTGATGAAGACGCACTGATTCAGATCGACATGTCCGAGTATCAGGAGAAGCACAACATCAGCCGCTTGATCGGTGCTCCTCCCGGATACGTCGGTTACGAAGAGGGTGGACAGCTCACCGAGCGGATTCGCCGTCGTCCGTATGCAGTGGTGCTGCTCGACGAGATCGAGAAGGCCCATCCGGACGTGTACAATATGCTTCTGCAAATCATGGAGGAGGGACATCTCACCGACAGCTTCGGCCGCAAGGTCGACTTTAAGAACACCGTCATGATCATGACGACCAACGTCGGTGCACGGTCGATCTCGTCGCCTGACTTCGGTTTCGTTGGCAACGCAGACGAAGAGGCGAGCTATGAGTCGATGAAGAAAAACGTGATGTCCGAGATTCAAAGGGAGTTCAAGCCCGAATTCATCGGTCGTCTCGATGAGGTGATTGTGTTCCACAAGCTGACCGAGGAGAACCTCAAGGCGATCGTGGACATCGAACTCACAAAAGTCCGTCAACGTCTGGCCGAACGCGGTCTCAAACTCGTGCTCAGTGACGAGACGAAGACGTTCATCATCGGTAAGGGCAAGGGCGACGAGACGGATTCGGGCCTCGACTACGGTGCCCGGCCTCTGCGTCGTGCAGTCGAAATGTACGTTGAAGACCCGCTGGCCGAGGAACTGCTTCGCGGAGCCTTCGAGGGCAAGAACACGATTCACGTGGAAGTGAAGGAAGTCGGCGATGAAAAGTCGCTGGATTTTGTCGCCGACCATGTCGACGATCACGAGCAAACGCCAGAACTCGCAGCTGTCGGAGCCGGTGTCGACGACGGGGATTCCAGTGTTTTGTCGAGTGAAGACTGACTGACTCCGGTCGGACGACTTGGGTTCGACTGTCATGCACTGGGCATGCCCATCTGCCGATTTGCAGGTGAGCATGCCCTGTTTTTGTAATGGGTTCGATACTCACGTCGACTTCCAGTTGTCAGTATGCTTGCGTACGATCCGGCAATCCTCGTCAGGCTGTTTCGGGACTCGAAATTGGAACGGCAAATGAGTCTCCCGGACATCAAGCCTCCGGATCGATAAGAAACGCAGAAGGTTGTCGACATGTCGTCCTATGACCAATTCCTGCGGATGATCGCAGACGAGCCGGGTAATGTGTTCTCGGCGGTTGGTCTCGCATTGGTGACATTGTTTGTCCTGTTTTGCGTTGGAGGATGGCTGCCCCGGCTGTGTTGGGGGCAGCAATCAGATGATCGGGACTCGTCGATTATCAGTCCCCCGCCGAGGATTCTGGAAATCATCGCGTTGATGCTGGGTGGGGGTGTGATGCTGGCGGTCACTCTTGGCACGCTGTCGGCCTACGTTACGAAAAGTGTCTTACCCGGAATGGTGCTCACCGGTGTACTCGGTTTCGCCTCGTCGGTACGTCTGTTGCGAGACTTGCGGGGGTGCAAACTTACCTGGGGGGTGAACCGCCTGACATTCGTGCTGGTGACGATTTCTGCAATGGCGATGTCGTTGTGGCATCACGTGGTGTCAGAATACGAAATCTCGCAGGGGAGCAAAGCCGTGATCGCCTATTCGGACCTCAATGGTGACACAAGTTTCCATGTCTACCTGGCAACGTCGGTGCGAGATTCCGGGCTGCCACTCCGGGACCTCTACGGGTCAACAACCCGGGAATACAGTCAGGTGACGCATACGGGTCACGGGGTGTTGATAGCGGGGCTGGCATCGGTTCTCCGTGCGAGCGAGTTTCACGTGTCGGCCAGCCTTTGGATGTCTGCTGCGTTACTCCTGAGTTGGTCTTCGATGGCGATCGTCATGCGGTCGCAACTCTCCGGATTCATCATGTTCGTCTGCGGCATCCTTCCGCTCATGTTTGGCCCATTGATGATTCCCTCGTTCCTGCCGTTCTTTCATCCGAGTGCTGCATTGGCAATCGACCCGGGCATCTCGAACCGCATGTACTGGAACCTGCCGCAGGCACTCTCGACAGCGTTGGCGGCGGTTGCCCTTGTTCTGTTTGACAAGTATTGCCGTCGAGTGATGGGTGGAGACGGAGAGAGGCGGATGCTCATCCTAGCGACTCTTGCCATTGTCACCTCCGGCTGGGTCAAGCCTTCGCTGTTCATCTTCTATGCACCGGCCCTGTTGGTGACGCTGGCGATTCAGAGAGCACGCCTTACGTCCGTGGCATTGACGATCGGGATTCTAGCGGTTGGTGTCGTCACTTATTTGCTACCCGGTTTCCTGGTTGACGTGCCCGAGTTGCCGCCCTGGAGTTTTCATCCCAATCGACAGCAGGCGATCGAAGTGGCGAGGTTTGTCGGTTTTGGTTGTGGGGCTGTACTGCTGCTGGCCGTCGCTCCACTCTACCGGCTGATACGTGAGTTGGTTCATCCCCAGGAGCCACGTGTGGTGACGCTTCCGCTGGTGGCGATGGGAGGAAGCCTGTTGTTCGCACTACTTTTCCGCGAAGAGCGGTTTGTCGAATTCAAATCGTTCCAGCCGAATATCTGGTGGGGACCGTCGGCCAGTGTACTGTTGCTGTTGCCCGTGTTGATCCGTCATGCCGTCAGGCAGGCAAGAATCACGGAACGGGTGAGTATCCTATCGCTCGTGGCCAGCGCGTTGATCGTCCTCCATCTGTTCAACGGACTGCAGTTTGCATTGGCGACTCCTGCGATCAATACTCGCGGGTTTCCGATGAAGTTTGCCGATGCGATGCAGGCCGCTCAGCAGCAGACGGCTCACGAAACACGGTTCTTGCTGGATCCCATGATGGCGTGGGTTGATCTGGCGGCGTTTCTCCGCCGTCCGGCACTCTTCAACACGAACTACATGTTTCCCGAGGACGAGCAGATTCTCAGCGACTGGACGCAACTGTTTGAGGAACCGAATGAGTCGGCGGGGACGGGTTGGGCCGACTACGATGCAGCGATTGTCTACGATGGCTCCCGCAGAGCTCAACAGGCTCTCCAAGAGCAAGGGTGGACAGTGGCTCCATTGACGTCTGGCTTCCAGCTCTGGACACGACCGACTGACAAATTGAATTCCGTCGACGCCGACAAGTGAACTCGCTTTGTATCGAAAGACTGTTCAGTGACATATCAACGTATCGGTGCGATCAAGACGGTCGATGATTTCCATCAGGTCCTCGAGCAGTTGGGGCTGGAGTTGCCGGTCGACGATCAACCGCTCTCGGCAAGCGAGGGATCGCCAATGGCGGAGTCACTCTGTGTCGGCGACTTTCGCATTGGCAATCGCTGGTGTGTCCATCCAATGGAGGGCTGGGACGGCACGGTCGGCGGGGCACCGAGTGAGCACACGATTCGGAGATGGAAGCACTTCGGCGAGTCGGGCTGCAAGTGGATCTGGGGCGGAGAAGCCTTCGCAGTGACGCACGACGGACGGGCGAACCCGAACCAGTTGTTCTTCCACGAGCAGAACGTCGAACCGATGAGACAACTCCTGCAAACGCTGGAGGAGGCTCATCGCACGCGATTCGGCAGCGAGGCGACGGATGACCTGCTCATCGGCCTGCAACTCACGCATTCGGGACGTTTTTGTCGGCCGAACAGCAAGATCGCTCTCGAACCTCGCATTGCGTATCACCACCCGTTTCTGGATGCGAAGTTCGGCATCGATCCCGACGACGACAGCATGGTCCTCACGGATGACGACCTCAAGCGACTCACCGATGCCTATGTCGCCGCAGCGAAAATGGCGAGAGAGATTGGGTTTCGCTTCGTCGACGTGAAAGCGTGTCACGGATATTTGATGCACGAGTTCCTGTCGGCTTACGATCGCCCGGGTCCCTACGGAGGTGACATCATGGGGCGCTCGCGATTTCTCAGAGAGACAATCGACGCAGTTCGCAGCGAGTGCCCTGAATTAATGATCGGTGTGCGGTTGTCTGTCTTCGATCGCCCCCCCTATCACCCCGACCCGGCACTTACGGGAAGTGGCAAGTTCGGACCGGGCATCCCGGAGGACTGCAAAGGCGCCCCCTACCCCGGATTCGGCTGCACACGCGAGAATCCGCTGATCATTGATCTCACCGAGCCAATTCGCCTGATGCGACTGCTTACAGATGAGCATGGCGTGACGATGTTCAACATCTCGTGTGGCTCTCCGTATTACAATCCACACATTCAACGGCCCGCGTTCTATCCTCCTTCGGACGGTTATCAGCCTCCTGAGGACCCGTTGATTGGATGTGTACGGCAGATTCATGCGGTCGCTGATCTCAAGCGCGCCCTGCCTGATCTGCCACTCGTGGGGACCGCCTATTCGTACTTCCAAGAGTACCTGCCTCACGTCGCCCAAGGCGTTGTTCGAGCCGGGTGGGTGGACTCCGTCGGCATTGGACGACTGGTGCTGAGTGACTGGGAACTCCCGGCCAAGGTGCTTGCGGGGGAGGACTACAATTCAGCGAAAAAGATTTGCCGCACGTTCAGCGACTGCACGACCGCCCCCCGCAACGGTATCATCTCCGGATGCTTCCCTCTCGACGAATACTACAAGAATTCGCCGGAGGCCGAAGAACTGAAATCCGCGAAGTCCGCATTGAGAGAACGCCTCTCAAAAGACTCCGTTTAGCCGCGACCCAACGGGGAGCGCTCAACGAAGTGCGAAACGATGAATCTCGTATGACGTCCATCACCCATCCCGACCGTGACCTCATTGGCCTGGGCATTCGACAGCCCTGGGCCGAGTTGATCCTGCGCGGGATTAAGACGATCGAGGTCCGCAGTCAGCCGACCAATGTCCGGGGGCCGATTTATCTTTATGTGGGCAAAAAGTTCGCCGACATCCCCGCTGCCGGAAGGATTGTCGAACGGCACGAACTTGACCCGGACGCCTTGCCAATGGGGAGCATCGTTGGGACTGTCGACATTGTTGACTGCCGTCCGTGCGAGCCGTTGGACGAACCGTCCTCGTGTGTTCCATCGACCTTGATGAAGAACAAGTTCGGCTGGAGGCTCGCGAACCCGGTACGGTTTGACGAGCCGATGAAACCTCGCTTTCTGCCATACGGCGTCTGGTTCTATCCCTTCAAACGCCGCCCGAAGTCATCCTGATGGAGACGATCCCACTGATGGCCACTGCCGCCTTCGGATTGGAGGCGGTCATTAAACGCGAATTGCAGCAACTCGGCTATGACGATGTGACCGTCGAGGATGGCCGACTGCGATTCGAGGGGGATGCCCGGGCGATCGCTCGTTGCAACCTTTGGCTGCGCAGTGCGGATCGACTGCTCTTGCAAATCGGCGAGTTCGAAGCCCGCGACTTCGGAGAACTGTTTGATCAGACGAACGAGCTACCCTGGGAGCAATGGCTGACCGCTGACGCCGAATTCCCCGTGAACGGACGGTCGACGAAGTCACAACTGCATAGCGTCCCGGACTGTCAGCGGATCGTCAAGAAGGCGATCGTTGAGCGATTGAAGTCCCATTACCGACTGGATTGGTTTGAGGAGACGGGTCCGGCGTACCCGATCGAAGTCAATCTGTTGCGGGATCGGGCGACGTTGACACTCGATACGACCGGTGCGGGGTTACACAAACGGGGGTATCGTACACTGACGTCTCGGGCACCCCTCAAAGAGACACTCGCAGCTGCATTGGTGCAACTCAGCTATTGGAACGAAACACGTTTGCTCATCGATCCGTGTTGCGGTTCGGGAACGATCCCGATCGAGGCGGCCATGATCGGTCGAAACATGGCGCCGGGCCTGCAGCGATCGTTCATCAGCGAGCAATGGCCTCAGATTAATCAATCGGTGTGGGACGATGCACGCAGCGAGGCTCGCGATCTTGTCAGAGATCGTCTCGATTTTCGGTTGATCGGCACGGACATTGACGAGGGTGCCATTCGTTTGGCACGGCAGCACGCTATCGCCGCGGGAGTCGCTGACGATGTGCACTTTCAACAGAGGCCTGCCGCCGAACTGAGCAGTTCGACCAAGTTCGGATGTCTCATCACCAACCCGCCCTACGGAGAGCGGATGGGCGAACACGATGAAGTGGTCTCGCTCTACCGGGACATCGGACGTTTTTTTGCCAATCTGGATCGCTGGTCGGCCTACGTGCTGACATCACACCCGAATTTTACGAAGCACTTTGGTCGCAAGGCTGATCGACGCCGAAAGCTGTACAACGCCCGCATCGCCTGCACGTACTATCAGTTCAACGGCCCGAGACCTCCAGGCAGACGGTCCAATGCCGTCGGCGAGTCTGAGATGTGAGTTGCCTATTATGAGACGGGTTCGACAGGTCGCGGAACGCACGTTACTCAGGAAGAGAACCGACATCTCCCGCTCGCCCGTTCGGGTTGAGCCAGAGTTCAAACAACGGCGTCAATGGGCTCATCTTCCATTCCCGTTGTGACAGGGATTCGCGGGCGACTCTCGCTGTATTAGAGACAATCGCGGCGTCGTAGTGTCTCCACGTGTCCTCCTTGGACTCATCAAATGGAGGTACGAACAGCGAGTTCCAGGCGTCGAGCATTTGACGATCAGGTTCGCTCATGTAGGAGGTGGTGTACAGCGCCGGTCGGTGCAACAGATTGGCAAGGTCGATGTTGGCGATACCGGGGTCAATCAGAAAGGTCGTGTAGGTTGCCGTCGCGTCTCTGGCACGTTCGAGGGCCTCGACGAATGGTTGGGGATAAACGCGTGTGTTGATCGCCGGACAGGCGAAGGCGAACACGATCCCGTTGATCGTCTGCAACGACAGCAAAGCAATGCCGATGATCGCCAGCCAGGAATGGGAGTTTCCATCACGGAGTCGATCATTCGCGAATCGCATCAGCCAGGGGATTAACAGTACGACACAGCCCGATGGTCCCCACCAGATGTTGGGCTGAAACGCGACATGTCCGATGAAACGGTCCTCTCGAAACAATAGGGCGAACATCAGACTCCCTCCCATCGCGACGAGAGGCAGTGCCAGATTTGATGAAGAGAGTTCGTCAGCCGTTACTCGTGCGCCGATCGAACGCAGCAGAATCCACAGTGGTTTCATCGCAAGCAATAGGGCAGTTCCACAGCCCAGAGCGACGAACTTTCCGACCTCGATCGTTTGCACGAGCGAATGTGTCAAGCTCCACACCGGTGCCTCGGGCAGGGTCACCAGCCAGTGTGGCAACAGATAAACCAACACGCCGGTCCCGAGTGTGAGAGTCACGATCACAAGGTCGGTCACTCCTCGTCGATGAATCAACAGCGTGATCAGCATTGCCGGTGCAAAGAAGATGAACAGCGACGGCTTGACCCACCCGGAGGCGACGATCAGTAGAGTCGTTATCATCAGTTGCTTCTGGGAGTTCCTGCCGTTTGACGCGTTCCGCAAGTACTCTCCGAAACAAACAAGACTCACTCCAACCAATGCAGTTGAGAGCGTCTGCGGCAGATTCCAGTACATGCGAGCTGCGACCAACGGCACCTGATCAAGTGCTTCACCCGGTCGCCAGAAGGGGACGATGCTCGGCAAGTTGATCGGCCCCAGCACTAATGGCGAAAGGGCACCCAGGAATATGTATGAGGGTGAAGTGGTGACTCGTGACATGACATCACACCCGGTCCAGGCGAGCAGCACGAGTCCGACCGTCCACAAGGCGGCAGCGGATTGGTACAGGTTGATCCCCGTGATCCGTGCGATAGAGGCGATCAGGACTCCGTGTCCCGTGTGGACCAGCGGAGCATAATCCTGATGCGGCGAGCCGTAGAGATCACGCAGCGGCAAACCGTGTTGTTCGATCATACTGGCCAGGTAGACGTGAAAGCTGTTGTCGTCGTTCAGCGAGCCGAAGGCGACCCCTTGGCCATAGACCGTGTTGAAACGGACCTCTGAAATCTCATGCAGCCAGACGCCGAGGAGGAACGGTAACAGAGTTACGATCACGAGAACTCGCCTGCCGATGCTGAGACGCAATTGTCCGCGATCGAGATGCAGCATCAGACGGACGACGCTCGCGACGCCGATTACCGCTGACACGATGATTCCGAGAAGCAAGTCATGAAACAGAAAAGCCGACGCGGTGCCGGTGACGAGCAGCGACGTCAGACCACCCGCGAGGAACAATGCCAGCAGTCGGACAGTCGAGAAATGGTCGAGATTCGTAGCGTCTTCATCTCTGCGAACCGCGAGGGACGTCCACACGCACGGCAGCCATGCACCGAGGACGACAAGGCAGATGCCAACCCACAGCGACGTCAGCATCGCGATGGGGATGATGCTCGGCTGTCCGATCAACAGGCGAGCGAGATGACCATACGACGCCATGTCACTCGCCCTTGTCGTGTCCGTTGTTGATTCGTGAGAGTCGCCGATCGCATAGATGCTCTCACTATCGTAGCCATATCAGGCGCGGCTTGTCTCTGCGGAGGACTTCAATAATGGCATTTCCCGCACGAAGGCGAGAGGAGAAGGGTCGCCATCGGATCGTTACGAAGAGGCGGTTCGCGTTCAGCGACAACACATCGTAAGACGTCGTTCGGTTGTCACGACGCGGATCGGGATAAGTGGTGCTCGATCTTGTAGATCAGTTTCCCGCTACTCAGCAAGATTCTGGGCGACGTTGAGGCGTCCGGCCGTCTTGAGGTCAGCCTGTTGCGACTCCGACGGCCCTGCAATCACGCGGACATCGTCAACGACAAAGTGATCCTCACCTCGCAGCAGTGTGCACCGGGCTCCCCAATTGTCGTCGCCAAGGACGAGTTCCGCCCTGTCTTCTGTCAGTGCAATGGACGTGATCGGGGTTGTGAGATGGTCGACCAGGTTGAAACCGATGTTGGGGATCTCGCCCAGCGGTTGCCAGACGAGTCGGTCGAGGTCGCTGGAACTGCTTCGTCGGACAGTGACAAGGTCGTTCGCATGGATCGCGCGGGCCATCGCGTAGACGGGAATGATGGCTTGCAGGTTCTGCTTCATGGAAGTCGGCCGTTGCGAAACCGGCAGGAGCACGTCATCGACCGCCATGCGTCCTCGGCTCTCACGCAGGATGTATGTGAGTGCTCGCGTGCCCTGTGTCACCGTGACTTCGGTCAGCGGACCGCGAAACTGGGTGGCGACGATATTCGGCGGGACGTTTTCAAACTCGTTGAGCGGGAGCGAAGCCAGCAATTCAGCGTCGAGTTGATCCCAGGCGAGTTGTGTGAAGTCGCTGGTGGACGCTTGCTTCAGGCGATCGAGGTCACCGGTCACGTAGGCCTGTGCGAAGATCTGAACCATCGCCTGGGTCGTGAAGACGGCGGACAGGCGTTTGACCTGCTTGCCATCAGCCTCATAGAGCGTGACCTCGCTGACTTGGTACGGTTTGCCGCCCGCCTTCGTGCCATCTGAAGTCGGTTCGGCCAGGGTGATCATGTACGTAGCATCGTCGATGTCGATGACCAGATCGGCATTCTCTTCGTGAACTCGCAGCTTGTACGGAGAAGTGAGCAATCGTCCGGTCGGAAGTGGAGCGGATGACAGATCGGCGACGGACACGCTGTTACGATAAAAATCGACTGTGCACCACGACTGCAACTGTTGTTGATCGTTGGCTTCATAGCTGGCGAGAAACTCGCTGGTCGTTTTGAGGATTCGTGCGACCCGTTTCGCTGAGCGAACTTGTTGATCATCGTCATGCGACTCGATGGCAACGTCGCTGACGAGCCAGTCGCTGTCGTTGAGCGTGAGTTCAACGATCAGAGTTCCGCCCTTGCGAGGCAACAGGACAACGGCCCGGTCATCTTCCATTCGGGCCTCCGGCCGAAACGAACCGCGTGCAGACGATTTGCCGACCACGTGCGTCGTGAGTTGCAACAGATGAGTCGGAGACAGATCGGCAAGGAGTCCATGGAATTCCGACGTGGTGACGGCGAGGACATCGTCGCGTCCACCGGTTTGCCAGCTGTCAAGGAATTCCCGGACGGTCAGCAGCAGGTCCATCGTTTCGGTGACGGACTTGGTGATTGGCTCGTCCATGCCGGGCTTCTTCTGTTGCAGATAGATGTCATCCACCAGCCATTTGCGACTGCCCGGCTCGCGGACCAGTTTGTAGAGCACCTCTTTCTTTCGCTCACCGACTTCGACGGTCACATGTTTTTCCGTCTCCGAGATTTCCTCGACGCTTGCAACGGAGACTTTGCCGGTGGGGAGATTGAGAATCTTGATGTCGTCGAGGGCGTCAGCCGTGCGCAGGGCCTTCTGGTCGAACTCGGAAGATGTTTTCAGCTTGAGGTTTTCCAGATCTTTCTCTGCGAGACTATCGGCGAACGTCTGGATCGACCGTGCGGTTAGGAGATTGGCACAACCGAGGCTCGAACCTGCGATCGCGAGGACGGCAGCGATGGTCAGGAAAGGGTGGAGTCTCGGCATCATGGGGCTTTCCGAGGGAACGTCCGACTGTGGGGATTTGGAGGAAGGGGGCGCGGGTTGTCGCACAAGCAAATCGACGGGTCAACGGAGATGACCGATTGGTCGGAGTTGTGACCTGGTTCCGGCACTGATGTGGCGAGAACCGCCGATTGTCGGGGCGATTCAGCACTTGCCCGGCGTGCGAAATCCAATCCGTCCCTTCTAGGGCAGCTCCGGTGGGGCCATCATTTGACGCAAGATACGGCTGATGATCGCAATTTGCCCATCGTGAAGCTGCACAGTTTCAGTAAGACGGTTAATTTGCTCGACCAGCTCGCCGGGAGTCGCCATCAGCCGCCGCATCCGCACGAAAGCTCGAATGATCTCGATGTTCACGTTCACCGCAATTTTGGATCGAAGCACACCGGAGAGCATCGCAACACCGTGTTCAGTGAATGCCCAAGGTCGATTCCTTCTCCCACCAGCCCCGGATTTTGATGTCACAGATTGTGATATCAAGTCTGTAAGTTCTTACTGTGTCAGTTGAAACGCAAAATCGTCCGGGAACCGATCCGCATTCCGCTTGACCGCCTGATTCAGTGCGGCAGTTGTCACGCCATACAATTCAGCGAGGTCTGAGTCGAGCATGACTCGCTGACCCCGGATGACATGAATCGCCCGTTCGATCTCATGGATGGTGATGTTTGACCTGGACGACATTGCTCGTTTGGCCACACTCGACTCCCTGAATCCGATCAATGTTGAATTCGGCGATCGATCTTACCGACCGGCGTCTCCGATTCGCAGCAGCACTTTCCCCTCGCGTGCCGGTTGGGTTGCGACGGCGATTGCCTCGCTTACTCGCGACAGCGGAAACGACTCACAGACTTCGGTTGTCAGGATGCCTGCGTTGATGAGATGGGAGATTCGACGCATGAGCCGAAGTTTCCTGGGAAGCGATTGCGAAAGCATCCAGGGTCCGAGCCAGAATCCCTCGATTTGTGCGCGGGGAGCGATCAGTGTGCGAGGGAAAATCGTCAGCGGTTCTCCCGTCAGGGAACCGAACACGAGCAGTCGCCCGCGGTTGTTCAGGCAACGTGCAAGCGTTGATCCGACGATCCCTCCGACTGGATCGATGGCGCAGCGGACACCGCCGTTGGTCAGCTGATGGACCTTTGAAACGAACATCTCGGGGTCATCGGCAGCAGCGTCGAAGACGAGCACCTCGTCCGCTCCGAGTGATTTCAATTGATCGATCTGTTCGGATCGACGGACGACGTTCAGTGTGCGAATCCCGCACTGACGTCCGAGACGGATAACCATGCGACCCAGCGATGAGTTGGCAGCGGACTGAAGCAACCATTCTCCCCGCCGCACTTGATGGATCTTCTCGACCATCGCCACGACGGAGGCGGGGTTGACGAAAAAGCTCGCCGCCTGCTCGAGAGTTAAACTTTCGGGAAGTGGAATCGCTTGCTTTGCGGAGATGACCGCATACTCGGCCCAGTTGCCTCCTTCCCGATTGGCGACCGTGACGCGCTTGCCGGTCAGGAAGCTGCCCAGCAGTCCTCCTCCGCTGCTTTCGACAATCCCGACCCCCTCGAATCCGGGCGTCGCAGGTAGTTCGGGCTGCTGGCCATAGCTTCCCTCGATGAACGAAAGGTCGGAGGGATTGATGGGACTGGCCAACATCCGGACGAGGACTTCGCCCTTGCCAGGGATTGGACGAGTGATGTCGCTCACACTCACGACCTCTGCCGGAATCCCGCATGCGTCGAACCGAGCGGCCTGCATTTTTATTTGGACTTTCGCTATCGGTCGGTGAGTCGTGTCGACATTTCTTGAGTGCTAACGCGAGCTCAGTGGCAGCTGACTGACACGATCAACGACGCCGTCGCCATCGGTGTCCTCGCGGAGCGTCGCCATGTTTGTGTTGGGATCGATGGAGATCTCTCGCCGCCCTCCGCCGTTTTCAGATCGCTGGACCCACGGTTGGTCGCTCTCACTCATCATGTCCCAAAGGCTGACACCATGTGCTTTGCGATCCCCAGCACCCCGAAACTGAAGTTGCGCCTGTTTCGCTGCCCAAAACACGAACGTCCCGGCTGCAAGCGTCAGAACAATCGGCGTCCAGTGGATGCGGGACGAAGGTGCGAACTCTTCATCGCTCATCGCCATTCGCTGTGCCGGCGGTTCGGTGCCGAGATCAAGGAATTCCGACTGATCCGTTTCTGCGACAAGATCCTTCAACGCAGCGACAGCCGTCTGGGTATTGGCCGCCGGGACGGTCAGAACGTAATCACTCCACCATGACGCACTCGGGGCGTCGAAGTGGTCTTGCGTGTTCAGGCGAACGTCACATTCGAGGCGCCCTTCGAGTTCGCTGTGAAAGTAACCCGCTTCGGCAATGTTGGCGAAACGCGCGATCGGCTCAAATGGAGTTGTCTCTGCAAGGGATGCAGTTTCGGGCATTGAGTCAGCGCAAGGCTCTTTCGAGCCGACCGGGAAATCGGCTCCGCAGTGGGGACACTGCTCCTCGGTATTCAACGACTCATGCAGGCAATGGGAACATTCACGCATCGACATGTCCTCGCGGTGTCGGAGCTTCTTCATTGATGATAGCGCGGCTATGGTCCCGATTCCATCCCTGATTTGCACGTGGTGATCGACGTTCCTGTCAAGAGTAAGATTCGTGAGAATGGGAAATCTGTGACACGACTTTCGAACTAGTGATGTAGGACGTCGGGGAGCGTTGTCGTAGCGTCAGGCCGATCTGTGAGGAATCGGGTGAAAGGTTCACTATCGAAGTTGATTGCGGGGGTTTATGCTGATCGTGAGTGAAGGAAACTCTCTCGTTTCGCACGGTCGTTGATCCGCACATGGGGAAGACGTGAACGATCCTGGTCCCTACATGGACTATCTCAGACCGCGAGGTCTTGTGTGGATCAAGACCTCGTTGCGGGTCACAGTCGCGATCCAATGTTTCGGTGCGGCTGCACAATGGCTGTCCGAAGGCACCGCCTCACCGATTGCGGAATTCATGATTTCGGACCTTGAGATGCTTGAGGTCCAGGCCGCACAACTCGACATGGGAGTGGCCTACGGGTTGCTCGTCTGTGGAGTGTTAACCGCGCTGCGTCCCACGTGGGTCATTCTCTTGCCGGTGTCGATCTGGTTCATTGCCGTCTCTTCATCCGCCATCATTCACGAAATCGACGTTGAAGCAGTGCTTGTGCCGCTGGAACAAGCGATTCGCACGCTCGCGCCGCTTGGGCTCCTCGTGCTGGACTTCTGGCCGCCGAAGATCAAGTCGCATTTGGGGCGGACCGTGATTACGATGTGGATACTGCGAATGGGGGTTGCGCTCACGTTTACCGGTCTGGGACTGGTCGCCCTGATGCAGAGCGTGAAATCGGGGCCGCTGGTGGGAGTCGTTCAGACGGTTTCGTCGCAGTTCGCGGGTGGTGAGTTGAGCGATGAACTTGCCCGAATCGTACTGGCGGCGATCGGTGGAGTCGAGATCGCGTTGGCCTTCAACGTGTTGGCCTCACGATCCAAGCCAATGTTGGCGTTCACCGCATTGTGGGGATTTGCCTCGGCGGCGGCTCAGATGGTCCCATTGGGGTTTGCGGGCTTCCCGGAATCACTCGTTCGCTTCGCCGAGGGGGGCGTACCGGTCGTTTTGCTATTGTACTTCTGTCTGTCGATCAAAGAGTTTCCACCGGAAGTGGTTGCCGAGAATTAGGGGTTTGTCATTGTCTGATTTTGGAGTGGCGGGGTCAGAATCGCAGCGGATGGCCCCGGCACTTCGACGTTGGATGTCAGGGCAATCCCGATGGTCTGACCCTGCCACTCTGACGGATCCCCTTGTCTGGATGTCATGCGTTCTTGAGCTATTGATCGACGGCAGAGCCGTCGGCTTGGGAGTTGCGAGGTTGTTTGCAATGTCGAAATGCGTGTGTCTGATAGTGACGGTGTGGTGCTTGGGGGGCATTCGCTGTTCATTGGCCGATGACTCGCAAGTGAGCGCGATTGTCGGCATCGTCAAAGGGCGGGTCACATACGAGTCGGATAAGTCGCGTCCCTGGCGGTATCAGCGTTATTACGTCAAGAACGCCAAGTCCGGTGAACTGGCAGAGGCGGTTGTCGCCCTGCGTGGTCGTGAGTTGAGGAATGTTCCGAATGTCGAACCCCCTGTCGATCCAACAATTGATCAATTCAACTTTCAATTTGTGCCTGAGACGACCGCGATTCGTGCTGGTCAGTCAATCAAATTCACAAACAGCGATTCGACAACCCACAACGTGCGTTCCGTCGCGAGCATCGCTGAGTTCAACTTTAACCTGGAGGCGGAGGACGAGCAGACGCAGCGCTTCGAGCGTGCAGGGGGCTTACGGTCGCCTGTGACGCTGGGATGTGTCTATCATGGCGGGATGCGAGCCTGGATTTACGTCCTGGATCATCCGTTCTTTACGGTGACCAAGCCGGACGGAGAGTTCGAGTTCGCGGGCGTGCCCCCGGGCAAGTACACACTCGAAATGGTGCATCCGGCGGGGCAGCTGCGATGGACTCAGCCGGTCGAAGTGATTGTGGACGGCACCGTTGAAGTTGAGATTCGTGTCTCGCCCGATCAGAAGACTTTGAAGTATTGAAATGAACAAAGCAGACAAGAGGCGAACATGTCCGAGTATGCCATGACGCGACGTGATGTGATGCGAGCAGGACTTTCGTCAGCAGCGACCGGGTTGGCGTTGATGTCGTCCCCGCAGTTCGTCTTCCCCGCTGAGACAGAGGGCGAGGAACTGGTCCCCTTCCTCGACACGCCTCGCACGCCGCCCAATCGGCTCGACTGGGAGACACTCGACAGTTGGATTACGCCTCAGGATCAGGTGTTCAACGTCCAGCACTACGGCGAACCAGAGGTCGGGACGGAGGGGTATCAACTGGAGATCGGCGGGCTCGTCGACAGCCCGCGAACGTTGTCGCTGGACGACCTCAAATCGTTGCCACAGGAAGAGCGGTTGATGACGCTGGAGTGCTCCGGTAACGGAGCGTCCTCCGGATTCATGAATGCAATCTACAACAGCCGCTGGGTTGGTACGCCTCTTGCGCCTCTGTTGAGGGAATGCGGCAATCAGTCCGATGCGACAGAGGTCGTGTTCTTCGGTCATGACACAAAGGAGGAGACACTTCGTCCCGACACCAAACGCGAGCTGACAATCGAGGTGCCGTTCGGACGAAGTCTGTCACTCGAAGATGCGTTGAGTCTCCCGGCGATTCTCGCGTATGAACGTAATGGCGAGCCGATCGCTCCCCGCAATGGAGCGCCACTTCGATTAATCGTCCCCGGCTGGTATGGAATTGCTAACGTCAAGTGGTTACGTCGGATTGAAGTCCGCGACCGTCGCTACATGGGGCGTTACATGGGCCGTGATTACGTGACGGTCCGTGGCGAACGACAGGGAGACGAGGTGGTGTTCGTGGAATCGTCCGTCTCCCGAATGAATCTCAAGTCGATCATCGCAAGGGTCACGCGGGGAGCCACGGTGGACAGTCAGGTGCCTCTCAAGGCGTACGGGGCCGTTTGGCACACGGATGTCTCTCGGATCAAGGGAGTGGAAGTTCAACTCAATAACGGCGAGTGGCGACCGGCTCAACTGGATGAGGAGCCGAGATCAAAGCACTCGTGGGTCTTCTTCTCAATTGACTTGGGCATAGTTGAACCCGGCAAACTCACACTGGTGTCACGTGCGATCGACACGAATGGTCACATTCAGCCAAGCGCAGAGGATGATGAAATCGCCTTGAAAAAGACCTACTGGGAGGCCTATCAGCAATGGCCACGCGAGATCGAAGTGACGGCGTAAACAATCGCGGTTGATGGCTTGCCAGTGAGTTGATGGTCACACTAAAGTCTTTCAGGGTCATCCGTTCGAAGGGAGACAGGTTGGTCGACTGGACCACGATGACTCACTGTCAGCCGGTCTCTCAGGCCGTTTCCCATTTGATGATCAGGAACTCACTCGTCCGCGATGCAACTCGCCCTGTTGATTGTCCTGGTCGTGTTCATCATCGACCTGTTTGTGCCGGAGGGAGTTGCGGCCAGCATTCCGCACATTCTGGGAGTAATCGCGACTCTGACATCCACGAACCGTCGAGACGCGATCGTCGTGGCCTTTCTCGCGACATTTTTTACTCTTTCAGCTGAGTGGTGGTCACCTGGACGCGGTGACACCGAACTCTGGAAGGTGATGTTCAATCGCTTTCTGGTCGTCACGGCAATTTGGGCGGTGGCAACGGTGATCTACCTGCGGGCCACAGCGATGGATGAACTCGCCCGGGTCAGCAAGCAACTCAAAGATGAAGTCGACTATGCATCGCGACTTCAGGAAAGGCTGTACCCGACAGCGAGTCCAACGATTTCCGGGCTGGATATTGCAGGCTATGTCCTTCCGGCTGAGCAACTCTGTGGCGACTACTACGATTACATCGAGATGTCGGAAGGAACTCAGGGATTTGTAGTGGCCGATGTGAGTGGTCATGGGCTTGGTCAGTCGCTTGTGATGAGTGACGTGCGATCAAACATTCGGAGCATGGCTCGAAGCAAGTTGGAGTTGGGCGAGATTCTGACCGAAGTGAATCGTCGACTCATCGCCGACACGCCGGATGACATTTTCGTCACCATGATGATTGTCAAACTCGATCCGGAGACGATGACGTTTTCGTACGCCTCCGCCGGTCACAGTTCGCTCATGATCCGAGCCTCCGGAGATGTCGAGGATTTGCGAAGCGACAGTCTGGCACTGGGTCTGGCGGACATTGGTGCTTACAAGCAAAGAGCAGACATTCCCTTCAATCATGGCGATACGTTGTTGCTCTGCACGGATGGCCTCGAAGAACGACACTCCCCCGAGGGGGAGCTCTTCGGTCGAGCCAGAATCGTCGAAGAGATCAAGGACGCGCAGAAAGCCAGTTCAGAGCAGGTGATCAAACGGCTTGTCGCTGCCGCCAACTCGTTCGCACGAGGTGAGGCACCTCATGATGACGTCACGCTCGTGGTCGTTCGGCGACCTGCCCCCGTTTGAACGGCAATCGGTACTCATCACGGTTGCATTCGTTCAGATGCAGACGATACTGGTCGTTTCGCAAACACCGTCCAAGTGTTCCCTGCTTCTGCAGTCACGGAAATGAAGCTCCTTCGCAGTCTTGACGTTCAGACAGACACTGCGGGCGGGTTCCTGTCGATCGGTAACTTCGACGGCGTCCACCGGGGCCATCGCCACATGCTGCAAACGCTTGTGGCGCAGGCCCGATCTGCCGGGGCTCCGTCAGTGGTGATGACATTCGAGCCTCATCCGATCGCACTGCTGGCTCCGGATCGACTTCCGCCCCGGCTGACCACACTTGAACAAAAGGCCGAGTTGCTGGAGGAGTGCGGGGTCGATGTGCTTGTCGCATATCCGACAGACCACGCACTCTTGGCTCTCACACCCGATGAGTTTTTTCAGCAGGTTGTCCAGGAAAGGCTCAATGTTCGTGGCCTCGTCGAGGGACCCAACTTCTGCTTCGGCAAGGACCGTGCAGGAGATGTCGAACTTCTTCGGGAGTTGTGTGACACGGTGGGCCTCTCACTCACAGTCATTGATGCGGTCAAGGACGACACGACACTCGTCTCCTCCAGTCTGATTCGGAGCGCGATCGCTGAAGGACGCCTCTCCGATGCGGTCGAGATGCTCGGACATCCGTACCAACTCACCGGAATCGTCGAGTCTGGAGCCGGACGCGGTCGCTCGCTAGGTTTTTCGACTGCCAATCTCACCGGACTCGAAACGATGCTCCCCTCCAATGGCGTCTACGCGGGACGAGTTGAGTTGGACGGCAAGTCATACGCTGCAGCAGTCCATCTCGGACCGAATCCCACGTTCGCGGAACAGGCTCAGAAACTGGAGGTGCACCTCATTGATTTCGAGGGTGATCTTTACGGACAGCCTCTGAGCGTTGGCCTGATCGCCCGTGTCCGTGATACCATGCAGTTCGCAGGCGTCGAGGCACTCAAGTCGCAACTGAATTTCGATCTGTCCGCAGTTCGCGATATCTGCAAAACGCATGTTTAGCGAAGCTCCCTACTCCCTACTCCCTGATTTCATGACCATCGACTGGCAACCACTCATAGCGATTATCGAATCGAATCAGCGGTTCGTGCTGTCCAGTCATGTGCGCCCGGACGCCGATGCGATCGGCTCCGAAATGGGGATGAAGGCCCTATTAGACTCGCTGGGCAAGACGGTCCGCATCATCAATCCCTCTGCAACCCCCGATCATCTGGCGTTCCTCGATCCGGAGGGCCGCATTCAGAAGTTCGGCCCGGACGTCAAGCTGGATGCCGCGAAGGACACAGATGTCCACATCGTGCTCGATACGAGCGCGTGGCAGCAACTCAACGATGTCCGCAAAGTTCTGGAGGCAACGGAGGCCAAGAAGGTCGTCATCGATCATCACGTCAGTTCAGACGACCTCGGCGCCCTTGAGTTCAAGGACACGACCGCCTCCGCAACGGGGGTGCTTGTGGCCGATTTGGCCGAGGCGCTGGGGGTCACTCCTTCACGGGAGATGGCGGATAGCCTGTACTGTGCGATCGCCACAGACACCGGATGGTTCCGCTTCTCGAACACCGACAGCCGTACACTTCGCACGGTTGCCAGTCTTGTCGATTGTGGGGTCGAGCCGAATTTGCTGTATCAGCAGCTTTACGAGCGTTCGTCACTTGCCCGCCTCAAGTTGCATGGCCGGGTATTGGACCGTGTGACGGTCGAGTTCGACGGACGACTCGCCTACACGTACGTCATGAGAAAGGACTTTAAAGAGACGGGGACGCATCCCTCGGACACGGAGGACCTCGTCAACGATTGCCTAACGATCGACGGCACACACTGTGCGTTCATTCTGGTCGAGCAGATGTCCAAACAGATGAAGGTCAGTTTCCGCAGTCGAACCAATCTTGACGTCGCTGCTGTCGCGGAGCAGTTCGGAGGAGGCGGTCATAAAAAAGCTTCCGGGGCTATGCTGCCCGGACCGTTCGATGAGGCACTCAAACGGGTCCTCGATGCGCTCAAGTCGGCCCTTGATGCTTCGTAACGGTCGTCGAATCGTTGTTTTCGATCAAGCGCAACGAGTAAAGTATGGTCGTCCATGCCGAGCCATGCTCGTGTGGTCTCCAACCATTGCTTGCGGCTGAGCCAACGCTTGTCACGAACCCACGTTGCGAGTCGTGCGAGCCTGTAAGCATCGTCCTACCTCACTCCCGATGGGCTCCTCACATGACCGAGACACCGTCCAGTCCCGCCAGCGAAGAACCTCGCCGCAACTTCATGACCAAGGCACTCGCGGTTGTGGTCGGCTCGATTGTCGGACTCGTGCCGATTATCGCCGGGGCAATCACTGCGATTGATCCCCTGCTCCGCCGTCGCAATAGCATTCAGGGGACCGATGACGACGGATTCCTGAAGGTCACTCCGGCGTCGTCACTGGATGCCAGTGGCGCGCCTCGATTGTTCCCAGTAATTGCAGACCTCCAGGATGCCTGGAACAAGTTTCCGCAGACCGAGATTGGGTCTGTCTATGTATGGAAGAATGATGACGGGACAGTGAAGGCGTTCACGGCTCGTTGCCCCCACTTGGGATGCACGGTCAATTACAAACCGAATCAACAACGCTTCGCGTGTCCCTGCCACGACAGCTCCTTCAACCTCGACGGAAGCCGTAACAACGACATCCCCCCTCGGGGCATGGACCCCCTCGAAGCGGAGATTCGCGGCGGTGATGTCTGGATCAAGTTCGAGAAGTTCCGTGCCGGCGTCCACGATCGCATTCCGGTGTAAACGGCAAATCTGCGGTTTCTGAACTCGTCAGAGTTCAGAAACTAAGGAAGCGTTGCCTCGGCTGAATTCTGGCGAATCCAGCTACGACAGTTACAAACAAACCCCAACGACCCACCCACTCCCCATGCTCAACAGCCTCTGCAACTGGCTCGATCACCGCACCGGTTACCGCGACCTGATGAAGGAGGCTCTCGACGAGCCGATCCCCGGCGGCGCTCGCTGGCGATACGTGTGGGGCAGCACGCTGGTGTTCACCTTTTTCGTGCAGGTGGTCACCGGGTTCGTGCTCTGGGCCTGTTATGCCCCCAGCACTCGCACTGCCTGGGAAAGCGTCTATTTCATCCAACATGAGATGACGCTCGGTTGGTTCATTCGCGGCGTGCATCACTTCTGTGCGCAGGCGATGATCGTGCTACTCGTGTTTCACCTGGTGCAAGTCGTGATCGACGGCGCCTACAAGGCGCCGCGTGAGGTCAACTTCTGGTTGGGCCTCGTGTTGATGCAGATCGTGATGGGACTCGGACTCACGGGTTATTTGTTGCCTTGGGATCAAAAAGGTTACTACGCCACCGCAGTCGCAACGGAAATCGCCGGCTCTGTGCCGGTGATCGGTCCGCAGTTACAACAGGTCGCTCAAGGGGGCAGCGAGTACGGGCACCACACGCTCACACGCTTCTTCGCCCTGCACGCAGGAGTGTTGCCGACGCTGCTTGTCGCATTTCTGGGGTTGCACATCTATGTCTTTCGGCGACATGCCATCCATGTGAAGGACACGAAAGGCAAACCGGATGCAAGCTTCTGGCCTGATCAAATCTTGAAGGACGGCGTTGCCTGTCTCGCAGTGCTGGCAGCCGTGATGGGCCTAGCGATCTGGAAGGGAGCAGAACTGACAGCTCCCGCGAACCCGGCCGAGGCGTACTCAGCCGCGCGGCCCGAGTGGTATTACCTGTTCCTGTTCCGCTTTCTCAAGTTCGAGTGGGTGTCACAGGCAGGCGAGGCGACCGGACTTGGCGAAGCGTTCGGAGCGGTCGTCATTCCCGGTCTGCTAATGGGCGTGCTCGTGATGATGCCTCTCATCGCCCGCATCAAGGGCGGACACACATTTAACGTCATCTATATGTGGGTCATGATTCTTGGTGCTGGCGCGCTCACTGGTGTCGCTTTATACGAGGACTGGTATCAGGATGACGTTGACAGCCGTGAATTCCGGGCAGCGGTCGAGAAGGCTCATGTCGACGGCGAGCGGACTGTCGAGTTGGCTCAGTCGCCGACCGGCATCCCTCCGGAGGGGGCCATCACCCTGCTCCGCAACGACCCGCTCACACAAGGGCCAGCTCTGTTCAACACGTATTGCATCGAATGTCATCAACCCGCTGCACGCGAGGGAGAATGGACGAGAAAGGTTGGCCCGGAAGGAAGTGAGGAAACGATCATCATTCCTGCAACGGCTCCCGAACTCGCTGATCCTCACGACCGAAAGAACGTCCGCTTCGGCAGCCGTGACTGGATTCGCTCTGTGCTCACCGACTTCAGCGGCCACTTCCAGTCACTCGCCAACATGACGGTCGAGAACGGTGCCAGCGAAGAGCGAGCAGAAGCGGCAGCGGCGATTATCAACGATGGATCGATGGCCGACTGGTCAACGACCGATGGTCCCAAGCTGTCTGACCCCGCCCACAAAGAGGCATTTGATGCCCTCGTCGAGTTCCTCTACGCCCAAAGCGAGCGTGACGACGCATTGCCTCAGGATGATACGCAGGTACTGCGCGGCCGTGAAATCTTTGAGTCTGGTGAACTCAGTGCCGACGTGTCGTTCGAGTACGGCGCATGCGTGGATTGCCACACGATGCACATTCGCGGGGAAGAGGAGCCGCTGTCCGATTCCGGATACCCCATGCTCTCAGGCTACGGCGGCGAGGAGTGGCTCCGTGCATTCATTTCCGACCCCGATGCCCATTACGCAGGCAACGGTGAGGGCAACAATGCGATGCCGGGGTTTGCCGACCAGTTGTCGCCCCAACAACTCGACCTGCTGGTCCAATGGCTGACCGGCGATTACTATCATTCTGACTAACGGGGAAGTGGGAATTCGGAATGCGGAACGAGGTCTGATGTTCCCCTTTCCGCATTCCGACTTCCGCATTCCGACTTCCGCGTTCCCCATTACGGAGATGCCCATGAGTTGGTTCAGCCGCAAAGACTGGAATGTCCTCGCCATTATTTACGAAAGGCGGGACCTCTATCAGGTCAGCGGTCAACGAGCCAAAGGCAAGGACGCGGAGAAGGCCCGCGACGGAGCCAAAGGACACACCCGCACCATCTACTGGGCCGTGTTCGACCAGAAAGGCTCGTTCGTTGAAGGCGGTCCCGGTTCCGGCTCAAACAATGTCTCCGGCGACGCCCTCAAACGCATGGACCGCGAGATCCGCACCAACCGCACCGTTCTCGACATCCTCAAGTCCCTCGAAACGTGCGAAGCCGAGAGACTTGCCAAACCACTCGCATGGACGGGTTACCCCAGGTAGACATCAGATTAGCGACGCATCGCAGCTGCGTACTTCTACAAGGCCACTAGCACATAGACGATCGCGATCACGATCTGCACCGCGGCGAACGGTGCGGCCGTCTTGACGAAGCCGGTGAAGGACAGTGGTAGCTTTTCGCGATTGATGATCGTCATGGCGACAACTGTCGAGGCGGAGCCGATGGGGGTGATGTTGCCGCCGAGGTTCGCACCAAAGATCACACACCACCAGTAAGGCGAGTCGCTTGGCGTGTCGAGGCCGGCGAGAATCTTCGCCAGCATGGCTGCGAGGGGGATGTTGTCCGTCACAGAACTGGCAACGGCTGACGAGGCCAGCAACACGGATGACGCCGCCATCCCCGGCAAAGCGAGGACCGCTTTGATCCCCTGCCCGATCATGTCCAGCACGGCGGCATGCTCCATCACATTGATCACGACGAACAGCCCGGCGAAGAACGCCAGCAGGTCCCAGTCGACGGCCGCGTAGAACTTGTCCACTTCGTGCCGATACGCCCAGAGCATCACGCCCGCGAAGAACAACGCCACGAAACCCATCCCCAG
Organism: Planctomycetaceae bacterium; assembly: GCA_020426505.1. Lineage (GTDB taxonomy): Bacteria > Planctomycetota > Planctomycetia > Planctomycetales > Planctomycetaceae > JAHBXU01. The sequence goes on along the minus strand of JAGQPX010000182.1, from coordinate 5,181 downwards.
CTTGTCGAGGTTCCACGGCAACGCCGATTGAAACGACAGCGAGAGGATGAATGTCCCCAGCACACTCACGGCGAACCAGAAGAACCGGTTGGAGGGGACGCTCTCATTTTCGTCAAACCCGGCGACCATTTGAAGAGCTTCAGCACGTTCAGTCTCGCTGTGCAAACCCTTCACGCTGAATCGCCACTTACCCATCAGCAATGTCGCAGCCGTCGCGAGCACCACATACGGAGCGCTGACGAGAAAGAACTTCACGAAACTGATGCCGGCGGTGTTCCCCACAATGATGTTCGGCACGCTGGAGATCAACGTCAGCAGTCCGCCCACGTTGGTGAGTAGCCCTTCGATCAAGAGGAACCCAAGCAACAAGTCGTTGCGATGCAACTTGCGGAGTGAGACGGTGGTTAACGAGCCAATAATGATCATGGCTGTCACATTGTTAAGCACCGCCGAGAACAAGACGGTCAACCAGCCATAGGCGATCAACAGTCGCCAAGGATCGCCGCCCGTCAGCTTGGTGACTTTGATCGCCATCCAGGTGAACACGCCCGATCGACTCGTGACCTCGACGAACAGGCTCGCTCCGAGAATGATCGTGATCACTCCCCAGTCGATCGCGGGGATGTAGACCGGAATGCTGATCTCATGTCCATTCGAAAGTGTGATCGCCCCAAACGGCACCAGACGCTGCCCGATGAAGTAGCCGATCATCGTCTCCAGAATCAGACAGATGCCTGCAAATGTGCCGACAATAATCGACTTCCGGGCATGCAGTTTCTCCTCGAACGCCAGTGCAGCGATCATCGCCGCCAGCAGGAACGCAAACAGACCGGTGATCCACCCGGGAATGTGGGCGGACTCGTGAGCGACTTCAGCGGCAAGGAGTGGGAGTGTGGACATCCGTTCCGTTGTTCACAAGAGCAAGAGCATCCGATCAATCAGTTCCACGCTCAACGCGTACGCCATGCCGTGCATGGCCAGTTGGTGTTCATCATTCGTGTTGATTAACAGCAAGTCGACGTTGTGACTCTCGACGAGTTGTTGATATTGCTTGAGTTGATGACCGCGGGCGATGCTGGAATGAAACGTGACCGACGGTCGCTTGTCACGTAACTCTGTGAGGCACGTGTTGATGTAGTCACCCGCCTCCTTGAGCAGCTGTTGATCAATCAGTTTACGAGCCTGATCGGTGTCAATCTCCGGAATGCGTTCAATAGCGGCCATGTAGCGCTCGAAGACCGCGTCGTCCTCGACATGACACAGCCACATCTCTCCCCCATCGGGAGTCATGCCCGCGCCGTAGTTGATGAGCCGGTCGTCTCCTGAGATGCGATCGGTCACGACCATCACGCATCGTCCGGGCGTTGTGTCCAATGGTTGCGGAGCGATCGCTGTCCCGGGCAACACTAGCACCGGCGGTTGCAGCACTTGCGTCAGCACATCAAGGTAAACACCGAGGCTATGCTGCGGGACGTGCGACTCTTCGAACAGATGCCGATATGTGATGACCAGATCCGGCTGCTGTGCCTCAAACCGGCTGATCAACTCCTGCACGTTGTCGAAGTCGCCCGCGGCATTCACGTGCCACGTGTCGATTGATTGCAACCGTGGAAGGAACACTGCGAGTTGCTCTCGCACGTTGTCTGCTTGACCTGCTGGCTGGTCAGTCACGATCGCGACCGATTCCAACGGCACGTCAGCAAAGACATACGTCTCCCGCTCCGCTTTGCGAAACATCGACGCAAACTCATCAATCTGGTCCCGCTGGTCCATGCGCGGGAGTGTAGCAGGCGCATTCGATCAGGACTACCGCTGTCTCTTCAACAACCAGTACACCGGCCCTCCGCTCAGAACCGCCAGTGTCCCCCACAGGGTTGGTCCCGGACTTTGCATGAATGCGAACGCCATCAGCACGCCGGTTGCAAGTAGGAAAAAGACAGGCGGCAGCGGATACCAAGGCATTGTATAGTCACTTGATCGCAACACACGACGTCTCAATACAAATACACTCGACACGGCGAGACTCGTCAGCAGCACGAGGCCGACGGTCGTGAAGTTCAACAGACTGGCGAAGGCGTCCGCGGCACCGGCGATGATCTGCGAGCCCCACAACAGCAGGATGGCACTCACTCCCATCGTCAGCACCGCCGCGACAGGCGTTTCTCTTACCGGCGAGACTCGTTTCGCATACGACGGAAACAAGTCGTCGCTCGCCATCGCGTAACAGATGCGTGATCCGGTCAGCAGATAGGCACTCACCGACGCCAGGATCGTTAAGCCAATGAGCACGGACAGTGGTTCTGAGATGACCGACCCGAACAGCGCTCGCGAAGCGGTCTCCGCGATCGCTTCGACCTGCTGCATCTCGACTTCACGCAGGCCATCGGACGGGATGGCAAAGATGTAGATCACATTGATCGCCAGATACAGCAACGTGACCAACCCGCATCCAGCGAGGATCGCACGCGGCAGTGTCTTTGCGGTGTCGTTGATCTCACCGGCGATATAGGCACTCGCGTTCCAGCCAGAGTAGCCGTAGAAAACATAGACCAGCGATGAAATCGCGACCGGCATGCTCTGCTTCGATAATGGTTGCCCCTGCGAAAAATGGTTCCAGTCGCCGGTGCCGACCGAGAGTCCTGCGATTACGAAAGCCAACAGCAGGGCGAGCTTCAATGTGGTCGTTGCGTTTTGCAGCAAGGAACTCGATCGTTGCCCGCGACAGTGAACGAGTGTCAGCATCATGATGACGATCGAGGCCACTGTCGGCGTGATCCACTCTCCCCATGTGCCTCCGCCATCGATCCACCTCGCACGTAACGGCAGTAGTGAGTAGACGACCATCGCGTGGGCGATCACAGCTGTCGGTCCTGCGAAGCCCAGCAGCAACGTCGCCCAGCCGTACATGAATCCCACACCGTCGCCATAGGCACGTCGCACGAAGACATAATCGCCCCCTGCCAGCGGCAACAACGTCGCCAACTCAGCGAACGTCAACGCCCCCGCCAAACTGACCACGCCGCCGACGATCCACAGCAACAACAACGTCGACGGGCTCTCGGTCGACCGAATGATGTACCCCGACGTCGTCAGGATGCCCACCCCGACCATGCTCGCGACAGTGACCAGAGTCGCCGTCCAGAAGCCAAACCGACGCGGGAGAGTCGAGTCGTTCATCCGATGTCTGCAATCGACACGTCGAGTTTGTCGGCGAGTTCGTTGATCTGTCGCCAAGTCTCATCCGGAATCGCGACTCCTTCCGCTTCGCGTTGTTGTTTGCGTCGGGCTTCGATTTCGCCGGGGAGTAGAATCTCGTCGACGCCCGGCATGCGTTTACAACTCTTCATGTGCTCGGTGTACTTCTCGGTGAGGGCGTCATACTCGGCGCGCGAGGTGAAGCGTTCGATGTCGAGGAGGTACAGCCAGACACCGTTCGCGCCGGGAGAGCGATCCGTGCGACAGATGCCGCTGCCGGTGATCATGCCGCAAAAGACGTCGATCAACACGCTCAATCCATATCCTTTGTGACCAAGCAGCGGTCCGCCGAGGGGCAGGATGCAGCCGTGAGGTTCGTTGTAGTAGTCAGCGGGGTCAGTCGATGGATTGCCATGACCGTCGATCATCATCCCCGGTGGGACCTGTTCGCCTTTCTGATAGGAGACCCGCAGTTTGCCCTCGGCGGTTGCACTGGTCGTCATGTCGAGGACGAAGTTCGCCCCCGCTCGTGGAGCGGCCATGCAGATCGGGTTGGTGCCCATCTTGCGTTCCATGCCCCCGAAGGGAGCCACGCCACCGATCCCCGGACCGTTCACCGCCATTGCGACTGCGAAGCCCTCGTTGGCAGCGCGATCCGCATACGACCCCAGTCGTCCGACATGATTACAGTCCCGAATCATGGCGGTCGCTGTGCCCGTCTTGCGCGCCTTCTCCATCGTCAGTTCGAGCGCTTTCGTTGCAATGACCTGACCGTAGTTGAGGTGTCCATCGATCAGAGAAAAGGCCGGCTCATCGACGACGACCTCGAACTCGCCCCCGATCTGGACGAAGCCGTCATCAATCATCTGCACATACTGCATCAGCCGCATGACCCCATGACTGTCATGCCCTACCAGGTTCGCCCCTGTCAGCTCACGAGCAATGACTGCAGCATCTTCAGGAGGAATACTCGCCCCCGTGAGAATCCGCGTGGACAGGTCAGTCAGTTGGTCAGCATTGAGAGTCGGCATGGAAAAACTGAGGGTCGATGGTTGAAGGTTGATAGGCCGATCAGTCAGGGTTTGCGACGTTCGGAGGCGTTGAGAATAGCAACCGAACCGCTCAAGGTCGATCTTCGGCGATTGCATCTCATCGGCTACACTCCGGCCATGTCGTATCGCGTCGAACTTGATCTGTTCACTGGCCCGCTTGATCTGCTGCTCTATTTGGTGCGGCGGAATGAGGTGGATATCCGTGAACTACCGATCGCCAGGTTGACGCGGCAGTTTCAGGAGTTCATTGAGGTGCTGGAGTTTCTGGACCTCGATCTCGTGGGCGACTTTGTGGCGATGGCCAGCACACTGGTCGAGGTTAAAAGTCGCATGGTCCTCGACCAGCCGGAGGAGGAGGAAGAGCCGGTCGAGGCCGAACTGACTGATGATCCCCGCAGCGGTCTCATCGAGAAATTGCTGGAGTACAAACGGTTCAAGGAGGCCGCGACCGCACTCGAGGAACGGGCTGCCGAGTGGCAGGAGCGATACCCCCGGCTGTCAGACGACCGACCCGGCACAGGCCGCGACCCGGCGAGCGATCGCATCAAGGAGGTCGAACTGTGGGATCTTGTGAGTGCCCTCGGCCGAGTCCTCCAACGCAAGGAGGTCGACCAGCAGTCCAACATCCGCTACGACGACACGCCCATTCAGGTCTACGTCGAACAAATCGGTGCCCTCGTCCGTCGCAAGGGCGAGGTGCAATTCACATCCCTGTTCGAGGAAGAGAGACTCCGCAGCAAGATCGTGGGCATGTTCCTCGCAGTCCTCGAACTCGTCCGCCACCACGGCTTCCGAGCCGAGCAACCCGTCCTCTTCGGCGAAATCATCATCCGCCCGCCGCTAGGCGATGCGGTCACTCAAGATGACAGTGAACTCACACTTCCGGAAGCGGACGTCACCCAAAGTAGCCATCACGCGGAGAGGTTGTCAGTTT
>JAGQPX010000181.1 GCA_020426505.1 Planctomycetaceae bacterium | reverse complement strand
GTGGCCAGCGTCACTTCATCCTCGGGTACTGAGTTGAATCCAGACTCCCCATGACTGAGTGAACAGATCGTCCTCTGGTCGGTCGGGTCGCCCCCCAATCTGCGACGGACCCCAAGACGATCCTTCACTTCAACCCCAAACACCTCGATTTCAGGGACTCCCCAACCTGAAACCGAGGTGTTTTTCTGCGCGCCGCCAAACCCGCACAGAACGTAAGCAGAAGCCATTGGGACTACCGTCCCCCTCTCGCCTGGACGATCAATCGTCGTACGTTGTCGTGGAACATCGCCCTGATGTCGTCCGAGTTGAGTCCGACCGCGTCTGCGGCGCGTTTCATGGCTCGGAGTTGTTCGTAACGCGTGAACGTCATGCGGGGGTCGCAGTGGGTGAGGTTGAGGCTGTGGTTCTCTTCCGAAAGATAGGCCCAGGCGTAGCCGAACGAGACGTACTTGCCCCGGAGGATCCCGACCGGCACGTCGTCGCTGCCATACATCACTCGTTCTACACCGACCGTGCGGAGCAGAGCTGTCATTGCATCCGATTCGCAGACAGAGGATGTGTCGAACCAGGTGTTCGGCATGTCCCGCAGTCGGTCACCCCCTCGCTCGATCGGCCATGAGGAATAGCTGCGGGCACAGTGGGCGAGAATCCACTTCGCACTAGGGTATTGCTGTGTGAGGCGTTCGAGGTCATCGAGGTTCTGCGCGTCGCCGATACCGTCCGGTCGTGAGAGGTGCATCATAATCAACAGGCCGTGTCGGTCTGCGACATTGATCTGATGCTCGGGTAGAAAGTCGGTGATGCGGCAGTGGACCGCGTCACCCGTGGAGGAGAACACGCGATACGGTTTGAGGCCAATGAGGCCGGTCGATCGGATCGTCTCTTCGACGTGCTCCTCGGTCATCTCCGGATGCACGAGCATCAGCCCTGCTGAGTTTGCGTGCGATTGCATCTGGGCAGCGATGAACTTATTCGAGCCCTCAAAGTCACAGCCGTTTGAGAAGGGGAACGGAAACGACAGACGCTCGACGTGACGCCCCGGCATCAACACGCGGTCACACTCATCAAGGACGTCAAACGTCACATCCTCGAACCCCGGCTTGACGAACCGCCGATATGGACCGTTTTCTTTTTCGGGATCCGTGTGAAAGGCCCAACGATAGATGTGCGTGTGAGCATCGAATACCTGCTCCGGCACGAAGTCGGCCAGCTCTTCGTCCCAGATGCGTTGGTCGAGATCAGTGAGTTCAAGGAGCGGCATGAGAGTAGTCGTCACGCTCCGCGTGACGTCAGGGGTTTTGAGTGGACGTGGAATGAAAGTGGGACGTAACAGTTCATCCCGCTCATCACAGCGGAGCGTGAGGGCTACTTTGTGGCGAGGCCCATCTGCGTGTGTTGTCGCTGGAGGCTGGCTTGATAACGGGCGAAGGCGTCGTCGTCTCGCTGGCAGCTTTCGCCCTGGTACACGAGTGCGAATGCTCGACGCTCACGAGTCGCTGAGCGGTTTGCATCGGCCCGGTGAATGGCATCGCCGTGATGAATCACCACGTCGCCCGGTGACGCGTGCACCTCGACCTCTTGTGACTCTTCAACAAGTCCGTAGTCGGCGATGCCTTGTGAGAAGCCGAGCACGCTGGTTTGATCGTGCGGACGAACGCCGTGCTTGTGCGAGCCGGGGACATACCGCAGGCAGCCGTTCTCAGCGTCGACCTCATCCAGCGCGAGCCACATGGTCAGCACGTTCGGCGGCTTGAAGCAAAAGTAGAAGTTGTCCTGATGCGGGGGCGTGGGGTGTTCGGTCCCCGCCGGCTTGTTGAACCACTGCGGGTCCTTTGGCGTGCATGGCTCGCCAATCAATTCCTCCGCCAACTCCTGCCAGCGGTTCGGTTGAAGATACGAGGCGAAGTACGGGTCGTGTCCCATCCGCGGCAACTGCTTGAGCGTTTCCGGTCGAGCCTTGTCGTGATAGAACGCCTCGCTGTCCGGCAGACCCGGCACGACCTCACTGATATAGCGGTCGATGTTTGCCTGCAGCTCGGCCAACTCATCCGGCGGGAGGAAGTTCCGCACGACCACGAACCCTTCGCGATCATACTCGGCTTTCAGTGCAGATTCGGACATGCGGTCATCCTTTGGATTCACGAGACAAGTCGGCGAAAGACGTCTTCCTTGAGTTCACATTCCAAACGCTGTTTCACATCACCCTGCTGGAGAGCATCGGTGATGATGGCGAACACGTCACGGGCCGCTTTGACGGTCTGCTCCACTTCGGCGGGACCTTGGGCCGCGTTCAGGTAGAACGAGGTGTATCCGTGACAGCCTCGCTTGGCCATCTCCTGAATGTACAAGGTCGAGACCTGCCGCGCGAGTGTGGCGTCTTCGATGTCGAAGGACAACTGCGGATGGACACAGACACCTCCGCAACGAACGGGGGCACCGGTTTCCTGGGCGACCTCGGCGAGTTGAGATTGGATTATCTTGCCAAGTTGGTCGAGTTGCTCGGGCACGTTGCGACGACCGATTTCGCGCAGTGTGGTGAGGGCTGCGCGGAGGCCGATGGTGTCGCTCCAGTAGGTGCTGGAGATGAACATGTTCGCAGCCGGCTCCATCACCCAGCGGCGACCGACGACTGCGCCCATCGGGTAACCGTTGGAGATGGACTTGGCGAACACGGCCATGTCCGGTTCGACACGGAGAATGGGTTGCACGCCACCGGGGGAGAAACGGAAGCCGGTCGAAACCTCGTCGAAGATCAGCACGACTCCCGCGTCACTCGCCAGTTTGCGAACCTCGTCGAGATACCCTTCCGGTGGCCAGTTGGAACGCAACGGCTCCATCATGATGGCTGCAACCTCTCCTTTGTGTTGATCGAGCAGGTCAGCCAACGCGGCTGCATCACCGTACGGGAACGGGATCGCGGTCCCCTCCAGACACTGGGGTACGCCAGTCGGGTCGATGCCGGGGAACAGATGGGCGTCGAGAGATTTGTCAGCTTGCAGGTTGGCAGCGAGGTACCAGTCTTGCCAGCCGTGATAGCCGCTGAACAGAATCTTGTCGCGACCGGTCGCTCCCCGGGCGATGCGGACGGCGACGGCACACGCATCTCCGCCCCCTTTGGCATATCGCACCATCTCTGCACAGGGGATGAGGTTGACCAACTCCTCGGCCAGTTCGACTTCGAGTTCATGATTGATCGAGTAGATGGTCCCCTTGCTCATCTGCTCACGAACTGCTTCGTCAACGACCGGGTCGGCATAGCCGAGAATGATTGCCCCGATGCCGCTGACCCAGTCGATGTACTCATTGCCATCAACGTCCGTGAAGCGGGCTCCCTTCGCACTCACAGCGTACGCAGGTGACACCCCATAAGCGAACTTCGACGGACGACGACTGAGCAACTGTGTGCCGCCGGGGATGAGGTGACACGCTCGTTCATACGTCTGCATCGATCGTTCGACGCTGTGCGGTTTCGGCGGATCAATCTGCGATGTGAATCGTCCTCGTCCGTCGTCATTGAAGTTGCGATTGATGATCGTCGACGGCAGTCGGCCTTGCAGGAGATCAGCCACGTTGTCCGAGACGATGACCCACAGGTCGTCCAGTGCATCGGGCGACGAAGCCGCACAGTGCGGTGTAACGATCACGTTTGGCAGTGAGAACAGCCGATGCAGGGGCTTGGGTAGCGGCTCCTCGGGAAAAACGTCCAGTCCGGCTCCTCGCAAGCGGCCGTTGGCGAGGGCATCGTACAAGGCGTCGATGTCCACGATCGGGCCGCGAGCTGTGTTGATCAGACAGGCCGTCGGCTTCATCAGTCGCAGAGTATCTGCATTGATGAGTGATCGTGTCTCGTCCATCAACGGGCAATGCAGGGAGACGTGGTCGGATTCTCCGAGGAGCGTTTCGAAGTCGACGAGTTCAGCACCGACTCTCGCTGCCTCACTCTCGGTCACCACTGGATCGTAGGCCAACAAGCGGCCCACCAGTGGACGGGCATGCGTTGCAAACGCACGGCCAAGTCGCCCCAAGCCAACGATGCCGAGTGTTTGAATGCTCAAACGCCTGGTGGGCGGATCGAGACGGGGATTCCACTTCCCTTCCAGGAGATTGTGCTGCTGCAGCGGCAATTGCTGATGACAGCCGAGCATCATCGCCAGTGCATGATTGGCGACCTCTTCGTCGCAGAAGCCGGCTCCGTTGGCCACGATGATGCCAAGTCGCGTCGCAGCTTTGACGTCCACGCTGTCATAGCCCACGGCGACGCGTTGCAGCAGCACACACTGCTTGAGTTCCCCCAACACGCGTTCGTTGAAGGGATGCGTGTCGCCGATCGAAACGACGATCGGGGCATCATGGCAGACGTCAATCAACTCGTCCTCGGTACGGCAAGTGGCGAGCGTTATCTCGCCGCCAAACGACCGCCAACGGTCGAAGTCGAGCGCATGCACGCGGTCCATCTGCAGTTCATCGACAACGGCAATCTTGATCATCACGTCGTGCCATTGAGGGCGCGGAGGGCATTGTTCGCGAAGACGTCTGCAAGGGCATCTTCATCCGAGATCATGCGGCGCAGGAACTTCTGCAACTGAGTCGAGTAGCACATCCCTTTGAAGTTCTCCCCCTCGCCGTCGCGGCAGGGGCAGTCGCTGCCGAACAGAATCTGCTTGCGGTTCCGTTCGAGGAAGCCGCCGGTGAAGTCCTCGTCACGAGAGAGAGCGTTGAAACCACTCCCGGCGGAGAGGTCGGCGTACAGGTTGGGGTAGTCGCCCATCAGGCGGTCGAGCAGTCCGCCCGGTTTGACGGGGCCGGTGGGATAGAGGTCGCCTTCGGGGACGTCCGCACTGATGTTGGCCCACCACGATTGCGCGTGCCCGATGATCCGCACCTGTTTGTACCTCTTGAGGTACGGCTCCAGGTCCTCCTGAATGCCCTGGTTATAGCCGTTGTCTCCGTCCTGAAAGTGGATCGTGATCGGCCAGTTGAGTTCGTCGCACAGGGCGATGACTGCCTCGACTCGCTTGTCCTTGAGCGGCACATGCTCCTTCTGCTCGCCGATGCCTCGACAGCCAAGGAGGTGATAGGCGCGGATGCGTTCCAAAACGTCCGGCTGCCGAATGTCGGTCTGACAAAACGGAATGACTCGGTCAGGATAGTTGATGAACGAGTGCAGCACCGTCTCAGAGTGAAGCGTCACCCCCCCTTCTCCCGTCTCCAACGGCAGGACAAACGCCTGCGTCGTGCCGGTCGCATCCATGTGCCGAATCGTGTCCTCGATCGACCGATCGAAGTGATTGATGTGCAGATGACAGTCGATCAATTGTGAATCTTGCGGCGAGGCGTCGTCGGTCGCTTCGGCATCATCGGCCGGACTGAATCGCATCGCAGACATTGCCGTCAGACCGGCTGCGGACTTCACGAGAAAGCTGCGACGGGAAAACATGGAACGATCAGGCATGATGGTCTCTTCCGAATGAATGTGAAGCAGTTCAATATCGTAACGAGATGCTCCCAAATCGACATCTCTGTTGCAGATCAATGGTGGCGAGTTTGCTCCATCAAGTCTTGGTGGACATGAATGGATCGTAGTTTTCAGAGATAGTACCGCTTCGCCAGTCGAACGGTTAAGAACTCGGGGTCATTGCGAGACTTGAAAACTCGCAGTTCAGGTTGCACCACGGAGACACTGAGGCTCGGAGGAACGGTGACGTAATGGCACCAACTTGTACATCGCTAAACGAAAAGAACCGCAGAGGACGCTGAGAACGCAGAGTCACGCAATCGTTCTTCGGTCGTTGCTGCTTTTTCCGCAGACAGGTTGGAGCGTTGGAACTTCTCTGCGAACTCCGCGCCCTCTGCGGTCGAACTGAAAGTCGGCCAATGACATCGTGTCTCCTGCTCCGTGCCTCCGTGGTGAGCCCCGAATTCCAAGCCGACTTGCCTTCTCGCGAACATCTACTCTCGTGTGCCGACCGATCGCGTGGTAGACTGATTTGTTGGAATTCGACTCGTGACAGGGTCCACTGCGGGAGCGAAAATGGCTGAATTGGGATCTAAATCACATGCGACCGAACATCTGGTCGGCGTGTCCGGAGCGGGGATGACTCCTCCCACACGGGACCTCATTCGAGTTGGCTCACGTCGCTGGTTTCTGCAGGCGGGGCTCGCAGGGCTAGGTGGGCTGACGTTACCGCAGTTGCTGCACGCGCGTGAACAGGCCGCCGCCTCAGGAGCCGGATGCGATCGCAAGGCGGTCATTCTGTTCTGGTTGTCGGGCGGGCCAAGTCAGCTCGACATGTGGGACCCCAAGCCTAATGCACCGGTCGAAGTGCGGGGACCGTTCGCGCCGATCAGTACGGCACTTCCAGGGGTGCAGTTCTCCGAGCATCTTCCCTTGCAGGCGTCAATCGCAGACAAACTCTCCATCATCCGTTCGGTCGATTGCACGGCAAGCAATCATACGCCGATCACGCTGCAAGCAGGCAACCCGCTCGCCCGCCGGACGAACGATGGTCGTGATGGAGCAGGCTATCCGTCGATGGGATCGATTGCGGCCAAGTTCCGGGGAGCGAATGATCCTGAGCTACCCGCCTTCGTCGGACTGGCCGACTCATGGGCATCCGATGTCTATGGCGCCGGTCACATGGGCTCGCAGTACGAGCCGGTCAAAGGGCTCGAGCTGGCGGGTAAGTTCAACCTACCGGACGGGGTCGAGGTGCCGCGTCTCGGTGATCGCAACACTCTGCGTCAACAACTCGACGGCCTCAGGCGCGGGCTCGATCAACAACAAACACTCGACAAGGTCGACCGCTACACGCAGCAGGCGTACGACATGGTCCTCTCCGGTCGCGTCCAGCAGGCGTTCAATCTTGACGACGAGACGGATGCCACCCGCGATGAGTACGGCCGCGTCAGTGTCGGCGAGAAGGCACTCCTCGCGCGACGATTGGTCGAATCGGGCGTGACGTTCGTGCTCGTTAGCGGCGCATGGGGTTACTTCGATCATCACGGCGACGACGTGCGTTGGGGCGGCATCGAGAAGGGGCTGAAACCGCTGCTCCCCCGGGTCGACCGGGCGTTGTACGCTCTCATCAACGATCTCGAACAACGCGGGCTGCTCGATGACACGTTCGTGATGATGATGGGCGAATTTGGACGCACGCCTGTCATCAACGAGAAGGCAGGCCGTCATCACTGGACCAACATTATGTCGATGGTCGTCGCCGGCGGCGGGATGCCAACCGGTCAGGTCATCGGCAGCAGCGACGATCGCGGTGCTGCAATCAAGAGCGGGATCGTCCGTCCGCAGGACCTGGCCGCGACCACTTTCAAACACCTCGGCATCGACCTCGACGCCCACTGGGTCAACCCTCGTGGCCGCCCCAACCCCATCGTGCCCGAAGGAGGACGGCCGATCCCCGAACTCGTGTAAAGAATCGAGTGACTGTGCCAGACCGTCCGCACAACCTGACACGTCGCAGCCTGCTTGGCCGGGGCGTTGGGCTTTCGCTGGGTGTGCTGCATGCGGCGTGGGTGAGCCAATTGCGGGCGACGAATGACCCTGCTTCGACACCCAAGGCCAAGTCTTGTGTGTTCATCTTTTTGTTCGGCGGTCCGTCGCACATTGACCTGTGGGATATGAAGCCGGACGCTCCGAGTGAGGTGCGGGGCGAGTTTGACCCGGTTGCGACCAACGTTCCCGGCATCACCGTGAGCGAGCATCTGCCGCTGCTCGCCGGGCAGATGGACAAGCTGTGTCTGGTTCGATCGATGACGCATCAGATGCCCGTGCATGGACCGGCTTGCAGCGAGATCTACTCGGGGCGGCCCTACTTCGGTGCCCCGGTGACTGATCAGGCCCGCGAGGAAGACTGGCCGTCGATCGCTTCGCTCGTGCATCGCTACGGCCATCCTCACGGGGGACTGCCGCATTCGATCGTGCTGCCGTGGTACACACAGTTCGTGGGTCAGGACCGTCGCATCGCAGGACAGACGGGCGGCCGTATGGGGGATCACTTCGACCCGTTCCTCGTCGAGGGCGATTTCACCTCTCCCGATTTCCGCATGGATGCTCTGCGACTGCCGGAGAGCATCAGCCGTGATCGTTTCCAGCGCCGCCTCGATCTCCGCAGTCGCATCGCCTCCTTCGATGAGCACGACCCACGAGCGACCCATCAGACGCACGTGACCGAGAGCAACTTCCAGTCAGCAGCGGCCCTGGTCGAGAGAACCGAAGCGGCAGGCGTGCTGGACCTCAGTGGCGAGCCCACGTCGCTTCGCGAGCAATACGGCATGACCAAGTTCGGCCAGAGCCTGCTGATGGCTCGCAGGCTCGTCGAGGCGGACGTGTCGCTCATCACGGTCAACTGGGATGACGACACCCGCATGGACAAGGTCTCCCCTCACTGGGACACGCACAACGACAATTTCGCCAAGCTCAAGAATGGCCTCTGCCCCCCATTCGACCGGGCCATGTCGGCGTTCCTCGCCGACCTCGATCAACGAGGCCTGCTGGAGTCGACAATGGTCGTCGCCTTGGGCGAATTTGGTCGCACGCCGAAGATCGGCCTCATCACTCAGAACGGTATGACCGAACCGACCGGTCGTGACCATTGGCCTCACGCGTTCACAGCTCTCGTTGCTGGAGGAGGCGTCAGCGGCGGTCAGGTCCACGGCTCCACCACTCCCAACGGCGGCTACGTCGAAGACAACGCCGTCACCCCCGCAGACCTCTCAGCGACCATCCTCAGGCACCTCGGCATCGACCAGTTCCAGGAATACGACGACGGCTTCCTGCAAATCCGCCAACGCCTGTCGACGGGGCGTGTGGTGGAGTTTGGATAGTGGGTCCACATGGAGGGTGACTTCATGATTGATGGTCAGTCGTTCGACATCGACGAGACACTCGGCGAATACGCTGACCACCTGAATGCGATCGATGAACCAGACGACAATCCCAAGGCATTTTACGATGTGATGTCTGGTGCGGTGGTGTGGTCCGACGAGCTACGGGAAGACACACCCATTAATGTTGTGTGGGCACTGCGGCCCATTTTCGCCCATCGCACAAGTTTGATGGTTGGTGGCCAAACGGTCGAGAATCGCAGACACTGGAAGCATGGATTATCGTTGTTTCCCCAGTGGATCGGCTTTCGCCCAATCCGGCGTGTGCTCACCGATGAATTGGAAGACATCTTTCGAAGTCGAGACGGACACATGCGATTGATCCGCCGCCAGTACTAGCTCTACAAATATGCGCGAGCTCACATCAACTCTTTTAGGGATTCTCTTGGTCGTGGCAATCACTGCACACGTTCATGGCGACGGCCAGCCATCGACCAAGCGGTTCCAATCCTCGAACACGAACGGTCTGTCCTCGGCAGTCTTGGTCGAGAATGCAGTGCTTGCCCATTCGACTCAACTGCTACCCGACCTCTCAGTTGGCGCGGGGCATGATGATCAGATTCACTCAGTGCTTCGGCAACTCGAAGCCATGATGAAGTCTCTGAATGCCCGACGGACAGACGTCGTCAAACTCAACGTTTATCTTTCAGAGGACCTGCCGCAGGCGACATTCATGCAATCACTGCGGGAGTGGATGCCGACGGAGAGCGCCCCAGCGGTTAGCTTTGTGAACACGGTGATTTCCAACGGTGACGCGGACATTGCGTTAGATGCCGTCTTTGTTGCATCGTTCGATGATCCGATCTCATCCCCAAAGCACTGCTATCTGGAGTCACCCGGCGGTGACCCTCGTACATCTCGCGTCTCCGTCCTGCCGAAGGGTGACGTCCTGTACGTCTCCGGGCAGGCTGAACAGGGGGACCTGCCGACGTCGACGCAGGAGACTCTTGCCGGGCTGCTGCGGACGCTCGAACATTTGGGACTGACACGTGATCACATCGTCAGCTTGAAGTGTTTCATGCAGCCGATGAGCGAGGTCGACGTGGTCAATGAGCAGATCGCGGAGTTCTTCGGTGGGGCGATGATCCCGCCCGTTTCGCATGTTGAATGGATTTCGTCAGAGAAGCAGCCGATCGAGATTGAACTGGTTGCCTGGGCACCGCCGGTCGAGTCTGAGGACACCGTCAGCTACTACTGGCTTCCGTGGCTCTCCAAGTCTCCTGTGTACTGCCGGGCGACTCGTATCCACGGCGATCGACGAATCTTCGTCTCCGGCCTCCATTCGGAGAAGCCGGGCAACGGCGAACAGCAGGTGCGGTCAATCTTCTCCCAATTGGAGAACATTCTCAGCGAGACCGGTTCCGATCTGCGGCATCTCGCGAAAGCGACGTATTACGTCTCCGACGCCGATCCGAGTGCACAACTCAACAAGCTTCGCCCAGAGTATTACGACCCTGAGCGTCCCCCCGCTGCATCGAAGGTGATGGTTTCTGGTGTCGGCCATCCGCAACGAGGCATCACGATCGACATGATTGCAGCTCCTACCCATTGACGGTTTACCAACGACACGGCCATATTGTCGACGTCCCGAGTGCCACGAGGAAAACGTGTCTGTTCAAATCGCAAACATGCAGGATGTTCGCAATGCAGCGAGTATCGTTCACCAGCACGTCTCTCCGGCTCCGCTGATTCGATCTTATCGAATGGAGAAAGAGCTTGGCCTTCCCGCGATTCGGCGCGTCTGGCTGAAAGACTATGGATGGACGCCCGTTGGCTCGTTTAAGCTCCTGGGTGCTTTGAACTGGATGGCCAGGAACGTCGATCGGATCGGCGACCGGCCTGTGGCAGCTCACTCCTCCGGGAACTTTGCGTCCGGGATCTCCTTCGCAGGCATGCGATTTGCCAAGCAAGTCATCATCGTGATGCCGGAGACGGCGGCACGGGTGAAGTTCGATCTGACCCGTTCGTTTGGTGCGACGGTCCGAACGTATGACATCACCACAGACCACAAAACGGGAGAGCGGGACCGCCTCACCCGCGAGATCGTCGATGAACAAGGAGCGGTTCAGGCCTCGCCCTATGACGATGTTGACGTCATCGCAGGCAACGGCGTGGGAGGCCTGGAGATCGTTGATGAACTCCGACGTCAGAACCGAAGCGTGTCACAGTTCGTTTGTCAGGTGAGCGGCGGTGGACTCATGGCCGGGCATGCTCTGGCGATCGCGGATGGGTTCGCGCAGGCGCAAATCATTGGCGTCGAGCCAGACGGTGCGGATGACTTTCGACAGTCACTCGAAGCAGACAAACGCGTGAGAATTGAACGGCCCAGCAGCATTTGTGACGGATTGCTCTCGTACGATGTCGGCCATCACAATTGGCCCATCCTCAGGCAACACATCTCGCAAGCGGTCGCCATTCCGGACGCAGACACTCAGCAGGCCATGCGATGGCTCTATCAGGAACATGGCATCCGGACCGAGCCTTCAGGTGCCATCACAACAGCCGCACTTCTGACCGGCAAGGTGACGCCCGATGGGGAAGGCGATGTGGTCATCATCCTCAGTGGCCGCAATGTGGACGAAGAACCGTTCCAGAAGTGGATCGGATGATCATAGGCCTGGTAGTCATTCGCGATTGTGAATGCTTGCTCACAGACGAATGTAGATCCCCTGCTTCTCCAGCCCACGAATGATCACGTAGTTGATCAGGAAGAACACCGTCACGCTCACCAGGCAGAACCACAGGGGGGCGTCATCCGGGCTCACTGTGTGGAGCGTGAGTCCCACCACCGCGTGCAACAGATACGTCGCCAACGGGTTCTGTCCGAAGGTGCGAAACAGACCGATGCGGAGCGGACCGATGTCACACGCCAGCACAAACAGCGCATACAACGCCGCAGCAAATCCGGACGCGAACAGCGTGAACGATGGACTCGGCAGTTGTTTGGTCATCATCCAGTAGTTGATTCGCCGCTCCTCACGACCCGGTGGCGGAACGAATGGCGGCTCAGCCAGCAGCGAAGTGAGGTGCTGTCCCGCGGCTCGACCCAACGGCGGCAGGACAGGCGAGGTGGCGAACTGATCCAGATTCTCAGGTGGGGCACCCCAAGGCGTCATCTCACGCGATGAGCCATCAGCCTCCGCTTGTGCTGATGACGCAGCCTGCGAGGACTGACCTTCGCCCTTTTCAACGTCATACAAACGAGTGAGGCACGAGATGGTATAACCGACGACCATTAACACGATGCCCAGCGTCAACAGCTTGCGGACAGATTTCGCCGCAGAGTTTGTCGCGATGATGTCGTAGGCAATCGAACCGAACAGCATCATGACCGACCAGTTCAGCACGCCGAACGGTCCACTCTCCCAGCAGCGTTTGTCAGTCGCTCCCCAGTCGATGTACCGGACGAGCAGGTCTTCCAGTGCATTGGGCTGCTGATGTGAGAAGTTGAAGTTGAACAGCCAGGACAGGACTGCGTGTGCGGCCAGACAACCAACGATCGTCCATCCGCGAAACCTCAGACTCTTGTTGATGACAGGCAGCAACGCAATCTGCGTCACACCGATGAGCGCGAGCGTCTCCCACAGGTCCGACTTGATGATCTTCGTCACGAGATGCCACGCACTTTGCCACGAGTAGTTGCTCCAGTCGCTGAACTCATCACCCGCGCCGAACCGGAAGAACATCAACGAGATCAGAATGAGCGACAGGCTCCGGCGAATGTACGTACTCCATGTCCGCACGGTGCCCAGTTGAGGCAGTCGCCGGAGGATCGTCAGCCGATAGGAGTACCCCACCGCGAAGAAGAACGACGGCATGATCGAGTCGGCGTAACTGAAGTAGACGCTGTGATGCTTGAACACATCATGAAACGCGTCCATGTGGCCGACATAGTTCACCAGCAGCATCCCGGCCACGGTGTAGCCACGAAACTGATCCATCGAAACAATACGAGGCGGTCGGCTGTCGAGCGTCATGTCAGGAGTCTACACCGAATGAAAAAAAAAACGTCGTGTTCGCCCGTCATCCGTTTCATCAGATTGAGAGAGATGCCGATCTCGGTGATCGATGTCGGACAAGTCAACATGAACCAGACACGGCCGGATCGCTGTGCATTCAGCGACAGCAATACTGTCATGGAAATGCACTTCAACTCATCATTTGAGCCGCTCCAGCTTGCCTTTGCGGCGGACGATGTTCTTGTAGTCCCACTGAATGTCCCGTGCCTTGGCCAGCCAGCGTTTGAGTGCCTGCTTGTCGACTTGATCCATCCCAGTATACCTAGCTTCGGCCGCTTTGAACTTGCCTTCGTTCTTGAGGCTCTCCTCGTCAAACGACTGCCCGCTCCAGAACAGTAGACGCACACAGTGCTTCAGCTTGCTGTAACCGACGACCGGGTTCCCCTCCAGAAACCAGACCGGATGCGCATGCCAGATCTTGTTCTCGGCCTCGGGCAGGTGCTTGTCGATTTCGCCAGCCAACAGGTCACAGATTTCCCTGTCAGACTGGTCCAGTGACGCGTTGTACTCAGCAGTGTCAGGATTCATGAAAGTGTTCTCGATCAAAGTCGTCATCATGTTCCGTCGTTCCAACCCGCTGATGCTTCGTGGCTATTGAGTTCGGGGAACGGGCACGGTCTCTTGGGGGACACCGAGGCAGATGCGGAAGCCGTCGCGGGAGTCGGAGTAGGCGACGTCGAGGATGCCCAGCCGGACGGCACATCGCGCGTTGCCGGGAACATCAAAGTAGTTACCGCCCCGGCAGACCGGGCGGGAAACGGATCGCTGTTCCTTGTCCAGGTAATGAAGTTCCTCATGTCCGCCGGTGGGGTCAAAATCGTCGAGGACGAACTCCCACACGCCGCCGCACATGTCCGCGAGGCCGAAGCCGTTCCGGCCCTGTTCTCCATAGTGATCGACGGGGGACAGGAAGGAGTAGCCGTCGCTCCAGGGGGCATTGGCCAGCGGCCACACCGTGTCTCTGCCGGGCAGAAAGTCGACAGCGGAGATGTTGAGCCTGCCTTGGCCCTCCATCAAATCGTCGCCCCACCAGAAGTGATGGCTCTCCTGACTTCCACCCCGGCACGCATACGCCCATTCGGCCTCAGTCGGCAGCCGGATTTCCCATCCGTCAGCTAACCGGCCTGCCTCGCGTTCCCGCTCCGTGAGCCAGCGGCAGAAGGCTTTCATGTCCTGATAACTGACACAAACAACCGGGAAGTCGTCCTGCATCGGGATGCCGAAACCCGGATCGCGCCAGCTCTTGTCGGTCACCGACTTCCACGGATGCACGATGGTCTCACCGACGTAGTAACGATCCCACTGATGATCGAAAACCTGAGTCGCCCCGCCGGGCCGTTCCGCGTCGGTCACGTAAACCGTGTCCTCAACAAACTGAGCAAACTGTCCCCGCGTGACCTCAGTCCGCCCCATCCAGAATCCCTGACCGACCCGCATCGACCGCGGCTCGCCTTCATAACTCTCACGCACGGTTCCCGGCTGGGCTCCCCCTTCGATTCCGGTCGCCCACTGCTTTTCCTCAGCCGTGCTTCCCATCATGAATTCGCCCGGCGGGACGTAGACCAGCTCCAGACTTACATCACTGCCCAGAGAGAGCTGCTGCGTGTCTCCCTGCTTCGGTTCGTCAGCGAAGCTCGGGCAGCTCCAGAAGACTGCAACAGACGCAAGCAGCGACAGCGATCGGAGATTTCGGAGTGTTGTCATGAGGCACACAAGGCGAAAAACGCAACTGAGAATCATGCCAACAGCATGACATGCAGCACACCGATTGCACAGCTTACTGAGGGTCAGGTTGACGTACGCGGATGGATCACCCCCCCCTCTCCACCACACTGTGTGTTCCAATGCGTGTTGGGGGCATCCGTGAATCCGGGTGGCCATCCGCCAGCATCCATTCAGAGAATTCGGATTGGCTCCAGTGGTCGAATAGGCGTAGAATAAACGGTGTACTACTTCAGTCGGGACTTGCTCACATGACTCTTGGATTTGCTGACAATGCGGTCACGGATACTCCCTTGTCAGTCGATGAGCACGGGGTGATCCGCATCGGCCAGACGGGTGTCCTGCTCGAATCGGTGGTCATGTTCTACCGCGAGAGTGCGACCGCCGAACAAATCGTACAGGCATTTCCGGCCCTTGACCCTGCCGAGATTCACTACGTCCTTGGGTACTCATTGCAGTATCGCGATCAGATCGATGATTATCTCGCAAGCCGTGCAGCGGATGAGGCTCGCGTCCGCAGCGAGGTCGAAGGCCGCTTTGATGTCTCCGCGTTGAAGGCTCGTGTTCAGCGTGAGCGGGAAGTAACGTAGCAGCAGTGATGCTCCGTCGGCCACAATGACCCCGAAGGGGTCACATCTCACAGCCCAGGGTTGCGAGCAGAGCGAGCCACCCTGGGTTGGTAGTCGCTCGACGATTCCCAACCCCAACGGGGTTGCATCATGTGTCCGAAAGGGATGGAACCCCGGTGGGGTTCGTGCGATCGCGGCGACTGTGTCCCAAGGTGCGCTCACTTCGTGATCGACCTTGGGCTGTGTGATCCGACCCCGTTGGGGTCACTCTGCGGAAACGAGTGATCAAAGGATGGGTGCCATGCTCATATCGCGAAGCAGGATGAGCATGCCTTGTAAGATCGCTCAGCATCCCTCGACATGCTTGCTCTGCTAACGCGATGCAAGCACGGCACCCGGCAGGTTGAACTACAGTCTCACTCACAACCTCTCACGGCTGCGCCGCTCTAGTGTGGGTATTGCCTACATAACTTCACACTGCAACTCACCACGTGCAAACAAGGATATCGGTCCATCCTCGCTTATCTTTATGACAACCCCCTTTTTTGATGCAAATTCGGAAGCTCGTGTCCTTGCACCCTCACTATCACTCCTGTGTCTCTCGGTATTCAGCACTAAACCGAAGTCTCGCAGCTTTCCATCGTGTGACAAGACAGTAGCGCCGTCGACTGCCATTGCATTGATCAGTAGGGTAAGTGGAACATCGAAGACACATCGATCGCGAATGAGATTATCCGGTGTCCATTGATCTTTGGTTGATTCGGTCCGTGATCGTTGAAGAGTCTGCAAAACCGACTCGTCTGCGATGAGTATGAGCATCCCGCCCTTGTTTCGATGCCTCACCGATAAGGCCAACAGCAGACTCAACACGAAAAGCGAATGCGAGCCCTCGAATGATTCATGCAAATGCACTAGTTCATCTTCAAGCATGTTTGCGAGTCGGGTAAGGCCTGACAGTTTCCATGTGCCGTTTCGATAGACACAAGGCAACGTGCCGCCGACAGCAACAAGGATCTCGCCGTGGCGGGTCAGCATGAATGTAAGCGATCTATTCTTATGCGCATGTTTGAGTGATGGCTGATATTCATGTGGAGCGACGTACATTTGGTTGTGACTATCGAACTTTGCATACGGATGAACTTGGACATCGCACACATTGCCGATACGGTCACAAAGCAGTACATGACGATGTCCGAGCAGAAGTGCTCGATTTCGCTTCACGTCGAAAAGGCTTCGATCAATCTGTAACCCTTGGTTCTTCCGACTTGTCTTTGGAAGAATCGCTATGTTGACTTCTGAAGGATGCCCTTCGTACGTCTGTGTTGACGCTCTCTCCAAGAGAATCATGACTTCCCGAACTACGCCACTCGAAACGCTCATGCCGCTCAGATTCTCGAAGTGAGATGCGAGGAAGTGAGAGACCAATTCGCGGTTCAAGCTCAATAGAAGTCGTTCCGCAACATCATCTAATTGAAGCGATGCTACATCGTCCCACAGACGAGCGAAAATCCTCTCAATTAGCTCGAAGAGTTGTTCTTCGTCAGCAGTTGCTTTTGAGATCGAAGAAAATGTCAGTTGCAAGAACTGTTTTCCATCCGGAAATGGCAGTCTGATGGTACGGGGTCTCCGTGTGCCGATTTCTTTCATAGGCAGGAGTTTCGGACGAAATGCATTCAGGCCAGTCATTAACTCGACGTTCCATGCTGTGCCTGAAACGTAAGTTGCGTATCGCAACCTCATGTCATTTGGAAACCCTTCTCCAAAATCCTCATTTCGGACAAGGTCAATAACTGACTCGGTGTAGAGAAGTTCCGTCTGAAGTGGACCCTGGTTTTCGGACC
>JAGQPX010000180.1 GCA_020426505.1 Planctomycetaceae bacterium | reverse complement strand
TTTCCACTGAACTTGGGACATCATCGAAAGCATCGACCGCTTCATGGAATGTTGCAGTCTCGGCCATCGACATCGGGTCTGGGATGACAATCTGATCAACAATTGAACCACGGTGACTTCGGAGATCGGTAAGCTGATTCTGGACAGCTTTGGCAATCATCTCCTCAATCTGTTGTTGATTGATCCTCAAGCCCACTTCGTAAAGCTGTCCACCCTCAACAGGAATGCCCCATGACCGGAGTTGAGCCATTGCTCCGGCGATGTTTGGCGACGTGAATGACTCCGGTTCCTCTTCAGAAGAGAACATCGCAGCGATGAACGTCTCAGTGATCGGCTTCCCTTTCCCAATTCGCTTTGCAACTTGAAGCGTCCAGTTGCTCCACCAAGCCGTTTCAGGAATTCCCTCTCTACGTTGATGTTCCCCCATCTTGCGACACTGCCCTTCGTAAAGACTACGAATCAGCGTGAGTCGTCGCTGCATTTCCGCTTGGCCGTCGCTGTGGATATTCCCCACTTCAATGCGGGCTTTTGCTCCGTCTGAACGGACGCCAACGTGTGGCCTCACACGGCCTCGCTTGTCGGGCTTGGGAAGATTGTGGTTGCGGGTTCTGATCATGGCTGACAACGGGGATTGAGAGGTATGGGGCTGGGATAAGTTGCCCCAAGTAGCCCCAATAGTTGCCCCGCTTGTAGCCCACAGCCCCGGAGGCCGTCTAGCCCAGTTAAGCGACAATCACCGCAAATACAGGCAATGTAAACAATTGCGGTGACAAGCGGGCATGAAAAAAGCCCCAGAACTGGGGCTGATAATACACCCGGAGGGATTCGAATGAGTCCGGAAATCACGGGGAAAACGATCGTTTCGAGTGCCGGTGTGTTCCCCAGTGTGCAGAGAACATCACTTGGCAGCAAATTCGGACGCTGATTGAATCCTGTCCGGACCTGTCCGCAGATGGCAGACAACGGCTCATCCAGCACGGTGATGAAGCCTGCCAAGAAGAGGTGCCGGGATAACTCGTTCATGGTCACGCTGGCTGTAAGCCTTCCGCCATTGTCAGGTACATCATTTCGGACGGATGGATATGCCGAAACCAGCGAGGATGTTCCGGCCTGTATCGAAACGGAAGCAGGAGCGTGTCAGAAATCCGTATGTGCTGTTTGTCGAGTTGTTTCCGAAAATGGGGTACACGAGAAACAACAGAAGACCAGTAGACACAGTATCTTGGAGAACTCGATGGGCAGACCAGAGGGTAGCCGAAACACGTTGATCCGTATCACGTACTCTACTGTGGGGTGGAAGGGCGCTGCCGGACCCCAGGTGTCGAGCTGTCCTTCATGTATGGTCCAAACTAGCATTCTCGCGGTCCCCGTCGCCAACTGGACGATGCACGCATCTTCCGGTGGCAGTGTCGAAGACACCGATGGTCCCGCGAGACTCCTCTCGTTGTCAACCGACGCTCGCCCCCCCCTCAACCCGTCCGCGGGGCCATCGACATGATTGCTGGCGTGGCGCGCGAAATGACCGGTGAATCAACTACTTGATCCGCGATCACACGGGATGTCCCTCAGGTCCGGCACCGCGTAGAGCGATCCACACCGTCATACTACTACTGCTTCGATACTGGCGGCCATTAGCCTGTGCAGGTGACCTGAGTCGCAGTCAGGGTAGCGGCGAGAGCCTAAGCGAAGGACAGAACAATTTGAGCCATGTCTGCTTCAACTCGTTCACGACGGAGGACCAGACGATAGTCGGGGGCTAGCAGGGGCGGCCATCGGATTGAAACGAGCAACCGGAGACACTCACCGACGTCTTCACCTTGCGGGGAGGGGGGGCGGTCCCCATCGGCCGAGGTGGAAGGTATGTACGTTCCCCGCGTGGAATTTATTGATGAGGGGGCGTCAAATTGGGCAGGTGAAAAACCACAATTGGTGACCTGCTGAGCAACCTCGGACGATGTGTCCGACGCAGGTTGTTCAGCGGTTGAAATAGCCGAGGACGAAATGTCCTGAGTCACGAAAGAGTTGCCTGAGAGTCTGGCCAGAGGGTGTTGTCGAATTGACTCGAATTCCCTGAACTTTCCCAGTTCAGATGGCCACAGTTCATGGGTTAGTCATGACAGGTGATTCGTCTGCGACCATCAACGAAGTGATGCGACGAGCAATATCGTCACGAATATCGCCGTAACCTAGCACAGATACCAGATGGTCGAATCCCTTTCGTGCGCGCTCAAAGTGTTCCAAGGCCTTGTCGTCTTGGCCAAGTTGATCATCGTACAATAACCCGAGTTCGTACTCGGTGAGGGAGCGATCAAAAACGAAAAACGCGTCGTGTTTGGAACGTATCTCCTTTTGGATAGCCAGCGTCTTCAGCTCGTACTCGACCGCCTTCTCCCAGTCTTGTCGTGACTTGTAGATGTCCGACATGTTGGAATATGCGATCGCCATGTCACTTTGATAGTTCGG
The DNA here is from genome assembly GCA_020426505.1 of Planctomycetaceae bacterium. GTDB lineage: Bacteria > Planctomycetota > Planctomycetia > Planctomycetales > Planctomycetaceae > JAHBXU01. Next base: position 5,737 of record JAGQPX010000180.1, on the reverse strand, counting down.
GTTGGTGGGATCCGCCTCTGATAAGTCTTTCCAGATGTCGATCGCTTGAAGGTAGGTGACGAGAGCGTCGTCACCCGAGCCAGCCGAGTTCTGGATGAGCGCCTTGACGTTGTAGAGGCCAGCCAGATCATTTCGAAGCCCCTCAGATTCTTCATCCAAGGCAAGCATTCTCTCCCAAAGGTGGCAGGCTCTGTCTGCCGTCTCCAAGAGCCTGTCCGCCACAAACTTTCCTGTCTTATTTCCATCACTTCCGATGGGAAGTCTCAATCTACCCTTGTACACGCCGTTCCGCAGTGGCCCCAATTGCTCGGAGTTTTCAATTTGGTCGATTACATCCTCCAGCAAATTCAATCCTTCAAGGACAGCGATGCCACATCGGACAGCACTTGCGTCATCTCCTTCATAGATCGTCTGGGCAACCCGAAATTTTGCGGCCGCCAGCTCCATCGTCAGTTCGATCTCATCACCCGAATCTTCGCTGTACTCTTTAGCAAAGTTTTGATAGTAGCCGACAGCATCGCTTAGAAGAGTTCGGCGTAGTGATTCGAATGCTGGCAGGTTGAGTAGCTTGTCTTCACTGACTTGTGTGAAGAAACGGTCAACGGCACTGCGAGCGGCATCGAGATTGTCTTCGGCACGTCGCCGCTCTACCTGCGCCTGCTCGCGCTCTACCTGCGCCTGCTCGGCAGCGAGGAGTGCTATTTCTTCAGCAACTTTCAAAGCATCGTTTTGGCTACCTAACGTAACGGCAATTCTCTCCAAGGCGTCATTCTTCATTGAGATTTCAACGTTGCTTGCAGCAATCATGCTGACAGCCACCATGGTGCCAATCGTGATCGCGAGAAGCAAGAAGCCGATACTGCCCATGAGTACAGCGACAGCCGGATTTCGTCGACACCATCGCTTGGACCGCTCAAACGATGTCACGGGTCGTGCGGAAATTGGTAAATGACTTCGCCAACGTTCTAAATCGTCGGCGAATTCCTCAGCTGACGAGTATCGCTGGGAGGGGACCTTCTGAAGAGCTTTTAAGCAGATCGTTTCCAGATCTTGATCAATGGCCGCGTTGAGCTGCCGAGGTGCTACCGGTTCATCGCTGATGACCTGACGGATCGTGTCGTACTCACTCGCTCCCTGGAAGGCAGGAACGCCGGTCAGTGTGGTGTAAAGAACCGCACCTAGGGCGTAAACGTCTGAGAGGGGGCCAATCTGATCTGTTTGCCCCAGTGCCTGTTCCGGCGACATGTATGCAGGCGTGCCGATGATTTGACCCGTCAGTGTCAGACCGCTGTCGGCATCCATCTGCTTTGCCAATCCAAAGTCAGTGACGTGCGGATGGCCATCCTGGTCCAAAAGAATGTTGCTCGGTTTCAAGTCACGATGAACGATCCCGTTTTGATGTGCAAAGTGGACCGCCCGCGCCGATGTCTGCAGCAATTCGGCACTGCGTTCAGGATGCAATGCGCCATCTGCAACCTGGCTGGCGATGCTCGGGCCCGGCACGTAACGCATTGAGAAAAAGTACAATCCATCCTGACTGCCGACTTCGTAAATCGGAACAATGTTGGGATGGTCGACATTCGCAGCCGCCTCAGCTTCAAGGTGAAATCGAGAGATTTCCTCATCGTCAGCAAGTTGACCCGATCGGATCAGTTTGAGCGCCACCGTGCGATTAGGATGTTGTTGCTGCGCCTTGTAAACAACTCCCATGCCGCCGCGAGCAATCTCTCCAAGAATCGTGTAGCCAGCGAATGTGGCACCAGCCTTCAATCCACGCGCTGCGTCAACCACCGTCGGCTTGACGCGAGTTTCATCGAATTCCTCTTGTTCACTTGTTTCCGAACTCCACCATTTCTCTCGATTCGCTGATGGTGGAGCATGATGCAGAACGGTTGCCAGTTGATCGTGGAGGTCGGGGAACCGCTCGAAGTATTCCGCGTCGGTGAGATTCGGTTCAGCACGTCGTCTTAGGCGGTATTCCGCTCCGATCAGTTCCAGTAACTCGGTCTGGCTGAGTTCGGCGGACCATTTGTGGTAATCCTCGACAATACGTGATTCACCGTTTTTGATCCGATACTCCAGTTCAGCATGCAACAGTTCGACCAAGACAGTGCGTCGCAACTTGGGATCATCTGGGATGAAGTCGTCGATCGCTGGCTCTTCACCCGTCTCCAATGCGTTCTCAAACTGAGCGATAAGCCGCTCAGATTCCTGTTCCGAATCTCCGAACGCCGAGAATCCCAAGTCCGTCATAACGGCCCCCGCTCAATCATCTCGATCAAAACTATGCTGTCGGAGCGATCTCATCATCGAGACCACACAGGCGAGACAGTGTCGACTTGATTCTGTTCAAATTGCGAAAGACGGTCCGTTCGGAACATCCCGTCTGTTGACTGATTTCTTCGATTGGCAGACCTTCCAAACGAAGGGTCAAGATTTGCTGTGGAAGAGGTTCAAGTCGCTCCATCAACTGTTCGACGGTGTCTTCGAGGGTGGAAATCTCGTCAGCTGTGGGCTCCCGATCTGCGGGTTCCCATTGTCCCTCCGTCGCTTCCCGTAGTGCATCGGAAGACACCTCACGACGGACGTCTCGACGAGCCGCGTGAACGTTCTCGGCCTTGTGACCGCACTTCCGGACTGTCAGCAGGACTAGCAGGCCCCAAATCCCACTCCAGTCTGTGAACTCAAACTGGCCCTCCGACTGTCTGCGAAAAAAAGTGCGGAACACAGACTGGACCACATCCTCTGCGTCGTGTTTCTGCTTGACGTGTGCGCTCAGACGCCTGTGAGCACGGATGACAAGCCGCCGTGAAAAACGGTTAAAGATTTCCTTGGCGGCCTGGTCATCATCTTCGTCGAGATGTTTCAGAAACGCCTGAAATGAGGGTTCATCTGCCATCAGATCCGCCGGTTCGCGTCCAAGAAGTCAGCTCAGTCGATTTCCAGAACTTTTTCCAAGTTTGTTGGCAGTCCCTTGGTATCGGTTCGCATTCCATCAGTGGGGGAACAGGGCAACGCAAAGCCAAACCCCTCTGAGATAAGCCCATTTTCAGGATTCTACCATCAATCCCCATGAGAAACACGCAATCCAACAGAGGATGTCAATCACCTGTCCCTATGGAACTCATTGACAGATGTTTCCAATGCTGAAGGGCGATAAGAGCGTGTCAATTCCAAACGACGTTATGGCCGCTTTGATGATCGCCAACAGTATCGTCACGGGAGTCCTCGGGATCGCGCTGCTGATTGCATCGAGTCTGAATTGGAATCCGAGTACCCGTTCAAACATGGCCGTCAAAGCGAGATCGCCGGTTCAAGAGATCGGCCATCAGTCTCAAAGCAGATCATCTTGGAATGGACTGATTCTTCCAGTAGGGGCTGTTCTTGTAACGGTCGGATTCATCGGAACCATCGCGGGAATCACGCAAATGCTGCTTTAGGGAAGGTGTCCCAGAAGGATGTTTAGGTTTCCGCGTCATCTCTGCAGCGAATCCGTCCACCACTTCGATACCTCAGATCAAAGGCAGCTATTCAATGGCACTTTCTCCATCAATCGAACAAATATTTGCCCGGATTTGGCAACGATCCACACGAAGACGCTCGTCTGACCGGCGGAATGGAACGTCTCCACCGGCTCATATGGAGATCCTTGAAAAACGAACGTTGATGGCTGCTGCCGGAATTGAGTTTGATGCAGCTGCTGGAAATGTGGTGATCCAAGGGACAGATCAATCGGACGTTGCTGAAGTTCGTTTCCAAGGCAGCGACTCCATCCGCGTGACCGTGCAGAATGGTCAAGGTTTCTATCAAGACCGGTCGTTCTCAAGCTCATCCGTTAGCAACATTGTTTTTGAGGGCCACTCTGGCGATGACCACCTGCGAAATGAAACAAATGTCCGAGTGATTGCCCATGGCGGTGACGGTGACGATTCACTGACCGGTGGCAGTGGGAATGATCAACTGTATGGAGATGCGGGGGAGGACACGATCGACGGCGGTGCGGGTGACGATGTCATCGTCGGTGGAATGCACACTGATGAACTTTGGGGGGGCGATGGTAACGACCTGATGTATGGAGACACCGAGTCGACTGCGGAGAGTGTACTGGCCTATGAAAGTGGTGGGGCCGACCAGATGCATGGCGGCGCGGGTGACGATGTCATGTATGGTGGGACATCATCGGACCGCATGTACGGTGATGAGGGAGATGATCAGATCTACGGCGGACACTACAGCGATCACCTGATTGGTGGCCTCGGCAACGACGTGCTCTACGGCCAATGGGGTGGTGACTTGATGCAGGGCGATCTGGAAGACGAGTCCGGTGAAACGGTCCCTGACGGAGTCAGCGGAAAGGACACACTCTACGGGGGGCTTGGTAACGACTACATGCTCGGTGGTGCCGATGACGACCTGTTGTACGGTGAAGATGGAAATGACAACCTCTACGGCGGTCGCGGGAATGATGAGCTGCATGGGGGCAATGGAGACGACTATCTTCGCGGCCATCAAGGGACAGACCTTGTCGTCGGAGACGCTGGCTCGGACAAGCTGTTCGGAGACGACGGAAACGACCAGCTTTTCGGCAGTGTTCGCTCTCTGTTTGACGGCAGCTTCGGATCAAGCGATTACGAAGACGGCGACCTCATCGGCCAGGATGGTTGGGAAGGCAACCAAATGTTGCTTCGCTCAGATGACCCTCATATGACTGGCCGAGTGATTGACGGGTTTCAGCGCCTTGATGATACAAGGATGGTGTCGGCCTATCACGATTTTGACGTAGCCAATAGCGATGCAGTTCGAGTCCTTTCATTTGAAACCTATGCATCATCTGGTGCCGATGACGGTTACAGGTCACACAACTCAGGTGTTGGCATCAATTTGCGGGCCTCGTGGTGGGCAGTCGGATCTGGTCCGCAGCGCGGATGGATGTTTGATGCTCGTGGAGTCAGCGGTAACTCGGAAGCCATTGAGATAATCGAAGGTGGATTTGATGCAGTCGTGGGATTCCAAGTTGTCGTCGATGCTGAGGCAATGAAAGTCTATGGTCGCTACGACTTCGGTGAGGGTCCTCAGGAGACTTCCCGCTTCGCGATCACACAAGCTGGCTTGAACGAGATGTACCTAGTCAACGTCGTGCAGGATTGGCGTCCTGGAAGTGGAGGTATCAAGGTTGGCAATGTCTCCATGTCCACCTTCGCGGTCACGACAGACATTGAGTCGATCAACCCAAACAGACAATCACGATTCGACCAAGATGAAGCCCATGGCGGTGACGGTGACGATTCACTGACCGGTGGCAGTGGGAATGATCAACTGTATGGAGATGCGGGGGAGGACACGATCGACGGCGGTGCGGGTGACGATGTCATTTATGGCGGGACGTCCTCGGACCGGATGTACGGTGGTGAGGGAGAAGACCTTCTTTTGGGGGACGAAGGAAGTGACACATTGTCGGGAGGTGTCGGACAGGACGTACTAGTTGGAGGTCAATCAACTGACTACCTGAACGGTGATGAAGGAGACGACCTGCTGATCGGAGGCTTCGCAGCTTCCCGTGATCAGAATACCCTTTCACGCATCCAGTCACGATGGGTCGCGAGTCGATCTATAACTTCGGTCACTGAAATCGAAATCGATGACGGAGCGCCAGATGTTGTCCTTGATTCTTTTGGGCAGAATGTGAATGTCGATGCAATTCATGACCCCGATGTCGTGAGTTTCGACTACCATCCGG